>CAZZWL010000012.1:8642-53943 GCA_964657755.1 uncultured Rhodanobacter sp.
GTAAAGAACGTCATGCTGAACAAAGTGAAGCATCTTGGCTGGTCCGTTCACTTTCTGCAACGAGGCGGGCGAGATGCTTCACTTTGTTCAGCATGACGTTCTTTACTACCCATTACCTATTACCCATTACCCTTTGCTCACCTTTCCCAACGCCAAGCTCAACCTGGGCCTCTACGTGACGGCCCGGCGGCCCGACGGCTACCACGAGCTCGAAACCGTGTTCCTGCCCCTACCCTGGACCGACGTGCTGGAGGTGCTGCCCGCCCCCAGTGGCCAGGCGGCCACCGACCTCACGCTCACCGGCCGGCTCATTCCCGGCGAGGTGGCTACTAACCTGTGCCTCAAAGCCTACGAGCTACTGAAAGCAGACTTTCCCGAACTGCCGGCGGCCCAGATGCAGCTGCACAAAATCGTGCCCATCGGCGCGGGGCTGGGCGGCGGCTCGGCCGATGCGGCGTTTGCGCTGCGGGCCATCGGCGAGGTGTTTGGGCTGAGCCTGACCACCGAGCAGCTCGAAAACTACGCCCGGCGCCTGGGGGCCGACTGCGCGTTTTTTATCGAAAACACCCCCCGGCTGGCGCGCGGCAAAGGCGATATTTTTGAGCCGATTGCGCTGAGCGTCAACGGCACGGCGTGCGTGGTGGTGTATCCGGGGCTGCACATCAGCACGCCGCAGGCGTTTGCGGGCATCGTGCCGCGAGCCCCGGCCTATCCCCTGCGCGCGGCCCTGGCCCAGCCCATGCGCACCTGGCGCGCCACCATCAGCAACGACTTTGAACAATCATTGGCCCCTACCCACCCCGTGCTGGCCGACATCAAGCAGCAGCTCTACGCCGCGGGCGCTACCTACGCCAGCCTGTCGGGCTCGGGCTCGGCGGTATACGGGCTTTTTGAAGGGATGAGTGAGGCCCCTACCCTACCCTGGCCAGCCGAGTATCTGGTGTGGCGCGGGGTGCTATAAAGCGCCATTTGTCATTGCGAGCGCAGCGCGGCAATCTTTCCTAATCGTTGTGGTAGTAACCTTCAAACCACGGCCTCGGCGGCCTGGCGCTGCCGGGAGCGGCGCTGGTTCCACTGGTCGAGCACGGGGTGCACGAGCACGCTGGCCAGGATGAGTACCGTGCCCGCGTAGAAGCCGCCCGACATTTTTTCCTGCCCAAAGCCCGGCACGTGCAGCACAAACATGATTTGCGCCAGCACAATGCCGTAGACCGGCTCCAGGTTGATGGTGAGATTCACGACGAAGGCCGAGATGCGCTTCATCAATTCCACCGACGACGAAAAGGCGTACACCGTGCACACGCCGGCCAGCAGCAGCAGCCACAGCCAGTCGAGGCCGTGCCAGGCCAGCTGTAAGCCAGCACCTTGCGTGAAGTAGCGGCTGTAAACCGGGAAGAACAGCACGATGCTCAGGCAGGCGCCCAGCATCTCATAAAACGTGAGCCGCACCGGCGCGTGGCGCTTCACCAGTTGCGAGTTGAGCACGCTGAACAGCGCCGATAAGCCCGCCGACGCCACCGCCACCAGCAAGCCGGTGAGCTGCGTAAACTCGGCCTGCGAAATCAGGTACAGCCCCAGCATGGCCAGCAGGCCCAGGCCCACTTCGTAGGGCCGCACCCGGCGCCACAGCAGCAGCGGCTCCAGCAGCGAGGTCCAGAGCGCCAGCGTGGCCAGGCCGGCCAGGCACACGCTCACCGACGACAGGCGCGCGGCCAGGAAAAACGTAATCCAGTGCGCGGCCACCAGCGCGCCTACCCCCAGCAGCTTCAGCGCCTCGGCCGGGGCCACGCGCCAGCCCGCGCGCCGCGCCAGCAGCAGGCCCGCCAGCCCGGTGCTGGCCAGCAGCGTGCGCCAAAACACCAGCTCGACCGGCGGCACCGTCAGCAGCTTGCCCAGGATGGCGGTGAAGCCCCACAGCAGGACGATAAAATGCAGCTTGAGATAGTCTTTTAGCATACTCTGTAATTGTCATTGCCGCGCTTTACTTCGTTACGCCCTCAATGACAGACAGTTAAGTTTATTTGGGTACCACGCGGTACAGGAAAAGTCCGATGACCGAAAATACCATGCCCGGCACCCACGCCGCCAGCATGGGGGGTAGGGAGCCTACCGAGGCCAGGTTACGCGAGAGCATCACGAAGATGATGAAAATGAACGCCAGCACGAAGCCCAGCGCGATTTGCCCGCCCACGCCGCCGCGGCTCTTGCGGGCGCTCAGCACCACCCCAATGAGGGTGAGGATGATGGTATCGAAGGGGTAGGCGTAGCGCTCGTACTTCACGCTCAGGTACTGAGCCGTATCATTGGCGCCGCGCATTATTTTGGTGGCAATCAGGTCGTTGAGCTGGGGTGAGGTCAACGTTTCGGCCAGGCGGTAGGTGCTGGCGAAGTCCTTGGGATAGAGGTTGAGGGTGGTGTCGCGGGCCGGGATGGCGAGCAGCGTTTCGCCGGTTTGGCCGTGGAAGGTGCGCACCGTCTGGTTGGTCATTTTCCAGGCCTGCTTGGTCGAGTCCCAGGTGATGGCATCGGCCGTGAGGCGGCGGCGCAACACGGTGCTGTCGATGGTTTCGAGGGCAAAGCGGTAGCCCACGTTGCGGTCGGCGTCGTAGCTCTCGAGGTACACGTAGCTGCGCGGCCCGATTTTGACGTGGATGTTGCGCCCCTCGTACTTCCAGGGCTCCTGCACGTGCAGGTTCTCAAACTTCACGATTTCCTTGGTGCCCTTCGGGATAACCCAGCTGATGAGCCCAAACGTGAGCACCGCGATAATGCTCGCCCCCATGGTGTAGGGCAGCAGCAGCCGCTCGAAGCTCATGCCGCTCGACAGCATGGCCACCAGCTCGGTGCGCGCCGCCAGCCGCGAGGTCACAAACACCACCGCGATGAAGATGGTAATCGGCGCCAGCAAGTTGGCAAAATACGGGAACAGGTACACGTAGTAGTGCGTGAAGACGTGCCAGAACGTGAGGTTGTGGTGCAAAAAGTCGTCGTTCTTCTCCGTGTAGTCAATCACGCAAATCACCGATACCAGCATCAGCACCGTGAAAAAGAACGCGGTGAGAAACTTGCCGATGATGTACTTATCGAGAATCTTCATGAATTGTGTAATCGTCAGTACCGTTTGCCCCGTCTGTCATTGCGAGCGCAACGAAGTGAAGCGCGGCAATCTTTCCTTGTCGGCCGCATTACTCACCAACATCTGCCAACTCTTCCCAGTAAGGATTCATTTCATTAATCAACGCCAGCTTCTTACTACGCGAGCCAGCTTTCAGCTGCTTTTCGCGCTCGATGGCTTGCTGAACACTGGCCGATTCCTCAAAATAAACCAGCTTATCTACCTTATATCTTTTCGTAAAACCTTCGTGCACACCTGCCTTATGTTCCGCTACTCGTCGCGCCAAGTCATTCGTGACGCCGATGTATAGTACCGTATGGTTTTGGTTGGTGAGAATATAGATGTAGTAGATTTTCATCTAATGGGGCTTTGCGGGTAGTGCGAGCGTGAAGGAAAGATTGCCGCGCTCCACTTCGTTGCGCTCGCAATGACAGACGGGGCAAACGGTACTGACGATTACAACCTGCGCATTAGCTTTTCGACCATCACCGTTTTCCAGGCCCCAAACGTGCCGGCCACGATTTGCTGGCGCGCCTCGCGCACCAGCCAGAGGTAGAAGGTGAGGTTGTGCTGCGAGGCAATCTGGGCGCCCAGGATTTCCTTGGAATGGATGAGGTGCCGCAAATAGGCCTTGGTGTAGAACGTGCTGACGTGCCCGCCCAGCGCCTCATCAAGGGGCGAAAAATCGTCGGCCCACTTCTTACTCCCCACGTTGATGATGCCCTCGGTGGTGAAGAGCATGCCGTTGCGGGCGTTGCGGGTGGGCAGCACGCAGTCGAACATATCGACGCCCAACGCAATGTTTTCCAGGATATTGGCGGGCGTTCCTACCCCCATCAGGTAGCGCGGCTTGTCGGCGGGCAGGATGTCGCAGACCAGCTCGGTCATCTCGTACATGAGCTCGGCCGGCTCGCCCACGCTGAGGCCACCGATGGCGTTGCCGGCGCGGCCCTGCGCGGCAATGAACTCGGCCGACTGCACGCGCAAATCTTTGAAGGTGCTGCCCTGCACGATGGGAAAGAGCGTCTGCTCGTAACCATACAGCGGCTCGGTGGCGTCGAGGCGCTGGATGCAGCGCTTCAGCCAGCGGTGCGTCATATCCAAGGAGCGGCGGGCGTAGTCGTACTCGCAGGGCCAGGGCGTGCATTCGTCGAAGGCCATGATGATATCGGCCCCGATGCGGCGCTGAATATCCATCACGCCCTCGGGCGAAAACAGGTGCTTGCTGCCGTCGATGTGCGAACGAAACGTGACGCCTTCTTCCTTAATCTTGCGCGTGCCGCTCAGCGAAAACACCTGGTAGCCCCCGCTATCGGTGAGAATGGGGTCGTCCCAGCCGTTGAACTTGTGCAGGCCACCGGCCGCTTGCAGCACGTCGAGGCCAGGACGCAGGTAGAGGTGGTAGGTATTGCCGAGGATAATCTGGGCCTGCACATCCTGCTTGAGTTCGCGCTGGCCCACGGCCTTCACGGTGCCAGCCGTGCCGACGGGCATAAAAATGGGCGTTTCGATGGGGCCGTGCGCCGTGGTGAGGCGGCCGGCGCGGGCTTTGGTAGCCGGGTCGCGGGCCAGGAGGTCAAACTTCATTCCGCCAAAATTACCGCCGGCTTACCTTTGCGGCCCAGTTCCGTGTTGCTACCCTCTTTCACCTCCCTACCCCCCGCGCTTTTGCTGTTGCCCCTGCTACTCGTGCAGGGGTGGTTTGGGCTGCGGTATTTCCGGCCTTTTGCGCGGCGGCCCGCCGAGGCGGCGGCCGACGAACCGGGACCCGATACGGAGCCGGTGTCGATTATCGTGTGCGCTCACAACGAGCTCGACAACCTGCGCGAGCTGGTGCCGCAGCTGCTGCGCCAAGCCTACCCCCCCGGTTTTGAGCTGGTGCTGATAGACGACCGCAGCCAGGATGATACCTACCTCTACGCCCAGCAGCTGAGCCAGTATTACCCTGGCCGCTTCCGGCTCGTAACGGTGGCGCACACGCCGGCCGGCTTCGCGCCCAAAAAATATGCCCTCACGCTGGGCATCAAGGCGGCGCGCTACGAGCGGCTCCTCTTCACCGACGCCGACTGCCAACCTGACAGCCCCGACTGGCTGCGCCTGATGCAGCGCGGCTTTCAGGCTCCCCTCTCCCGCAGGGGAGGGGTTGGGGGTGGGGCCGGGGCCGACATCGTGCTCGGCTACTCGGGCTACGCCGAAATGCCGGGGCTGCTCAACCAGCTCATTCGCTACGAAACCCTGCTCACGGCCGGCCAGTACCTGGGCTTTGCCTGGGCGGGGCGGCCCTACATGGGGGTGGGGCGCAACCTGGCTTACACCAAGGCTACCTTCCATAGTACCAAAGGCTTTGCCAGCCACATGCGGCGGCTGAGCGGCGACGACGACCTGCTGGTGCAGGACGCGGTGGCCGCCGGCGCCCGCGCGGCCGTGGTGGCCGATGCCGGTGCCCACACCCTGAGCCAGCCCGCCGCGACCTGGGCCGCCTGGTGGCGCCAGAAGCGGCGGCACCTCTCGGCCGGGGGTCGCTACCGGGCCGCCGACCGCCGCCGAATCGGCCTTTTTATGGGTAGCAACGCACTTTTTTACTTGCTCACGCCAGCCGTTTTGGCAGTTGGATGGAACCGCGAAAACTTGGTATCTTTGGCAATAATCTGGTTGGCGCGAACATTGTTACTTACGCTAGTTTATACACCACTGGCGCGCCGCTTGCGCACTAACTTCCCGCCGCTGCTGTTGCCGGCGCTCGACTTTCTCTACTTTGCTTTTTACTGCGCCTGGGGCTTGTCCCTGTTTCGGCGCCGCCCGCTCCAATGGAAGTAAATCCTGCTGATATTCAAAAACAGTTTTCGACCAAAGCCAAGCACGACTTCAAGCTGATTCGGGCCGCCGTTGACCACGGCGACGAGAAGGCCTACGCTGAGCTGATGCACATCTACAAAAAACCCGTGTTTCACGTGGTGCTCAAGATGGTGCGCAACCCCGACGACGCCGAGGACCTCACCATTGAGGCCTTCGCCAAGGCGTTTAAGAACCTGCACAAGTTCAACCCCGAGTTTGCGTTCAGCACCTGGCTTTTCCGCATCGCCACCAACAATTGCATCGACTTTATTCGCAAGAATAAAATCAAGACCATGAGCATCGACTCGGCGGTGAAGATGGGCGATGGCGACGAAATTCAGCTCGAGTTTCGGGACAACGACCTCAACCCCGCCGACACCACGATTAAGAACCAGAAAATCGAAATCATGCGCCACGTGGTGTCGCGCCTGCCCGACAAGTACCAGCGCCTCGTGAGCCTGCGCTACTTCGACGAGCTGAGCTACGAAGAAATCGCGACCGAGCTGAAGGCGCCCCTCGGCACCGTGAAGGCGCAGCTGCACCGCGCCCGCGAGCTCCTCTACGACATGGTGAAGGACAAGAAAGAGTTTATTTAACTGCTTGACAGCAAACAGCTTGACTATAAAGAACGTCATGCTGAACGCAGTGAAGCATCTCTACCACGCCGGTGGTGTAGTAATCCCAATCGGCGCGGTAGAGATGCTTCACTACGTTCAGCATGACGTTCTCCTTTTTATTTTGCCGCCCTACCCCCCGCCTTCGCCGCAACCCCGCATGACCATTCTTACCAAGTACTTCCCTACCCTCACCAAGCAGCAGATGGCCCAGTTTGCACGCCTCGAAACCGAGTTTAAGGCCTGGAACGCGCAGATAAACCTGGTGGCCCGCACCGACGCCGACAACCTCGTGGAGCGCCACATTCTGCACTCGCTGGGTCTGGCTAAGGTGGTGCAGTTTCCGGCCGGCAGCGCCGTTTTGGACGTGGGCACCGGCGGCGGACTGCCCGGCTTGCCGCTGGCAATCATGTTCCCGGAGGTGAAGTTTCACCTCGTCGATAGCATTGGCAAAAAGATTCGGGCCGTGCAGTTTATGGCCGCCGACCTGGGCCTGACCAACGTGACGGCCGCCCAAATCCGGGCCGAGGACGTGCGCGAAAAATTTGATTTCGTAGTGAGCCGCGCCGTGGCCCGCCTAGCCACCTTCCACCCCTGGATAGCCCACCGCTACAAAGCCAAGCCCGCCAAAGGCGCCGGGTTGTACTACCTAAAAGGCGGCGACTTAGAAGAAGAAATTGCCGAAAGCGGCCTCGTGGCGCGGGTCGTGGACCTAAGCGATTTCTTTGAGGAAGAGTTTTTTGAGACGAAAAAAGTGGTGGTGGTGCCAGTGAGCTAACTCGCAAGGACAAGCGAATTTTTAATTTCAAACGAGTCCTAAGCAGCTTTTTGAGTGGCAAACAGCTGCTGCAACTCCTCCAGCAGCTCGTTGCGCACGGCGTCTTCCTGGCCGGGGGCGGTGTGCACGCGGAAGGCCACCAGCATGGTGGCGCCAGGCTTGAGTGAGACAAGGCCGACCTGCGGCAGGGGGGTAGGGAGCACCTGGCTGGTACTCTGCATGAGCGGCACGGCGCGCTGGCGCAGGGCGTCGAGGTCGGTACTGCTGTCAAGCTCTAGCTGCACTTCGACCAGCGCCTGCTTGGGGTGGGCTTTGTTGACGATGACGCCGTTGGAAGTGGCGCCGTTGGGCAAAATCACGGTGTCGCCCTGCGAGGTGAGCAGGAGGGTATTAAAAATCTGAATGGCCTGCACGGTACCGCTTTTACCCTGGCTTTCAATGACATCACCCACGATAAAAGGCTTGAAAATCAGAATCAGCACGCCGCCCGCGAAGTTGGCCAGCGTGCCCTGCAGAGCCAGCCCCACCGCCAGGCCCGCCGCCCCCAGAATGGCTACGAACGAAGTCGTCTGAAACCCGACCATGCCCGCCGCCGAGATGAGCAGCAGCACCTTGAGGGTGATGCTGGCCATGCTCGTGAGAAACAAGCTGAGCGACACGTCGAGCCGCGCCGTGGCCTCGGCTACCAGCCGGCTCAGCCAGCCGATGACCCACCAGCCCACCACCAGTAGCACGATGGCCGCCGCCAGCCGGGGCAGGTAAAGAACCACCAGGCTGGTGAGGCGCTCGAGGTAAGTAGTGAGTTGGATGGCGGAAAAAGCGGGCGCGACGGGCATAAGCAACAAGTAGGCAAAACCGCGCGACGCGGCGGGCCAGGGCGGCTTTATACGGCGGCCGGGCGCTAGCGGGCAGTTTTGAGCAGCTCGACGCGCAGCATCCGGTCGCCGATTTCGAGCTGCTGCACCACGGCCAGGCCCTGCACCACCTGGGCAAAGATGGTGTAGCGGCCGTCGAGGTGGGGGGTAGGCTGGTGGGTGAAAAAGAACTGGCAGCTCTCAGTATCCTTGCCGGCCGAGGCCAGGCCCACCGCCCCCGCGCCGTAGTTCAGCTGCGCGAATTCGGAGCGCAAATTATAGGGGGTGCTGCCCGAGCCATCGCCGCGCGGGTCGCCGCCCTGGGCCACGAAATCGGGCACCACCCGGTGGAAATAAAGCCCGTCGTAGAAGTGCTGCTTAATTAAGCTCACGAAGCTGGCCACCGAGCCGGGCGCCTCCACCACCTTCAATTCCAAGACGATAACACCCTTGCTGGTGGTTACTTGCACGCGCTGGCCCACCGGGATGGTCTGCACCAGCGCCCAGTCGATGGGGTGCTGGCTGGCGGGGCCCACGGGCGCGGGCGTCGGCTTCAGGGCTTTGGTGAGCTTATCCAGCGCCTGCTGCAAGCCCAGCCAGGCCTCGATTTCGCGGGGCAGCGTGAGCTTGCGCTGGGCCTGGCGCAGGGCGGCTTCGTCCTCGGGCTGGGGGGTAGGGACGAGCGCGGGATTGGCCAGCGCCTCGGCGGCGGTGGCGAGTTGGGCCACGTCGCCGCCGGCCAGCGCCCGCCGCAGCGCCGCCGTGAAATCGGCCTGCCGGGCGGCGGGAAAATTCTTGTTGCCCCGCAGGCTCACCAGCGCCGCCAGCGCCGCACCGGGTACCACGGGCGGGCCGGTGGTCAGCGTGGCTTCTTTCGCCAGAAAATCGAACTGCGCCGGGTCTTCGCTGAGCGCGGTGAGCAACGCGGCTTTCTCGTATTGATTGGTAGTGCGCTGGTAGCGGGCGCGGATGGTATCGGCGATGGTTGCGCGCTGAACAACCGGGGCGTGGTGCAGCGCTGCTTGCAACAGCGTGGCGCGGGCGCGAAAGTGCGTGGTATGGGCAGCAAAATTTATTAATTCTGCCGAATAAGTGCTTCTGACAAACACCGAGGATGCGGTATCAATTGGTGTTTTTAGAAACCACTCGGCACCCACCAAAGCTTCTTGTGCCAGCGCTGATGGTCGCAGGAATGATTCCTCAGAACGCTGAGCGCATATAGTCAAGCGCTTATCAAATATAGTTTCTATAATAGGTCCCCGCCTTTCTTGCACGCCGTTCACTGTAGCCCAGGTTATGGGCAGCGCCCGCAGCGCTGCCACCCGCACTCGAAAATCGGCGTCGGCAGTTGCACTGAGTAGCGCGCTCAGCACGTTGGGCCGAGTAGCCACCCGGCCCAGCGCCGACGCGCAGTTTTCGCGCACGAAATAATCAGGGTCACTCGCCACGGCTTTCAGTAGCACCGACAGCGCTACGCGCGCCAGCGTCGAATCCTGGCCGCGCAGCCGCGCCAGGGCGGCTGAGGCGCCCGCCCGCGCCGGGGCCAGCCCTACCCCTTTCTGGGCCAGCAATGTCGTAGTTTGGCGCACGACTTCGGGCGTGGCGAGGCCGCGCAGCGTGGCGCGGTACAGCGCCCAGGCGCGGCCGGGCGCGGCGGCCGAATCGGGACCGGGCGGCTTTATTGCCCAAATCTGGCTGACGGTGCGCCGGGTGACGCAGCGGCCCAGCGCCTCGTAGGCGGCACGACGGGCGGGGACGCTGGCTTCGGGCTGGGCCAGGCGCTGGGCCAGGGCGGGCACGGCCAGGCTGTCGCCGGCCTGGCCGAGGGCGTAGGCCGCCGCGCGGCGCACGGCCGGGTTGGCATCGCGGAGCAGGGGTAGGAGCGCGGGCGTGGCCTTTTTGTCTTGCACCGAAGCGAGGGCCTCGGCGGCGGCGGCGCGGTAGGCGGGGTTTTTATCCTGCAAAAAAGGCAGCAGGGCGGCCGCTTGGCGCTCGTCCTGGGCGGTGGCGATGCGGCGGCGCGTGGCGTCGGCGTAGGGGTGGGCGGGCCGGGTGGGTGGGCCGACGAGCAGCACTGCCAGAAAAAAGTTGAGCATGGGCCGGATAAAAATTTATTTTCCGCAAATAGCACCCAATCCAGCCTACGCGCCGGTTGCGCTCGGAGCGCTTAGTAGCGCGAACTTTGTAGTTCGCGTCTCCGCGCCGCTTGGCTAAGTCAGGCGGCGCGCGGACGCAAACCACCACGTTTGCGTACCTATGCCTACCCCCCCCGCTCCGCGCCAGCTGCGCATCCAGGATTTTCACTACGACCTGCCGGCCGACCGCATTGCCCCCGAGCCGCTGGCCGACCGCGCCGCCAGCCGCCTGCTGGTGAGCCGCGAGGGTGTTATTAGCGATAAGACATTCCGCGATTTGCCCGATGAGCTGCCGGCCGATAGCCTCCTGATTTTCAACGACACGCGCGTGGTGCGGGCCCGGCTGCTGGCCCAGCGCCCCACCGGCGGCGTGGTCGAGCTGTTTTGCCTGGAGCCCGTGGCCCCGCACCGGGCGCTGGAGCCGGCTTTGCAGCAAACGGCGGCCTGCACCTGGCGCTGCCTGGTGGGCAACGGCCGCCGCTGGAAAAGCGGCCCCGTGAGCCTGGAGTTTCGCTTTGCGGGCCAGCCCGCCACGCTGTGGGCCGAGCGCCAGGCCACCGAGGCGGGCGGCGAAAGCCTGATTGATTTCCGCTGGTAGCCCGCCTCGCTGCCCTTCGCCGAGGTGCTGCGGGCCGCCGGGCACCTGCCCCTACCCCCCTACCTACACCGCACCGACACCGCCGCCGACGCCGTGCGCTACCAAACCGTGTACGCCGCCCACGAGGGGGCCGTGGCCGCGCCCACCGCCGGCCTGCACTTCACCCCCGAGCTGCTGGCCGAGCTGGGCCGGCGCGGCATCGCTACCGGCCAGGTAACGCTGCACGTGGGCGCCGGCACCTTCCAGCCCGTGAAGGCCGCCACGATGGCCGACCACCCCATGCACGCCGAGCCAATCATCGTGCAGGCCAGCCTACTGCGGCAGCTGCTGGCGCACCAGCCGCGGCCGGTTATCGCGGTGGGCACCACCAGCCTGCGCACGCTGGAGAGTCTCTACTGGCTGGGCGCGGCCCTCGTGCGCAGCCCTACCCCCCCCGCCGCGCTGCAAGTGGACCAGTGGCAGCCCTACCAGCCGCTGGCCGCTGGTGAGGCAGAAATAACTACCGAAGCGGCGCTGCACGCGCTGCTGGCGCACCTGGAAGCTACCGGCTCGGCCGCCATCGAGGCCAGCACGCGGCTGCTCATTGCGCCAGGCTACCGCTTTCGGCTGGTGCAGGGGCTGATTACCAACTTCCACCAGCCCGAAAGCACGCTGCTGCTGCTGGTGGCCGCCCTGCTGGGGCCGGGCTGGCGGGCCGTGTACGACCACGCCTTGGCCCACCGCTACCGCTTCCTGAGCTACGGCGATTCGTCGCTGCTTTTGCCCTCCTCAATAGGATGATTACGGGGATTAATTGACTTTGGCACGGGCTTTGAAAAGCTTTTACAGCTTTTAGTAACAACCCAGTTCGGGTAGTTGCGTAAGAGTCCTCGAAAATATCTTTTCCCCCAACGCCATGAAAAAAGTATTCTTGCTGGCAGTAACCTGCGCTTTCGCAACTGCCGCTATCGCCCAAACCACCCCCACCACCGAAGTAAAAGTTCGTGACAACGGCACCAAAAAAGTGGTGACCAAGACCGGCAAAACTAACGTGGGCGCTGCCCTCGAGAACACGGCCGATGCCGCTGGCAACGTAGCTCACAAGGCTGGTCACAAAATCAAGACCGGCACCCAGAAACTAGGCCATAAAGCCAAAACGGGCTCAGAAAAAATGGAAGCCAAAACTGAGTAGTCTTGCTTCGTTAGCATAAGAAATAAAAAAGCCCTGGCTCTGGCCAGGGCTTTTTTTGTGCGCCATATGGTGAGGGGGTAGGCGTTAGTTACCGGGGGCAGCGCCGGGCGCTTTTTCGCGCAATTCATACAGCGTTTTTTCCACTACCCCCCGGCCGAACAGGCTCACGCCCGCATTAAGCACCGTGAGGGCCGCCGTGCCAGCTAGCACCCAGGTACTGGTAGGTTTACCCTGAGTTTTGAGAGTTCCGGCCCAATTGACCAGGCAGGCACCAGCACCGATACCAAGCAATCCGGCGGGCGCAAAAATCAACCATTTTTCCTTATGTGTCATAAGCAGTTGGAGTCAGCATAGTCATGAATTATCAGCTGACTACCTACTTACCCCATCGGGCTTGCTATGGTTACTGCGCAGCTTTTTACGGAAGCTGTTGAAGAAACATCGGCCCCGCGCGCCGCACCCCGCACCCCTATCACTCACGGAGCCAGCAGCTATTTTTTGAGTAGAAACTCGTGGTAAGGCCTTAAATTGAAGGCCATTCTTGGAATAATTAGACATTATTTAGCATTAGCCCCTACCTTCGCAGAGGTCACTTAGCTAAATTATTCCGTATGTCGCGCAAACAATTGCTTGCCCGTCCTTCGCTTGTGGTGTTGGCGGTCTTGGCGCTCGGCGCTGCTTTCCTACCCCTCCACCACCCCGACGCCGCACCTGACTCGCTGAAAGCCGCCGATGTGGCCTGGATGCTGGTTTCGACGGCCCTGGTGCTGCTGATGACGCCGGGGCTAGCGTTTTTTTACGGCGGTATGGTGAACCGGGGCAACATCATCTCGACGATGCTGCAAAGCTTTATCGCGCTGGGCGTCATTTCGTTGCTGTGGTACGTGGTAGGTTTTTCGCTGGCTTTTGGCGATGATATTGGTGGCGTAATTGGCGACCCGCGCACGTTTTTCATGTTCAACAACGTGGGCACCGCGCCCCACCCCACGCTGGGCGCGGGGCTGCCGCTGGTGCTGTTCGCGGCGTTTCAGCTCAAGTTTGCCATTATCACGCCGGCGCTTATCACGGGTGGTTTTGCCGAGCGCATCCGGTTTTGGGGCTACCTGATTTTTATCTGCTTTTTCAGCCTGTTTATCTACTGCCCGCTGGCGCACTGGGCCTGGCACCCCGACGGCTTCCTGTTTAAGTGGGGCGTACTGGACTTCGCGGGCGGCACGGTGGTGCACATTTCGGCGGGCTTCGCGGCGCTGGCCGGGGCGCTGGCCATTGGCCGCCGCCACTCGCACCTCGACGGCCACGCCCACGCGCCGGTCAATATCCCGTTTGTCATTTTGGGCACCGGGCTGCTGTGGTTCGGCTGGTTTGGCTTCAACGCCGGCTCGGCGCTGGGGGCCAACGCCCAGGCCGTGCAGGCCTTCGTGACCACGCACTTTGCCTCGGCCGCCGCCATGCTCACTTGGATGGTGCTGGAAGCGGCCCGTGGGCAGCGGCCCTCGGCGATGGGCGCGGCCGTGGGCGCGGTGGTGGGGCTGGTGGCCATTACGCCGGCGGCGGGCTACGTGGCCTACGGGCCGGCCATTTTTATCGGCATTCTGGCGTCGGGCGTGAGCTTTGGAGCCGTGGTTTTGAAAAACCGGACTACGCTGGACGATACGCTCGACGTGTTTCCGTGCCACGGGGTAGGCGGCATGGTAGGCATGCTGGCCACGGCGCTATTCGCGCAAAAGGGCGGCCTGTTTACGGGTGGTGGGCCCACGCTACTCTACTACCACCTGCTCACGCTAGTGGTGGTGGGTGTATTCACCTTTGGCGGCTCCTGGCTATTGTACCGGGTCACTAACTTTATCGTGCCCATCCGGGTGAATGCCGAGAACGAAACCCGCGGCCTCGACACCAGCCAGCACGGCGAAACCATGCTGGCGGCCTAACGACCACCAGGCAGCGACCCTGGTAACCCGCTGCTCATGACCCAGTTATTCTTCTCAGAATTTCAAGCCGATAACAACCCGAACGCCGACCCTGGCCCGGCCCGGCCCCTGGTTATCGTGGGGGCGGGCGGCCTGGGCCGCGAGATAGCCGTGCTGGTAGCCCAGCTCAACGAGGCGGGCAGCAACTGGAACCTGCAAGGTTTTTACGATGACAAGGTGCCGGCTACCCCCACCGTGGCGGGCCTCCCCTACCTCGGCACCGTGGCCGAGCTTAATGCAACCCCTACCCCCCTATCCGTGGCCGTAGCCGTGGGCAGCGGCGCCGGGCGGGCCGCCATAGTGGGCCGGCTCACGTCGGTGCGGCTGTCGTTTCCGGCGCTGGTGCACCCGCAGGTGGCCTTGCGCCCGCACCAGCGCATCGGCCTGGGCGCGGGCTGCCTCATTCAGCGCGGCTGCCTCCTGACCTGCGACATCACTCTGGGCCGCTTCGTGCTGCTCAACCTGGGCTGCACGGTGGGCCACGATGCGGTGCTCGAAGACTTTTGCTCCCTGATGCCGCACGCCAACGTGGGCGGCGGCGCCCACCTCGAAACCGGCGTGTATCTGGGCACTAATGCTACGCTCATTCACCAGGTGCGGGTGGGCGCGCGCACGACCGTGGGCGCCGGCGCCGTGGTGGTACGGCATTTGCCCGCCGGCTGCACCGCCGTGGGCGTACCGGCGAAGCCTATCGGCAATTATGAGTTATGAGTTAGAAGTTATGAGTTGAATTCACGTTCAGCTTTTCAACCCGCTGACTTACTTTCAACTCATAACTTCTAACTTCTAACTCATAACTGCCAAGTTGGACCGCATCTACCTTTCGCCCCCGCACCTGGGCCGCCACGAGCTCAACTACTTGCACAAGGCGGTGGAAGACAACTGGGTAGCGCCCGTGGGCCCCAACCTCGATGGCTTCGAGGCCGACATTTGCGCGGCGGTGGGCGTGCCCTATTGCGTGGCCCTGAGCTCGGGCACGGCCGCGTTGCACCTGGGGCTGCTGCTGCTGGGCGTGGGGCCGGGCGATGAGGTGCTGTGCCCTTCGTTCACGTTCGTGGCCACGGCCAACGCCATTCGGTACTGCGGCGCTACTCCCGTGTTTGTAGATAGCGAGGCCGACACCTGGAACATGTGCCCCGCTCGCCTGCGCGAGGCTATTGTGGACCGCCTGCGGCTGGGCCAAAAGCCGAAGGCGCTGCTGCTGGTGCACCTCTACGGCATGCCCGCCCGGCTGCCCGAAATCCTGGCCCTGGCCGCTGAGTTTGACTTGCCCATTCTGGAAGATGCGGCCGAGGCGCTGGGCTCCAGCTGGCAGCACCAGCCGCTGGGCGGCTTTGGGCGGGTAGGCGTATTCTCGTTTAATGGCAATAAGATATTGACGACCAGCGGCGGCGGCGCGCTCGTGACCTACGACCGCGAGCTGGCCGCGCGGGCCCGCTTTCTGGCCACCCAGGCCAAGGACCCGGCTCCGCACTACCAGCACTCGGAGGTGGGCTACAACTACCGCCTCAGCAACCTGCTGGCCGGCATCGGCCGGGGCCAGATGGAGCTGCTGCCCGACCGCGTGAAGCGCCGCCGCGAGATTTTTAACTGGTACCGCGAGCACCTCGCCGGCCTGCCCGGCCTGGCGCTGGCCCCCAGTCCCGAGCCCGCCGGCAGCCTCAGCAACCGCTGGCTTACTACCCTCCTGCTCGACCCCGAAGCCACTGCCGCTACCCCCGAAAGCGTGCGCCAGCACCTGGAAACGCATACTATTGAGAGCCGCCCGCTCTGGAAACCCATGCACTTGCAGCCGCTCTTTACCGGCGCGCCCATGTATGGCGGCGCGGTGTGCGCCGACTTGTTTGCTCGTGGCCTGTGCCTACCCAGCGGCACCGTCATGGGCGATGAAGAGCTGCACCGCGTGACCAAAGCCCTGCGCGAGGCGCTGTAAAACGGAGTGGTACTTTGTTTTACAGTTTAATGGTTTTCTTGGTAATCACCTGGCCGTCAATCGTGACGGTGGCCACGTAGAGGCCGGCTTTTAGGTGCGTGCCATCGACGGGCAGGGCGTGCGCGCCGATGGCGAAGCGCTGGCCAGTGGCCACGGTTTGCACTTTCCGGCCCATCTCGTCAAACAATTCTACCTTGACGGCGCCCGCCGTGGGTAGGGTGAAGTTGACCTAAAACTGATTATCGAACGGCACGGGGCTCAGCTGGAAGGCGGCGGTGGTGGCAGCCGGCAGGCCGCCGCGCACGCTGAGGGTAGTAGCAAACGTGCTCAGCTTCAGAAAGTCGGCCATCACGGGCGTGAGGGGACGCTGGGCCTGCTGCTGGCGGTGCTGCCCGGCCCCGGCCGCCCTACCCCCTCGCCGGCCACGAGCAGCCGGTGGCCCTGCTGCACGCCGGCCACGCCACTCTTCTGGTGACTGAGCACAGCGTGTGGCAGCTGGAGAAAGGCACCTTCGTACGCAAATACCAGAGCGCCAGCCCCGTGCAATGCGCCACCGCAACCGATACAGTGCTGTGGCTGGGCACTCATCAGGGGGTAGTAGCGCTGGACACGCGGCGGTTTCGGGCGCGGGCGCTGCCGCTGCCCACGGCCGAGCCGGCCGGCAACATCACGGCGCTGTTTCAGGACAAGCAAGGCGCGCTGTGGGTGGGGGCCAATGGCCAGGGCGTGTTTCGGCAGGGCGCCAATGGCCAGCTGACGCAGGAGCTGCGCACGCCCGCCATCAACGCCGGGGCCGTGACGGCCGATAGCTCCGTCTGGATTGCCACCAACATTGGCCTCAGCCGCAAGCAGGGCGCGCAGTGGACGCGCTACAACGAGGAAGGCGTGGCCAACCACGAAATCCCCGACAACATCGTGAATAAGCTGCTGCCCGACAATGCCGGCAACCTCTGGGTTATTATGTCCGACGCCATTTCGGTGTTTGAAGCGCCGGGCCGCCACGAGCAGGAAGAGCTGCCCACGGTGAAGTTTCTGGGCCAGCCCGGCAATGAGGTTTTCAGCGTGGTGAGCTTGCGGGGCGAGGGCCGGCTGTTTGCCACGGCGCAGGGCCTGCTGCTGCTGCCCACCGAGCCGGCCGCCAGCTTTGCTCCCGCCGCCGGCACCGACCAGGTGGTGCCCAAGCAGCAGCTGCGGCCCGTGCCTACCCCCGCCGGCCGGCCCGTGCTCGTGCAGCTCGATGCCCAGCAGCGCCTCTGGCTGGTGAGCGCCGACGCCGTGAGCATCCTCACGCCCAAGGAGGTGCACCAGCTGCTGCGCCCCCTACCCCCCCCGCTTTAGGCCAGCGCCAGCCAGCGGGCCAGCTCCGCCTCCATTTCGCTGAATAAGGGCCGCGCGGCCACCGTGGGCTGCGTGCAGCGCCGCTGCAAGTCGGCCAGGGCAGCCAGTGTGGCGGCATCGCCGGCTGGGCAGTGGGCCAGCAGCTCTTCGAGCAGGCAGCCAAAGGCGCGGGCTTCTAACTGCTGCAAGCTGCGAGCGGCCGGGGTGGCGGCGTCGAAGAAACTAGCGGCGCCGAAGTCGCCCAGCAGCGCGTCGCCGGCGGGCGTGGCCAGGATGTTGTGGGCGTACAAATCACCGTGCACAATACCCTGCGCGTGCAGGTGCGCTGTGGCCGAGGCAATACCGTGGGCCAGGCGCAGGGCCGCCGCCAGCGTGAAGGTGGTGCCGGGCGCGTACACGTCGCGGGTGCAGGTGTCGAGGCTGGGCGGCCCGGCCAGGTTGCCGTAGGCCGGGTCAATAAGCTCCAGCACCAACCCTTCGGCCCCGGCCGGGTGCTGGCTGATTTTGCCTTCGACCGCAATCAGGTTGGGGTGCTGGCCCGCGCTGATGCAGGCGGCCATTTCGCTGTGGGGCAGGCCATCGCTCGTCACGGCTCCCTTAAAAACCTTAACGGCTACCTCCTTCGCCACCTCGGCGGGCCGCTGCCACGAGGCCCGGTAAATGACGCCCGAGGCCCCTTCGCCCAGCTGCTGCTCCACGGCCAGCTCGGGCCAGGCAACGCGGCCAATGGGGTGGCGCGCCACCACGGCGGCCTCGGCGGCGGCGCAAAATGGGTTGGCGGCGTAGGCCAGCCAGGCCAGGTTGGGCATGGTGAGGAGCCAAGCCGGCAATTCTTCGAGCTGGTTGGCGGCAATGCGCAGCAGGCCCAGCTGCGTGCAGTGGGCCAGCTCGGCGGGCAGGTGCCGCAGCTGGTTGCCGGCCAGCAGCAGCTTTTGCAGCTGCCCGCACCGGCCTATTTCGGGGGGTAGGGCCTCCAGCTGGTTATCGGTGAGGATGAGCCAGCGCAACGCGGGCGGCAGCGCGGCGGCGGGCAGCGTGCGAATTTTATTCGCCTTGAAGGCTACCATGCTCAGCTGCGGGCACTGGCCCAGCACCTCAGGCACGGCGGTGAATTGGTTGTTAGCGCAAAACAGAATGCGCAGCCGGGGCAGCCGGGGCAGGTCGGGGGGTAGGGACGAGAGCCGGTTGCCCGATAAATCCAGGACTTCGAGCGTGTCGGCCAGGCCAAATATTTCCTCAGGAAATTCGGTGAGGTCGGCGGCCAGGCTGAGGCGGCGCAGGCCCGCCAGCTTGCCGGCGCGCAGTTCTTCAAGCGTATGCATCGGGGCAAAGGTCGGCACGCCGGCCGCCCAAACGAGCATGACCAAGCTCCTACTCAACCCCAACTCAGGCAGGCGGGGTAGGGCCGCTGCACGCTATTCCCTACCCCACCCAGCGCCGGCGGTGGCAGCTACGGTCGGTGGCTGCCTTCGCCCTGGCCCAGCGCGTGCTCCAAATCCACCAGTAAATCGGCTACCTCCTCGATACCCACGCTCAGGCGCAGCACGCCGGGCGTGATGCCCAGCGCGGCCCGCTGGGCCGGCGTGAGGCCCCGGTGCGAGGTGGCGGCCGGGTAGGAGCACGACGACGATACGCCCGCCAGCGACGGGGCCAGCGGGAAGAGCCTGGTTTTTTGAATGAACGCATCGACGGCCGCCGCCGAGTCGTCGGCCAGGCGCACGGACATCATGCCGCCAAACAAGCCGCCCAGCAGCTGGTGCGCGGCCAAGTCGTGGCCGGGGTGGCTCTCCAGGCCGGGATAGAAGACCTGGGCCACGGCCGGGCTGTCGGCCAGGAAGCGCGCCAGCTGCTGGGCATTTTCGGAGTGCTGGCGCATGCGCAGACGCAGGGTTTTGAGGCCACGCACAGCCAGCCAGCTATCGAGCGGGGCCAGCATGAGGCCGAGGTTAGTAGCCACCTGGCGCAGGCGCTTGCCGATGGCCGGGTCGCGGGCCACCACTACCCCCGCCGTCACGTCGGAGTGGCCGGCCAGGTACTTGGTGGCCGAGTGCCACACCATATCGGCGCCCCAGCTCAGCGGCTGGGTCAGGATGGGCGAGGTAAATGAGCTGTCAATCAGCAGCAAAACACCTTCTTGCTGGCAGGCCTGGGCCAGGCGCGGGCCGTCGAGAACCACCAGCAGCGGGTTGCTGAGCACTTCGGCCAGCACCAGCCTGGTGGTGGGCCGGCGGTGGCGGGCCACGTCGTAGAGGTCGGCCAGCGGCACGTAGCTCGTCTCGATGCCCAGGCGCGTCAGCTCATTGGAAAGCAGCACCACCGAGCCGCCGTAGAGCTCGGCGGGGCACAGCACGTGGTCGCCGGCCTGGCAGGTGGCCAGCACGGCGGCCAGCAGCCCGGCCAGGCCCGCGCCAGTGGCTACCCCCCCCCCGGCCGCGCCTTCGAGCTTGGCCACCTCGGCCACGAGCTCGTCGGAGTTGGGGTGCTCGGAGCGCGAGTAGCCGTACATGCCGCCGTGGTCGGGGGCGGTGTAGTAGGTTTCGAGCTCGGCCAGCGAGCTAAATTTGAAGACCGAGGTCTGGTAAATCGGGGTTACTTTGGGGTGAATCGGGGTCAGGTCCATAGGAAGGCGAAGGTAGCGCCGGGGCCCTTTATCTGGCTAGCCTACTGCGCCCGCCGGACTTCGCTGGCCATATTTTTAACTTCCTGGTCGGCCTCCACCGCCCGCTCGGCCCGGCCCGTGAGGGTATCGGGCATGAGGTGCTGCAACGCCAGGTTTTCGCGGGCAAACACCTGCATCAGCACGATAAAATAGGAGAGCAGCAGCGGCCCGATAACCAGGCCCACGATACCAAAAATCTCGACGCCCAGGGTGAGGCCCACCAGCGTTACCCACGGATGGATATTGCCCATGTACTTGGCCAGCCAAATGCGCAGCAGGTTGTCGATGTTGATGATGACGATGACGCCCACCAGCAAAATGCCGATGCCTTGGTTGTTCTGGCCCTGCGCAAACTGGTAGATGGCGGCCGGGCCCCACACCAGCGGCGTACCCAGCACCGGAATAAAAGCCATAAAAAACGCTACCACCGTCCAGAACAGCGGGTCGGGCACCTGAAAAATCCAGAGCGTAGCGCCCGTGAGCACGCCCTGCACCAGGGCCACGATGCCCTGGCCCAGCACGTTGGAGTTCACGTTGTTTTTAAGGGATTCGCTCAGCTCGTCCATCGTCTTCTCGCGGAAGGGCAGGTAGCGGTGCAGGCCCGCCAAAAACTCCTCTTCCTGCATAAAGAGGTAGTACATGGTGAAGAGCATGAGGCCCACAATCACGATGACGTTGAGCACGCTACTGGCCAGCGTCGGTATCCACTGGCTCACCTTGGCCGCGCCCTGCTGCAGCAATTGGCGCACCTGGTTTTCCTGCGTCACCTGCATGCCCAGCTTGCGCTCCATGCGCTGCACCACCAGCAAAATCTGGTCGGGGTGGCGGGCCAGGTCGGCTACCCGGTCAATGAGCAGCGACGACAGGGCGAAGAACGGAATCACCAGCACCACCACCGCAAACACCAGCAGCAGCACCGTCACGAGGGTGCGGTTCCACTTGCGCCGGTGCACCAGGGCCGTAAACCAGGGCCGGAGCACCACGTACAGAATGCCCGCGCCCAGAAAGGCCGTCAGGTATTGGAGTAAGCCAAAGAAGGCCAGCAGCCCCAGCACCACCAGCGCGATAATGAGCAGAATAAAGCGTTGGCGGGGCGAATAAATATTAGTTTCGGCGGGGTGCGACATAGCACGACGGGCAAACAAGTGGGTAATGAATATTGCCTGAACGAAAATTCCCCGCTAATGGCTGGCCCACGCCGCTAAATGCGGGCAGGCCGCTGCTACCCTACCCCCCCCCGCCACGCCTCAAGCCCGCTGACCAAACACAACAAAACGCCCGCGCCGACCAAAGTCGGCGCGGGCGCTCCCGCAGTTTTAGCTAGTCGTCCAGAGTGACTAGGCCGAAGCCGACTCGGCCAGCACAATCACGTTGTTGCGCAGCACCTCCACGATGCCGCCGCTGATGTGAAACGTACCGCCGCCCGCGCCCGTCACCGTCACGTCGCCTTCTTTCAAGGCCGCGATGAGCGGCGCGTGGTTGTTGAGCACCTCAAACGAGCCATCGGTGCCCGGAAACCGCACCGCCGTGGCTTCGCCCTCATATACTTTCCGGTCGGGGGTAATGATTTCTAAGTGCACGTCTTTGGATATGAGAAATGTGATGATGTGAAAATGTGAAAATGTGGCAGTTATGAACAAGTAATTTTCACATCTGCCACATTCTCACATTTTCCACATTTAAAAATTACTTCGCCTCCGCCATCAGGCGCTCGCCCTTGGCTACGGCATCTTCGATGTTGCCGACCAGGTTGAAAGCCGACTCGGGCAGGTGGTCATACTTGCCGTCGATGATTTCGTTGAAGCCCCGGATGGTGTCCTTGATGTCAACGAGCACGCCCTTGAGGCCCGTAAACTGCTCGGCCACGAAGAAGGGCTGCGACAGGAAGCGCTGCACGCGGCGGGCGCGGTTCACGGTCTGCTTATCCTCTTCCGACAGCTCGTCCATACCCAGAATGGCGATGATGTCCTGCAGCTCTTTGTAGCGCTGCAAAATCTCCTTCACGCGCTGGGCGGTGTTGTAGTGCTCGGCACCCAGGATGGTGGCATCGAGGATGCGCGAGGTCGAGTCGAGCGGGTCCACGGCCGGGTAGATACCCAGCTCGGCGATTTTGCGGCTCAGTACCGTGGTGGCGTCCAGGTGGGCAAAGGTGTTGGCCGGGGCCGGGTCGGTCAAGTCGTCGGCGGGCACATACACGGCCTGCACCGAGGTAATCGAGCCGCGCTTGGTCGAGGTGATGCGCTCCTGCATCGAGCCCATTTCGGTGGCCAGCGTGGGCTGGTAGCCTACGGCCGACGGCATCCGGCCCAAGAGCGCCGATACCTCCGAGCCCGCCTGCGTGAAGCGGAAGATGTTGTCGATGAAGAACAGGATGTCGCGGCCGGCGCCGGTGCCGTCGCCATCGCGAAAGCTCTCGGCGATGGTGAGGCCCGACAGGGCCACGCGGGCGCGGGCTCCGGGAGGCTCGTTCATCTGGCCAAACACGAGGGTCGCCTGCGACTTCTCCATCTCGGCCATGTCCACTTTCGACAGGTCCCAGCCGCCCTCTTCCATCGAGTGCTTGAAGGCATCGCCGTAGCGGATGATGTTGGCCTCGATGAATTCGCGCAGCAGGTCGTTGCCCTCGCGGGTGCGCTCGCCTACCCCCGCAAATACCGACAGGCCCGAGTAGGCCTTGGCTACGTTGTTGATAAGCTCTTGAATGAGAACGGTTTTGCCTACGCCGGCGCCGCCAAACAGACCAATCTTACCACCCTTTACATAAGGAGCGAGCAAGTCAATTACTTTGATGCCGGTGAAGAATACTTCCGACGACGTGGCCAATTCCTCAAACGCCGGGGCGCTGCGGTGAATGGGCAGGCCGCCCGTGCTCACGGGCTGCGGAATGCCGTCAATAGCCTGGCCGATAACGTTGAACAAGCGACCCTTCACGCCGTCGCCGGTAGGCATCGTGATGGCGTGGCCCAAGGGGCGCACTTCGGCGCCGCGGGTCATGCCCTCCGTCGAGTCCATGGCGATGGTGCGCACCCGGTCTTCGCCCAAGTGCTGCTGGCATTCCAGCACAACTACCTGGCCGTTGTCCTTGGTTACTTCCATGGCATCGAAGATGTTGGGGAGGTCGCCTTCGCCCGCGAAGCTTACGTCCACCACGGGGCCGATAACCTGGGTGATTTTGCCCGAATTCGCCATTTGCTTGGGTTTTACTGGGTTTTACTAAGTTAGTATCTTTTGAGGGTGCAAAAGTACGCCTCAAACCGGGCTTTTCAAAGCTGTAGCTACGGTGAATCTGGCCCCTACCCCCACCCACACCGTCGGGGGCGGCTGACCCCGGCCCAGCACTTTTTTTTAAAAAATTTATTCGTCCGCTTGCCTCGTATCATTCTTTTAGTACCTTTGCAGCCCCGAACGGCACATCGCCCACCGGGAAATTGTCCGATGGTGTAACTGGCAACACGTCTGATTTTGATTCAGGAGAGTCCAGGTTCGAGCCCTGGTCGGACAACAACCGCCTTCCGAAGGCAATCAAATTAAAAACGCCCCTTTCACAACTGGTTGAAAGGGGCGTTTTTGCGTTAAAATTCAGACGAATCCTACTTGGCTTTGGGAGCCGCCGGCTGCCAGTCGAGGATGGAAACCGGCTGCGGCGGCACCGCTTCGAGGGTTTCGCCGTCGCCCTGGCCCGTGCGCTGCACAAACAGGCTGAGGATGCCCGCCCGCTTCCAGCGCTCGGTGTCGTAGCTGGGTTCCCAGCTGCCGAGGGGGGTAGGGCTGAGGTCGCTCAGCTGCCAGGTATTTTGCTTGAGGTCAGCGCATTGGGCCACCGAGGCGCGGTCTTGCCGCTCGCTGTCGCGGAAGAGCACGCACACCGTACGCCGGCCGCGCTGCTCGCTCACCACCACCTGTGGGCGCGAAATAGGAATCTTTTTGGTGCCAGCGCCGCTCAGGCTGAAGGGGGTAGTGCGGTGCGTGACCTGGGCGGTTTGCCAGGCTTTATTAGCCAGGTAAATAAGCTGGTACTGGGGCACTTGCGTGCCGGCCGGCCGCCAGTAGGTGGCGATGTAGGGCTGGCCCACCGCGTCGGTCGTGATGGAGGTTTGGTTAATCAGCTCGCTGCCCTGCGGGATGCGGGCGGCGTATTCGGCCGTGGCCTGGGTGATGGGCAGGCGATAGACTTCGCCGGTGCTCCGCTGCCAGGTCATACCCCCGTCGCGCGAGCGGGCGTAGGCCATGTCGTGGTTGGAGGCCACGTCGGGCGACTCGCGCCACACCCACGACAGGTGGATGGTGCCTTGGGCGTCGAGGCAGGCCTGCCAGTAGGCGTTGCGCTGGCCCTCGCCGTCGATGAGCACCGTGTGCAGGCGCGTCCAGCGCTGGGTTTTGACGGTGTAGCGGTTCAGCACGAGGTTGCCGTTGCCCGAGCTACCGTCGCGGTACAGAAACAGCAGGTCGCCGCCGGGGAAGCGGTGAAACTCGGGATACGTCACGTTTTGCTCCTGCTGGCCGGTCATGGGCTGCAAGGCGCTCATCGTGAGCGCGCCGGGCGCGGTGCCGCGGCAGTAGCGCAGCGGGTTGCCGTGGTGGTCGAAGGACAAATGCACGTAGCCCGCGCCATCGACCATAAGGCTGATGACGTTGTGGGCGTCCTGCACCTTGCCTTGGTACTGCGTGCGCTGCACCTGCCACGGCCCGGCGGGCAGGCGGCGCTTGGCCAGCACCACGTAGCCCACCGAGTCGTAGTAGGCCGTGTATTGCTCCTGGCCCTGAGTCACGACCGAGTTTTTGCGGAAAACGGCGCCGTTCACGTTGTTGCGGGCCCAGCCCAGGCCCACGGGCGTTTGGGCGCGGGCGCTTAGGGCACTGATGAGCAGCGCGAGCAATAGCAATCGCATACCAAGAACAATAATATTCATTTTCAATAAGTTACCGGCCAGCTACCCCCCCGAATGTAGATAGAGCCGGGCGGCGTGGGTCTGAGAGGTACGAGACGGATGTTCACAACCGTCTCAGTCTCATGATGCAGTATGTCGAACCCCGCAATAGCCTGGGTAGCCACCCGCAGCGAAGCATCCTCAATGGGCAGGCCATTTAGCTGAAAGCTGACCGGCCCGGTTAGCTTCAACTGCCGCTGAATGCGGGCCAGCGACTTGGAGCGCAGCCTATGCTTCGCGCCCGGTTTGAGGGTGATGCTCACGATGCCGTTCGCCGTCAGGCTACGCCACGGCGCGGGAGTGCTTGCCGCCGTTTTGTAGATGTCGACTTTAGCTATATCCCGTGGAATGAGGTTACTCAGCCCATCCATGCCCAAAATAATGTGCGCATCAAGCAGGTAAACGGGCTCTGACCAGACTGGCCGCGTCGCGGTCGCGGCGGGAGTGACCGGGGCAGTAGTAGCACTAGTTACTGCCGTTGCTACTACCCCTCCTAGCCCAGCCGGCAACGTTGACCGAACCACGGGGGGTAGGGGCGCGAGCGGCGCCACGGCGACGCGCTGGGCCCAGGCCGGCTCCCCAGCCAAGTAGCCGGCCGTGGCCAGCAGCAGCTTCACCAACTGATTCACACGCATAAAACGCTTATAAGCTTTGTGAAACAACATATCACCACAAGAATTATCACCTTGAGCCACAGCTGATTTCTCTACGGCTGCGGGGTCTTCCCATCAACCAGCCGCAAGGTATAGCTGTAGCTGTACTCCTTGGCCAGCAGGCGGTACTGGTCGTGGGGCAGGGCGCCCCAGCTGTTGTCGCCGCCCACGCCGCGCTGGGCCAGGTCCACGCTCAGAAACACGCGGTGGTGGCGCACGTCGCTGGTGTGCTGCTGCTTCTTGGTGAGGCCGGGGTCCAGCTCCTCGGCGGGCACGTCGAGGGCGCTGAAGCTCAGGGGCTGGGCGCCTTCCACGCGCAGGCCCTGGCCGGCGGGCGTGGTGAGCGTGAGCCAGCGCGTATCGGTGTGGTAACCACCCTCCTGGGGCCGGATGTAGGTATTGGCAAACTGATTACGCACGGTGTCGCGGTACTGGCCCAGGAAGGCGGCGGTGTGGCGGTCGCTGTAGTTTTCCCAGGGGCCGCGGCCGTAGTAGCCCAGCTGGCCGAAGCGGCCGGGCAGTTCCAGGCGCATGCCGAAGCGGGGCAGTTCGGGCAGCTCGTGGCCGCGCAGGTCGAGGGCGGTCGTCACCTGCACCGCGCCGTCGGGGGCGATGAGGTAGCGCACGGTGTAGGGCACGCCCAGGCTGGTGAGCAGGTACTCGACCGTGATGGGCAGGCCGGCGGCCGACTGCGCGCCCACCGTCACGCGCTGCGCCAGGCGCTGGGCGTGGGCCGTGCGCCAGGCGCCCAGCCGCTGCGGCATCTGGTTGCCAAAGTCGTTGTCGGTGGGCGCGCGCCAGAAATACGGCTCGGGGTACTGGCTGATAACCGGCTCGTTGCGCAGGCGGTAGCTGCTGAGCCGGCCCTGACTGGTGTCAAACTCGCCGCTCACCTCGCCGGCCACGAAAGTCAGCTTGTCGCCCACCCGCTGCACTTGCAGGCTGCCGGCGGGGGTAGGGCCAGTGGCGAAATACGCCGGGCCGGGCGTGAGCACAAACTGCTCGCGGGCCACCTCGTGGCCGGCCGGCAGCAGCGGCGCGGCCGTTTTGGTGCGGGCAAATACGTTGAGCACGTACTCGGTGGCGTTGGCCGCTGGCAGGGGGGGTAGGGCGGCCACCGCCTGCTGCTGCCGCAACACGGTTTTGCCGGCCGCATCCAGGATTTCGACCGTGAGGCGGCTGGCCGCGCCAGCCGTGGGGGCAAAGTTGCGCAGCGTGACCTCGGTGGCAAACTGGCCGTTTCGGTAGCTGGCGTCGAGGCTGGCGTGGGCAAAAAAGTCCCAGATGGTTTGGTGGGGCAGGCTGGTGAGGTACACGTCGCGGTCGAGGCCCGAGAGGCGCCAGAAGTCCTGGTCTTCGAGGTAGCTGCCGTCGTGCCAGCGCGTTACCTGCACGGCCAGCGTGTTCTCGCCGGGCTTTAAATAAGAGGTAATATCAAACTCGGCCGGCGACTTGGCCACCTTGCTCATGCCCACGCGCTGGCCATTCACAAACACCACCGCGCAGCCCGAAATGGAGCCAAACGTGAGCAGCACCTCGCGCCCCGCCCCGCCCGCCGGCACCGTGAAGCTGCGCCGGTAGCTGCCCACCGGGTTGTCGCGCCCATCAATAAAGGGCGGGTTTTTGGGAAACGGATACGTGATATTGGTGTAAATCGGCACCCCAAAACCCTGGATTTCCCAGTTCGACGGCACCGCGATACTGGTCCAGGCCGCATCGTTAAAATCGGGCCGGGCAAAGTCCTGGGGCCGGTCGGCGGGCCGGCCCACGTAGTTGAATTTCCAGCGGCCGTTCAGGCTCTGGTGGTAGGGCGAGCGGGCGTAGTCATTGGCGGCCACATCGGCGGGCTGCGCATACACCATAAAGCTGGCGCGGGGCACTTCCTTGTGCTGCTCCACAGCCAGCGGGTTTTCCCACTCGTTGGGGGGGATAGGGAGCTGGGCGATGGCTAGGCCAGCACTGGCCAGCAGCACCGCCAGCAGTAGGCAAAATTTAGACATATCAACTAGTCGAATAAGGCGGAAGCCGGCGCGACGAGGGCACGCTCAGCGCGCCGGCAGGGGGTAGTAAAATTCAGCTAAGCAGAGCGAACGGACAACCGCTACTTCAGTTGATTTTGAACGCGTAGGCCAGGGTATTGGGCTTTGTGGTGGGCAGCGTGACGGCCAGCCCCTGCGCCGTGCGGGCAAACACCAGCGGGGCCGGGCTACCCAGCAGCTCCACCCGGCCAATGGGTTGCGAGTACGCAGTCTCGGTAAGGGAAGTGATGAGCAGCTGGCCAC
This sequence comes from uncultured Rhodanobacter sp., assembly GCA_964657755.1. GTDB lineage: Bacteria > Bacteroidota > Bacteroidia > Cytophagales > Hymenobacteraceae > Hymenobacter. Next base: position 36,503 of record CAZZWL010000012.1, read on the forward strand.
CCTCCGGCCAGCCCAGGGCCGTGGCGTACAGCACGTTGCCTTTGGTAGCGAAGCGAATATCCTGGGCGCCAAATCCCTTGCCTTTGCCCTCATTAAACCCCTGGGCACTGAGGGCCGCGGCACCGGCCTGGGCCGGGCCTTCCCCAAAAATCTTCCAGGGCCGGGTGCCGTAGATGCTCTCGCCGTTGACCGTCAGCCAGGCCCCAATATCTTCCACCACGGCGCGCTCCTGCTCGTCAATGGTGCCGTTGCCGCGCACGGGCACGCTCAGCAGCAGGTTGCCGTTTTTGCTCACCACGTCGATGAGCGTGTGCACCACCGTTTGGGCGCTTTTGTAGCCGTGGCGGTCAAAGATGCGCCGGTCGTAGTGCCAGTCGCCCAGGCAGGTATCGGTTTGCCACGGCAGCGGCTCAATCTGGTTGCTCTGGCCGCGCTCAATGTCCCACACCATGCAGCGGCGCTGCTGCTCATCCAAGATTTTACCATTGATGACGGCCTCCAGCCGGCCCCCGTGGCGCTGGCTGTTCGTGTTGTATAAGTGCGCCGCAATGCGCAGGCCCACGTCGCTGGCCGGCCACAGCGGCAGGGCCGTATCATCGAAGTACATGAGGTCGGGCGCGTACTTGTCAATCAGCTCAATGGTGCGGTTATAGAACTTCTCGCAGTATGCCTGGCTGGGCGGCGTCACGCCGTTGCCCCAGTTCCACTGCTTATGAATGGTGCCATTATCCTGGCTATTCTGGCTCAGCGCGTGGTTTTGGGCGTAGAGCGCCTGCGGGTCGTAGCCCTGCCACCACTGGCCGGAGCCGGCCGCCGCGGTCAGGCGGCCGTCGTAGGGCACGCCGACCAGCGGGCCGGCCTGGTCAGCGCGCTGGCTGGGTTCGAGCCAGCTCCAGGTGTGGGCGGCGTGCACGCTTACCCCGAAGCGCAGGCCCTGCCGGCGGGCCGCTTGGGCCCAGCCGCCGATGATATCTTTCTTGGGGCCCAGCCGGGTCGAGTTCCAGGGCTGGTGCGTGCTTTGGTAGAGGTCAAAGTTGTCGTGGTGATTGGCCAGCGCCACGAAATACTTGGCCCCCGCCTTTTTATACAGGGCCAGCAGCTCGTCGGGGTTCCACGCCTCGGCCTTCCACTCGTGGATAACGTCTTTGAAGCCGAACCGGGACGGGTGGCCGTATTTCGCCACGTGAAATTTATATTTGTCGCTGCCCTCCATATACATTTCGCGGGCGTACCAGTCGCCGTGCTCGGGCTGGCACTGCGGCCCCCAGTGCGCCCAGAGGCCAAACTTGGCATCGCGAAACCACTCGGGAGCGCGGTACCGCGCCAGCGAGGCCCACGTGGGCTGGAAGGCACCAGTTGCATCCCGCAGCGTGCTCGCCCGCCCGGCGCCCGGCAGCCAGGCCGCCGGAGCCGCGAGGGCCATATTTCTCAGTACGTCGCGGCGTTTCATTCAAACTGCATAGTGAAGTGACAAAGAAAAATACCCTACATAAGCGCGGCGTGCCCTAGGGCCGGGCCACGGCGCGGACCCGGCCAACCTTCACCGGCTTGACTGTCTCAAAAACATTGACGGGCAAAATATTGCCCCGCGCATCAAAGCGCATCGGCGAGAGGCAGGTTTCGCGGTTGTAGCCGTTGCCGCCGGGGATGACGAAGCGGTGGTAGGCGATAACCCACTGGTCGGTGCCCGGCACCTGGGCCACCGAGTGGTGGCCGGCGCCCTGCACCACGCCGCGCCCGTGCAGCACGGGCGGCCCGCTGGCCTTCACCCACGGGCCCAGCGGCGAGTTGGCCGTGGCGTAGGCCACCGAGTAGCGCGGGTCACGGGTGTCGTACTCGCTCCACATGAGGTAGTAGGTGCCCCGCCGCTTGAACACAAACGGCCCCTCGTTGTAGCCCGGCGGCTTGAATTCGACCACTGCGGCGGGGTCGTAGCTGGTCAGGTCGGGGTTTAGCTGCACCACGTGGCACTGGCCCTGGCCCCAGTAGAGGTAGGCGCGGCCGTCGTCATCCACCAGCACCATCGGGTCGATGGCCTGGCCGTGGTAGGCATCCTTGGCCACCAGCGGCTTGCCGAGGGGGTCTTTAAACGGCCCGAGGGGGGTAGGGGCCACCGCCACGCCCACGTTTTGGGCGGCCGAGTAGTAGAAGTAATACTGGCCGTTTTTGGTGGCCATGGCCGGGGCCCAGGCGTTGCGGGCGGCCCAGGTCAGGTCGTGCGGCAGGTCCAGAATTACGCCCTCGTTTTTCCAGGTCACCAGGTCCTTCGACGACCACGCGCTGAACGACTTGGCGCCCCAGCCCTCGATGCCATCAGTGGTGGGATACAGGTAAAATGTGTTGCCATACGCCGCCAGGTGCGGGTCGGCGTTGGGGCCGGGCAGGGCGGGGGGCGGCGCGTGCAGGGTATCGGCCACGGCGGCCGTTTGGGCCCGCGCGGCCGGACCAAAACCCAGCGCCAGCAGCACCAGATACCTAGCAAATAAGTGATTTACAGAGAATTTGCTACGCATATTATGTGCTGAATTATTCGCTGAACAAGATTTCCTGGCGGCGGCCATCGGCCAGGGTCACCGTGGCGCCGCCGGCGGCAGGGGCTACTTTTTGCACCGGCAGCAGCTCGGCGTCGGTCCATTTCTCCCCCGTTTTTTTCCAGAGCAGCAGCGTGGCGTAGAGCTGCGGGCGGGGGGTAGGGGCCGTGGTGCCCACCGCGTCGAGCACGGCGCTTTTGCCAGCGGCGGGGTGCAGGCCGGTGGCCTCCACCACTTCCACCGCCTGCCAGCCGCTGAGCGGCACCAGCGCCAGCTGGTACGCGCCGTTGTCGATGATATGGACCACCTGGCCCTTCACCCGGCGGGTGCTGCGCCGGATGGGCCCCGCGAGCTGGGGTAGGGCGTAGTGGCCCAGGCGCAGGGCGGTGGCCTCGGTGCTGGCGTTCTGGTCCACGCGCAGGATGCCGTTAGGCAGGGGCATTTCGGCCAGGCGCAGCTTCAGGGCGGGCGTGCTCTCGGGAGTGGCGTCGCGGTAGTACACGCCGTTTTCGTACTTCTTGAAGGTGTAGAAGCGCAGCGCCTCCCACTTATTCTCCTTGTTTTTGAAGACGTAGCTCATGGCCACCTCGCCGTTGGGGCCGTCGGCCTGCCACGGGAAAGCGGTGTTGTAGCTCAGGCGGTTGTAGCTCTCGTTGCCGCGGTTGGCGTCGCTGGCGGGCTGGCGGGGCGCGTCGCGCAGCTCGGCCGCGCCGCTGTTGGGGTAGTCGGTGACGAGGATATTCGGCCCCGCCTCAAACTTATTGGCCACCGTGCCGGGCCGGAACTCGCCCGCCCAGGGGCCCTCATTTTCGGTGGCGGTCCAGAACGGATTATCGGCCGGCACCAGCAAACCCAGAAACGCCTTAGCCATCCAGAACACGCTGCCCCGGCAGCTATACGCCTGCACGGCCGGGTCGAAGGGCCCATAGAACCCCAGGTTCGGAATATTATCCTGCAAGAAATCAGGGTTTTGTAAAAACTGTAAGAGCGCGCCCGACGCGATACGCCGCATCCAGCCGAAGTTGGTGCCGGGCACGGCGGGCGCTAAGCCCATGAGCGGAAACGGCACCACCGCCGCGAACCGGTACGTGATGCTGCGGCCCCACATGAGCATGCTGCCATCGCGCCCGAACTGGTAGGGGTAGTTAGCCGGCAGCGGGGCGAAGTTCTCGGCCAGCTGGGCCGCCACCTGGGGGTAGTGGGCCTGGCCATAGTAGTGGCTCCAGAGGCGCCCGTACATCTGGAAGGCCCACATGCTGTAGTAGTCGAAGGTGGGCGCGTCGTCGTACCAGCCCGCACCCTTGTAGTGGGTTAGCTGCTTCTGCAGGTACTCGGCCAGCAGCTTTTCATTGACGGCGTAGCCCCGGCTTTGGTAAAAGCTGAGGATGAAGATGTTGAAGTAGCGCCAGTTTTGGGGCACCGTGGGGCCGTCGCCGTAGCTGAGCATGGTGGCGGCCAGGGCTTTTTTGGTGGCCTCGGGCAGCGGGTCCCACAGTATTTCGGGGGCCGCAAACAGGGCCACGCTCAGCCCGCCAAACTCCACCAGGTTTTGGCTGGGGCCGCCCGTGGGCGCGCGGGGCTGAATGAACGAGGGGCTGGCCGGGTCCACGAGCCGGGCCAGCTGGTGGCGGTAGTAGTCGCCCACGCGCACGCCGTTCAGTACCAGGCCGGGGTCTTCCTTGAGCAGCGGCGCGGCCATGAAGAGCGTGCGGCACAGGCCCTCCAGCTTTTCGGTGGGCACCTGGCTCTTGGAGTGGGGGTAGCTCTTGCCCGGCTGCTTCGGAAACTGCATCGGGTCATCGAGGGTGTGCACGTAGCTGAAGGCGCCGCTGAGTAGGTACCGCGCGGCCGCCTGCCAGTGCGGGCGCGTCATGCCCGTAAAGGGGCTGCGCTGCTTGTCGGGGTTCTCCACCGCAAACGGCGGCAGCCGGGTGGCGGGCGGGGCCACGTGGGTGTCGAAGAAGGGGGGTAGGGTGGGCTGGGCGGCGGCCGGGGCCCCTACCCCCCCCACCAGCCCCCAGGCCAGCATAACGAGCTTTTTCATAGGCGATACCAAACACCAAAGGGCCGAAACCTGTCTCCCACGACAGGCCCCGGCCCAGTTAGCTACAGCAAGGGGTTAGTAGCCAGGGTTTTGGGCCAGGGTGGCGTTGGTGTTCAGGTCAATCGTGGTCTGCGGAATGGGCAGCAGCAGGTTCTTGGCGGTCAGGCCCTGCACCGAGGCCGGGTTGAGGCGCAGGGTGCGCTCCACGAGCGTGCCGGTGCGTATGAGCGTGATGCGGCGCTGCTCCTCCCCTATCAGCTCGCGCACGCGCTCATCCAGAATGAAGTTGAGCGTTATCTGGCTGGCCGTGACCTGCGCGGCCTGGGCGCGGGTGCGCAGCATGTTGATGCTGGCGGCCGCCCCGGTCGTGTTGCCCTGCTTGAACTGGGCCTCGGCCAGCAGCAGGTAGGTTTCGCCCAGGCGCATCATGGTCAGGTCCTTAATGGTACCGTAGCCGAAGGCATCGGCCGGGTTATACTGGTTCCACTTGGTGGTGTAGGGCGTGATGAAGTAGATGGTATCGGTGCCGGTCACGCCCGTCACGCGCTTGCCATAGAGGGCCGTTTGGGCGGGGTCGTTGTAGTAAAACTTGCGGTGCAGGTTGTACTTCGAGTTGCGCATGTCGGCGTTCGGGTTGGGGGGGTAGAGCTGGTAATCGACCCAGTTGCTGAGGCGCATCCGGCCGATGCCGCGCCCGCCCAGCGAGTCGGCAATGACCATCCCCTTGATGTTGTAGTAGCCCGGCACCCACATGCGCCGAAACTGGGCGCTGGTTTCGCCGCCGGGCACTAGCAGCTGCTGCTCCTCGCCCCAAATCAGCTCGGTATTGCCCTGGTTGCGGCGCTGGTTGCCCACGATAAACATGTCGGAGAAATAGTCGCCCGGCTGGCTGGCGCGCACCCCGTAGCGGGCCGATACCAGCTTGTAGAGCCCGCTGGTGATAACGTTTTGCAGCTGCGCCTGGGCCAGGTCGTTCTTTCCCATGCGCAGGTACACCTGCCCCAGCAGCTGCTGGGCCGCGCCCTGCGTAATGCGCCCCGAAGCCGCCTTGTTCGCATTAAACATGCTGGGCATAGCCGTGGTCAGGTCATTCACGATGAAGTCGTTGACCGTAGCCACGGGCGCGCGGGTAAAGTCGGTGCGCGGCGAGGTTACGGGCACGTCAATCAGCGGCACGTCGCCCCAGAGCGTCGTCAGAAAGTCGTAGGCGTAGGCGCGGTAAAAACGGGCCTCGGCACTAATGCGGTTCTTGTAGCCCTGGCGCAGCGAGGCGGGCGCGGCCGCCGCCCCCGCGATTATCTGGTTGGCGTTGTTGATGGTGCGGTAGGCCCAGCCCCACCAGTAGGCGGCGGCGGCATCCTGCGAGTTGAGCAGCTTGTAGTTGTAGTAGGGCACTTCGGCGCCCTGCACCTGGCCCGGCACGGCCACGTCGGTGCCTTCCTGCATCACCCCCAGAATGCCCTGCTGGTCGGCGTAGGTGTACTGCTCGCGGGCCACCGACTGCAGGCCGGCCATCGCGGCCTCAAAGCCCAGCGAATCGACCAGCACCGTTTGGGGCGCGTAGAGGGAGGGTGGCGTTTCGTTGAGGTAGTCCTTTTTACACGAGCTGAACAGCTGCGCCATGCCCAGCAGGCCCACGGCAGCCAATATGATACGTTTCATAGTCAAATCAATAAGTCGGGTGGGAGAAGGAGTTAGCGCAGGCTGATGTTGATGCCGGCCACGACGGTGCGCGAGTTGGGGAAGTTGGTGACGTTGCCGTTGCCCACGCCGCTGCCGATGTCGTAGGTCTGCTCGGGGTCCCAGCCTATCCAGGGCGTCCAGGTGTAGAGGTTGCGCCCACTCACGTACACCGACAGGTTGCCCAGGTGCAACTTATCGGTCAGGGTGGCCGGGAAGCTGTAGTTCAGCGTCACGTCCTTGAGGCGCGTAAAGCTGCCGTTGCTGGGGTAGCGGTAGCCGCGCGGGTTGGTGTAGTTGAGGCCGGGGCGGCTTTGGCTCATGTTTTGGGGCGTCCAGTAGCCCACTTCCTGCGGAGTGTTGGCGCGGCCGCCCAGGTCCAGGAAGTTCAGGTTGTCGTTGCGGCGCAGCACGCCCTGCACCGTCTGAAAGAACACCCGCAGGCTCAACCCTTTGTAGGTGAACGTGTTGGTAATGCCACCCTGCCAGTCGGGCAGGCTTGAGCCCAGGTACTGGCGGTCGAGGCTCGTGATTTTACCGTCGCCGTTGAGGTCCGCAAATTTGAGGTCGCCGGGCTTGGCGCCGGGGTCCTGGGCGCTGGCATCTTCGCCGGTCTGCCACACGCCGGTTTTCACGTAGTCGTAGATGCCTCCCAGCGGCCGGCCGATAAACAGGTTGTTGCCGATATCGTCGCCGCCCGTGCCGTATATCTGCGTCACGCGGTTACGCACGGCCGCAAAGTTCAGCGTCGTGGCCCAGGTAAAGTTGGTCAGCTGCACATTGGCCGTAGTCAGGGATACTTCAACGCCCTGGTTGCGCACCGAGCCCACGTTGTCGAGGATGGAGCCGTAGCCCGTGACAATCGGAATCTGGCGATTCAGCAGCAGGTCGGTGGTTTTGGCGTCGTAGTACTCCACCGTACCCGTAATGCGGTTTTTCAGGATGCCAAAGTCAATGGCGTAGTTGGTACTACCCGTCTGTTCCCATTTCAGGTTGCCGTTGCCGATGTTAGCGACAATAGTGCTACCGTTATAGATAGTACCCGCTCGTAATGCCGTGCTTGATACCCCATTGTAAGCGTATTGTCCTTGCGCCAGGCCCGTAATGGTCTGGTAGGGGTTGATGGCCTCGTTGCCGGTGATGCCGTACGAAAAGCGCAGCTTCAGCACGTTCAGCAGCGAGTTATTCTTAAGAAATTCCTCGTTGGCTACGTTCCAACCCAGTGCAAACGACGGGAAGATGTTGTACTTATCCGTATTAGCGCCGAACACCGATGAGCCATCGCGGCGGGCCGTTACGGTGAGCAGGTAGCGGCTGTCGTAGTTGTAGTTCACGCGGGCCATCTGCGAGAGCAGGCCCCGGCGCTCGCTGTACGAGCTAATGGTGGGCGTAATTGAGCCGGAGCCAATGTTGCTGAAACCGGTCTGGTCGTTGATGAAGCCGCGGCCGTTCTCGGTGGTTGTGAAGTAGGTGTTCTGCTGGGCGCTGTAGAGGCCCACTACGTCGATGTGGTGCTTCCCAAAGTCCTTGTTATAGCTCAGGATGTTCTCAATGGTGTAGTTGCTGCGCTCGTCGTTGGTCAGCTGCGCCGTGCCGTAGAGGTCGCCGAAGGGCCGGCCCTGGTAGTAGGCGTAGCGGTAGGGCCGGTACGAATAGGAGGCGTTCAGGCGGTACTTGAGCCCGCTCAGAAAAGTGGGCGCCACCTCGGCGTAGCCCGTGCCGGTGAGCTGGTTGGTGCGGTTTTCGCGGGTAGTAGTGAGGCCCAGCAGCGCATTGGTATAAAACAAATCCGGCGTTTGGGGATAGATGGCGTAGGTGCCATCGGCATTGTACTCGTTGCCGTAGGGGCTCAGCACCTGCGCCAGCGAGAGATTGACCCGCCCGCCGTTGTCGTTGCTAGTGGAGAAAAACGACGAAGTGCCCACCCGCAGCCACGGCGTGAGCGTGGCGTCGATGTTGGAACGCAGGCTCACGCGCTGAAAATTGAAGCCCTTGAGCGTGCCCTGCTGCTTGAAATACTCGCCTGACACGAAGTACTTCACGTTGTCGGTGCCCCCCGAAATGGACAGGTTGTGGTCCTGAATGTTGCCCTGCTGGGTTATTTCCTTCATCCAGTCCACGGTTTTGCCCGCCTGCAGGTTGGCTACCTCGCTGGAGTTGGGCAGGGGCTGGGTGGGCGTAAAACCGCGCTGCAACGCATAGTCCTGGTACTTCTGCGCGTAGGCCGGCCCGTCGAGCGGGTTCAGCTTTTTGACCAAGAACTCGGCGCCGCCGTAGCCGTTGTAGCGAATCTCGGGCTTGCCGGTTTTGCCGCGCTTGGTCGAAATCAGAATGACCCCATTGGAGCCGCGCGTGCCGTAGATGGCCGTCGAGCTGGCATCCTTCAGAATCTCAATTGAAGCAATGTCGTTCGAGTTAATATCGTTGAGGTCGCCCGGAAACGGCAGCCCATCCACAATAATGTAGGGGTCGGTGCTGGCCGTAATCGAGCGCACGCCCCGAACCTGAATTACCGGTTTCGCCCCCGGAATTCCCGAGCCGATATTGACATTGACGCCCGCCACCGCGCCGGCCAGCGCCTGCGCCACGTTCGAAACCGGAATCTTCTCCAGGCGGTCCTGCGGCACCGACACTACCGAGCCCGTCACGTCGGAGCGTTTCTGGGTGCCGTAGCCTACTACTACCACCTCGTTGAGGTCCTGGCTATTGGGCGCCAGGCTGATGGTAAAGCTGCTGCGCCCATTCACCGGCACTTCCTGCCGCACGTAGCCGATGGAGGAAATAACGAGGGTAGGGCTGGCCGTGCCGTCGGGCACGCGCAGGGTAAACTTGCCGTCGGCGTCGGTCGAGGTGCCGAGGGTGGTGCCCTTCAGCACCACCGTCACGCCGGGCAGGCCGGCCCCCTTCTCGTCGAGCACCGCGCCCGTGATGGTGCCATCGGCAGCGGGCTGCCGCAGGGTGGCGGCGGGGGTAGCGGCCCGGTCGGCGGGAGCCGCGGCCACCGCCAACGGCAGCAGCGCCCCGCACAATAGTAGAGACTTTACCTGCATAAGGTAAGGGAAATTCAGACCGGCCAAAGCCAGCCTGGGGTGGGAAAAAAGAAGTAGCAAGGAGAGCAGCCGCGCGGCGCGGCCAACCGGCCCCACCGCAGGGGGTAGGGACCGAAGTGGAGTAAAAGTACCCGCGCTACTCCTGACAGGCCGGGGGTATTTTAAGCAAACAAAGGGGGCAAATTACTTCCCACTCGCCCGTAGTCTCCGGCTGCTTTTTAGCGGGTCATTAGCCCAACTCATTTAGCAACAGTTCAGTAGCTTATCTCAGCACTGGGCGGCGGCCACGCGGGCTAGCGGCCCGTGCCGGGCGGCGCCTACTGGGCGGCCGCCGGGCGGGGCTGGTCAAACACGCCCAGCGTCCAGGTATCGGCCCAGCGCAGGCGGGGGCGGCCCTCCTCAAAAGTGAGCGGCAGCCAGATGTAGCGCCCGTCGATGGGGTTCTTCGGCACCCAGCGGTCGGCCATAAAAATGAACGCGTCGGGCCGGCCGGCTACTGGCAAAATGGCGGTGCTCTGAGAATGAAATGTGCTGTCGGCGTCGGCGCCCACGGCGGGGTTGCCGAGCGCCCGCCACGGCCCCCAGATGGAGCTGGCCACGAACGAGCGGGCGGCGTTGGGGGCCCAGCCGGTGCAGCCCGAGGTGAGCAGATAGTACTGGCCGCCACGCTTGCACAGGGCGGGCGCCTCGTTGTGGCCGGCCGGCGCAATGGTATTCCAGCGGCCCGTAAAGCCTTGGTAGTCATCCGTCAGCTCGGCTAGGTGCAGCGTCAGGTTGTCTTCGGAAGCGCTGACGTGGTAGGCCCGGCCGTCGTCATCCACGAAAATGGTCATGTCGCGGGCCATCTGGCCCTGGGCAAAGTCGCGGCGCACGAACAGCCCTTCGGCCACGGCGCGGTACCAATCGGGCGTCCACCACTTCAGGTCTTTTTCGCCGGGTAGGGGCTGCTTCCAGGCCTCCTGAAAGCCCAGCGGCCACTGCCCGGCACCGGGCCGGTACGAACGCACGTAGCGGTAGGGCCCGGTGGCGCGGCTGCTCACGGCCACGGCGGTGCGGGCGGCGGCGTAGCCCTGGCCCTTCAGCTCCAGGTGAAACCACATCACGTACTGCCCGGTCTTCTTGTTGAACACCACCTTGGGCCGCTCCAGCACGCAGCCCTGCTCAATTTCGGAGCCCGAGCCCGCCGGGGCCACCGCCAGCGCAATGCCCTCATCGCGCCAGTTGTAGAGGTCCGTGGACGAGTAGCAGTGCACGCCCACCTGCGCGCTGTTGCCCTTGGGGCCGGCAATCTTATGCTCGCCAAAGAGGTAGTAGCGGCCCTTATCAAAGAGCACGCCCGCGCCGTGGGCGTTGAGGTGGGTGCCGTGGTTGTCGGGCCACACCGCGCCGGGCTGAAAGGCGGTCAGCTTTTGGGCCGGGGCGGCACCCGCCAGTGCCAGCATTACCAGCAGGAGAACGAACTTTTTCATGCCAAAAAGGGGAAAGTGAGCCGGGGACAGCCAAGCAGCAAGCCGGGGGTAGGGCCGCGCTAGGGCTGCGGGGCACTCAGCTCGCTCAGGATGGGGTGGTCGAGAAAGCGCAGGGCCGTTTGCTCGGGCCGCAGCAGCTCCAGCACCCGGATGTCGTTCGGGCCTTTGCGCAGCCACTCGGCGGGCACGTACAGCGTTTGCTGCGGGCCAATGGCCCAGTAGCGGCCCAGGTTGTGGCCATTTATCCACACCACGCCCTTGCCCCACTGGCGCATATCGAGGTAGGTATCGATGGGCTGGGCCAGTGTAAACGTAGCGGCCCGCAGCACCGGGCCGTTGGCCGCGGCGGAGGGGGTAGGGCTGCCGCCGGCCGCCACGGTGGGCGCCTGGGCAAAGGGCAGGCCGTACATGCGCCAGCCCGTGACCTCGCGGCCACCCAGCAGCACGCGCTTGGTGATGCCCTTGTTATTTTGCAGCAAGTAGGCGCCGTAGTTGATGCGGCCCAGGTTTTCGACCAATATATCGAGTTGCACCGGGCCGGTGGGCAGGGTCAGGCGCAGGCTGTCCTGGCGCAGGCGGCGGTCGAGGGTGCCCACGCGCTTGCCGTTCACCAGTACCACGGCGTAGTCGCGCAGGTCGCTGATTTTCAGTAGCTCCGTCTTGCCGCCCGGCACCGTGGCGCGGTACAGCACGAAGCCGTAGGCCTGCTTGAGCTGCTCGAAGGTGAGGGGGGTAGGGCTGGCCACGGGCGCGGGCAGGTGGTCGAGCAGGCTGGCATACTGGGTGGCTTGCAGGGCGGGCAGCGCGGCGCTGGGCTTGGTGGCGGGCACGGGGGGTAGGGGCAGGCCCGCGGGCCGGTACTTGGCAATGACCTCGCGGAAGGCGCGGAACTTGGCCGTGGCGTTGCCGGCCTCGTCGAGGGGCGCGTCGTAGTCGTAGCTGCTCACCTGGGGCTCGTAGCGCGAGGTGTCGCCCTTGTAGTTGGCCCCGTTCATGAAGCCCCGCGTGGTGCCGCCGTGAAACATGTACATGTTGATACTCATGCCCGCCTTCAGCACCGAGTCGAGGCCCGGCGTGTAGCGCGCGGCGGGCACCGTGTGGTGCGGGGCGCCCCACCAGTCGAACCACGCCGGGTACCACTCGGCCACGTAGTAGGGGCCCTTGCCCCCGTGGCTGGCGCGCACCAGCCGGCGAATTTCGGCGGGCTTATCCACGCCGTTCACGGCGGGCAGCAGGCCGGGCAGGTGGCCCTTGGCCACGTCGGGGCCGGGGTCGCAGGTGTAGAGCAGGCCATCGAAGCCGGCCTGCTCAAACAGCTTTTTATTCAGGGTCAGGTAGTCTTTATCGGCCCCATACGAGCCGTATTCATTCTCAATTTGCACCATGAGCACCGGGCCGCCGTGGCCCACTTGCAGCGGCGCCAGCTGCTTGCCCACGGCCTCGATGTAGCGCCGGTAGGCGGCCACGTACTGCGGCTCCTGGCTGCGCACTTTCAGGCCGGGCACGTTCTGGAGCCAGTAGGGGTAGCCGCCAAATTCCCACTCGGCGCACACGTAGGGGCTGGGGCGCAGTATCACCCACAGGCCTTCCTGCTGGGCCATCTTCACGAAGGCCGCCACGTCGTTGTTGCCCGTGAAGTCGTACTGGCCCGGCTGGGGCTCGTGCACGTTCCAGAACACATAGGTGCCGATGGTATTCAGGCCCATTGCCTTAGCCATGCGCAGGCGGCTGCGCCAGGCTTCGCGCGGAATGCGGGGATAGTGCAGCTCGCCCGAAATCATTTGCAAGGGCTTGCCATCGAGCAGAAAATCAGTGGGCCCGAGGGCAAACGTGTGGCGGGCCGCCGCCGGGGCCTGGGCCCGCGCCGGGCACCAGCCCAGGCTGCCGAGCAGCAATAGAAAGAAAAAGTACCGCACGAAAAGCAGGGCTGGGGGTGGGAGAAAGGCCGACTGGCATGGCGAAGCCACTGCGCCAGCGGCCGGCAGCCGCGCCAGCGCAGCCACCTTACCAGGCAAAAGTACCGGCCGCCCCTAGTGGCGGCGGGGGTCATTTTCGCTGAAAAGGGGGACAAAATTGACCGCCCCCGCGAAAATACGGCGGCCCTGGCCTCGGCCGGGCGGCGCGGCTGGCGCCACTCCTACCAACGGCTTACCTTAGGGTGCTGGCTGGCTACGCTGTAGGCCCGGCGGCGCGGCTTCTTCCCTACCCCACCCTTTTCTCTCCTTTTACCGTGACGGCATTTTTTGGCTATTGGCGGGCGGCGGCCGGGCTGTGGCTGCTGCTACTGGCCCCGCTGGCCCGCGCCCAGGATGCCACGCCCAGCGAGTTTCGCTTCGAGCACATCAGCGTGGACCAGGGCCTGAGCCACAGCGATGCGATGGCCGTGGCGCAGGACCGCGCCGGCTTTATCTGGATTGGTACCAACCGCGGCCTGGACCGCTACGACGGCTACGGCCTCAAGCAGTATACGCTGCCCGTTAACCCCCTCAATGGCCTGTCGGGCAACCGTATTGAGGTGCTGCTGGTGGGGCCCGACGGCCGGCTGTGGGTGGGCGCCGAGCACGCGGGCCTCAGCCTCTACGATGCGCGCCACGACGCCTTTGTGAGCTACAATGACCAGCTGACGCCGGCCGCCGACCGCGCTTCAGCCCAGCTGCTGGCCCAGAGCGACGTGGCCGCCCTGGCCTTCGATGCCCAGGGCCGGCTGTGGGTGGGCACGGCCCAGCACGGCCTGTTTGTGCTGGCCTTCGATGCGCAGGGCCAGCTGCGCAGCCTGCGCCAGCTGCCCCTACCCCTACCCAGTCGGCTGGCCTCGGCCCGCATCACGAGCCTGGTCATTGACGCCGAGGGCAAGGTGTGGGTGGGCACGCTGGGGGCGGGCCTGCTGGTCATTCGCTCGACCGACAGTGCGCTGGCCGCCCAGGCTACCGAGCTGACTGCCGCCATTCGGACGCTGTGCCTGGACCGGCGCGGCGACCTGTGGGTGGGCACCGACCGCCAGGTGCTGTGGGTGGCGGCCGCCAACCGCCGCACCGTGCGCGAGCTGGCCACCCACCCGCTGCCCCAGCAGTGCCCCGTGCTGCAATCGCTGCGGCTCGACTCGTTTGGCCGGCTGTGGGCGGGCACGCTCTACGGCCTCTACGTGTGGGAAGCCGGGGCCGCCACGGGCAGCGCCCCGCCCGTGCAGGCGGCCCGCCCTACCCTCTTCCTGCCCCAGGATGGCGAGCCCTACAGCCTCAACTCGGAGCGGGTGCACCAGCTGTTTGAGGACCGCCACCAGATAATGTGGCTCTGCGCTTCGTCCGGCGGCCTCAACAAAGTAGACCTGCGCCAGAAGGCCTTCGGGCGGCTGCGGCGGCAGCGCACGGGCCCGGCCGCACTGTCTAATAATTACATCAACACCATTTACAAGGAGGAAGCCACGGGCCTGCTGTGGTTTGGCACCCGCAACGGGGTGAGCAGCTACGACTTAGCGCGCCACACCTACCGCACCTACCTCAGCCAGCAGGGCGACGCGGCGCGGGGCGTGGATGTGGCCACCATCTTTCAGGCGGCCAACGGCACACTCTGGTTTGGCACCCGCAACAACGGCCTGGTGGCCCTCACGCGCACCGGCGGCCACGAAAAGCTGACCACCTACCTGCGCCTGCCCGGCGGCCCCGACCTCAGCACCACTAGCATCGAACACCTGGCCCAGGATGGCCGCGGCACGCTCTGGGTGGCCACGTTTTCGGAAGGCCTGCTGCGCTTCAGCCCCGACGGGCAGTACCTAGGCACCGTGGACCGGCGCAATAGCCGCCTCCCCAGCAACAATTTTACCTTCCTGCTTTACGACCGCGGGCGCGACGTGCTGTGGGCCAGCACCCGCGATGCGGGCCTGCTCAAGCTGCGCCCTACCCCCGATTCGCTGCGGGTGCTGCGGCACTTTCGCTACGCGCCGGGCCAGGCGGGCGGCCTGCGCGTGAACTACGTGTGGCCGCTGCTGCTGGGCGAGCAGGGCACGCTCTGGATTGGCACCATTGGCGGCGGGCTGCACCAGCTCCGCCCCGACGCGCAGGGCCGCGAGGTCATTCAGCCCCTGGCTAACTACCTGCCGGAGAGTGATGTCGAAAGCCTGCTGGCCGACGATGCGGGCCACCTCTGGATTGGCGGCACCGGCCTCTACCGCTACGCGCCCGGTACCCACCAGTACCTGCGCTACGGCGTGGCCGACGGCCTGCAAAGCAACTCGTTTAAGATTGCCTCGGCCGCCCGCGCCCAGGATGGCACGCTGTATTTCGGGGGCATCAATGGCATTAATTACTTCCAGCCCTCAGCCATTCAGCCCAATCCCTACCCCCCCGTGGTGCAGCTAACGGGCCTGCGCGTGATGAACCGGCCGGTGAGCGTGGGCGAAAAGCTGAACGGCCGGGTGCTGCTCGCCCAGGCGCTGTCGCAGCCCCAGACGGTCACTATCAAGGCGTCGGAGAACGATTTTTCGGTGGAGTTCGTGGCCCTCAGCTTCGCTAATCCGCAGAAAAACCGCTACTTGTATCGGCTGCTGGGCTACAACCAAGATTGGGTAGACCCCGGCCCCGGCCAGCGCACGGCCAGCTTTGCCAACCTGCCGCCCGGCCACTACACCCTGCAAGTGAAGGCCAGCAACGGCGAGGGCGCGTGGTCGCGGCAGCCCGCCACCCTGGACTTCAATGTGCTGGCCCCGTGGTACAAGACGCCGTGGGCTTACCTGCTGTATTTCAGCGCGCTGCTGGGCACCATTGCGCTGTACCGGCGCTTCGAGATGGCCCAGCAGGAGCTGACGAACAAGCTGGCGCTGGAGCATTTTCAGGCCGAAAAGGAGAAGGAATTGACCGACCTCAAGCTGGGCTTTTTCACCAACGTGAGCCACGAGCTGCGCACCCCGCTCACCCTGATACTGGGGCCAATGGAGGAGATAATCGGCAGCCCCGGCCCGGTCAACAATTTGCGTGACAAGCTCTTGCTGATGCACAAGCAAACCCGCAAGCTGCTCGACCTGGTGACCCAGCTGCTCGACTTCCGCAAGGTGGAGGCTGGCAACGTGCCGCTGCGCGCCAGCTACGGCGACGCCCTAGGCTTCATCAGCGATATCTACCAGGTTTTCAAGCTCAAAGCGGAGGAGCGCCACCTCGACTACACCCTCGACGTGCCCGCCGAGCCGGTGCAGCTGTACTTCGACCGTAGCAAGCTGGAGATTATTCTCACCAACCTGCTGGCCAACGCCTTCAAGTACACGCCCGAGGGTGGGCGGCTGGGGCTGGCGGCCACGGTGGTGGGCAACCCCGGCGGCGAGGCCGTTTTTCAGGACGGCCAACTCACCGGCAACTACCTGGAGATAAACGTCTTTGACGAGGGGGTAGGGATTAAGCCCGATGAGCTAGCGCACATTTTTGACCCCTACTACCAGGCTTCGCACACCGACACGCTGCGCATGACGGGCACCGGCATCGGGCTGTCGTTGGTCAAGCAGTTTGCTGAGCGCCACGCGGGCACGGTGCAGGTGGCGAGCCGGGTGGGCGCGGGCACCACGTTTCGGCTGCGGCTGCCGTTTGGCCAGGCCCACCTGCGGCCCACCGACCTGCTGCCCGACGCCGAAAACCCTGATTTACAAGAGCCTACCCCCCCACTCGACGCCGAAGCCCTGGCCCAGTGGGCCGCGCCTACCGAGCTGGGCACCCGCCCGCGCCTGCTGGTGGTGGAAGACAACGACGAGGTGAGCCAGTACTTGCAGCAGCTTTTTCAGGGCGATTTTGAGGTGGCCAGCGCCGCCGATGGCCTGGCGGGCTGGGCGCAGGCCCTGGCCCAGCTGCCCGACCTCATTATCAGCGACGTGATGATGCCGCGCAGCGACGGCCTGGAGCTGTGCCAAAAAATCAAGCAGCACCCCAAAACGGCCCATATTCCGGTGCTGCTGCTCACGGCCCGCACGGCAGCTCTGCACGAGGTGGAGGGCCTCGAAACCGGCGCCGACGCCTACGTGAGCAAGCCCTTTAACCCGCTGGTGCTGCAAGCCAAAGTAGCCGCGCTGCTGCGCAACCGCCACCAGCTGCGCACCTACTACCAGCGCCAGATACTGCTGGAACCCACCGAGATAGTCATCGCCGACGCTGACCGCGACTTCCTGGAGCAGGCCATGCGCGTGGTGGAGCAGCACCTCGACGACCCCGAGTTTAGCGTGCAGGGGCTGGCGCGCGAAGTGGCCATGAGCCAGTCGGTTTTTTACCGCCGCATCAAGAGCATCACGGGCCAAACGGCGGTCGAATTTATCCGCGACGTGCGCATGAAGCGGGCGGCCCAGCTGCTGACCCACACGCAGCTGCGCATCTCGGAAGTGGCCTTCCAAGTGGGGGTAGAAGACGCCAAATACTTCCGCAAAACGTTCCAGAAAATCTACGGCGTGGCCCCGTCGGAATACGCCAAGCAGCACCGGGCCAGCCGCGAGCCCGTGGCCGCCGCCGCGGGCGACGCCCTACCCCCCCCTGGCGATGGTAGCCTGCTATAAGTTGGTTAGCAGCTTTTTACTAAAATGGCTTACCCAAACGCAGGAGGGGTAGGGCACGGCCCCAGCGAATAAATCCCCCGTAACCGCCCGAAATGGCCCCGGCGCCAATCGGGCACGCGGGCGTAGTATTGCCCTCGCTTTCGGGGG
>CAZZWL010000012.1:53953-63417 GCA_964657755.1 uncultured Rhodanobacter sp.
GCCCCCCAGCTTGTTTGCTTGTCCTTTCCCCACCCTTCCTCATGCACGGCACCCGCTGGTTTTCTCTCTTTCGCGCTGCGTTACCCGGCCTGCTGCTGGCCCTGACCCTCCCCCTGCGCAGCCCCGCGCAAGCCGCTGACAAGGCGCTGTTTCAGCCCGCCTATATCAAGGAAATGCTGCTTAAAACGGCACGCTGGCAGCTGGCCCACCCCCGCCACGCGCCCACCGACTGGACCAACGGCGCGTTCTATTCGGGCGTGTTCGCGGCCTACCAGACCACCAAGTCGCCGCTGCTGCTGGACTCGCTGCTGGCCCTGGGCGAGCGCACCCACTGGCAGCCCGGCGCCCGCTACGACCACGCCGACGACATCGCCATCTGCCAGACGTATTTGAACCTGTACCGTCTCAAAAAGGACCGGCGTATGATTCAGCCCACGCTCGACGTGGTGGAGAAATTTCGCACTACGCCGGGGGCCGAGGTGGCCCACAACGGCATTGCCTGGTGGTGGTGCGATGCGCTGTTTATGGGCCCGCCAGTGTTGGTGAAAGTCGGCATTATCGAGAAGCAGTCTAAGTATTTAACGCTAACTGACACGCTGTACCAGCAAACGTACAAGCGGCTGTTCAACCACCAGGAGCACCTGTTTTCGCGCGATGCGTCGTACCTGCTGAACGCCCAGGGCGAAGGCAAAAAGGAAAGCAACGGCCAGCGCGTATTCTGGAGCCGGGGCAACGGCTGGGTGATGGGCGGCCTGGTGCAGATTCTGCAAGAATTACCCAAAAACCATCCGACGCGCGGCTTTTACGTCAGCCTGTTTAAGGAAATGAGCGCCCGCCTGGTGCAGCTGCAGCAGCCCGATGGCCTGTGGCGCTCCAGCCTGCTCGACCCGGCCGCCTACCCTGGCGGCGAGGCCTCGGGCTCGGGTTTTGACTGCTACGCGATGGCCTGGGGCCTCAACCAGGGCATTTTGGACAAAACGACCTATTTGCCGGCCGTGCAAAAAGCCTGGGCAGGCCTGAACCGCTGCGTGTCGAGTGAAGGCCGCGTGGGCTGGGTGCAGCCCATCGGGGCCGACCCGCGCCGCGACTTTTCGGCCGATAGCTGGGAGGTTTACGGCACCGGGGCCTTCCTGCTGGCGGGCTCGGAGGTTATCAAGCTCAAGTAGTTATGCGGCGGCGCAATTTTTTGGGGCAAACGGCCACTGGCTTGTCGGCCCTGGCGGCGGGGGCGGCCCTACCCCTGCCCGCAGCCGCCAAGGCCGCCCAGCCGGCCGCGCCCCGCCCGGTGGTACCCGACCGCGCCTACTGGCTGGCTACGCTGCTGCGCGTGGTGCGGCCGGTGCTGGCCGCCGCCGAGGTGGGCCAGCTCAAGGCCCGCATGCCCGTGGAGTCGGCCCCCGGCCAGCAAGACGGCCGCCGCGCCGTGACGCACCTGGAGGCGCTGGGCCGCCTGCTGGCCGGCTTAGCCCCGTGGCTAGAACTGAAAGACGTGCCTGCTGATGAGGCAGTCCGCCAAGCCGATGCAGCTTTCTCAGCCCGCAAAGCCATCGCCCACGCCGTGGACCCGCAGGATGCTGATTTTCTAAACTTCACCCAGGGTGGGCAGCCGGTGGTTGATGCCGCCTTCTTGGCCCACGCCCTGCTGCGAGCGCCTACCCAGCTCTGGGAGCGGCTACCAGCCGCCAGCCAGGCGCAGCTGGTGCAGGCGCTCGAAAGCACCCGCGTTATCAAGCCGGTATATAGCAACTGGCTGCTGTTCAGCGCCATTATTGAGGCGGCGCTGCTCAAATTCACCGGCCGTGGCGACCTGATGCGGATGGACTACGCCATTAAGGAGCACCAGGCCTGGTACAAGGGCGATGGCACCTATGGCGATGGGCCTGATTTTCACTGGGATTACTACAACAGCTACGTCATTCAGCCCATGCTGCTCGACGTGGTGGGCACCCTGGTAGCCACCGGCAAGGAGCGGCCCGAACTGCTCGATACGTTGCACAGCCGCGCCCGCCGCTACGCCGCCGTGCAGGAGCGCCTAATTGCGCCCGATGGCTCGTTTGCGGCTTTCGGGCGTTCACTGGCGTACCGCTGCGGCGCGTTTCAGCACTTGGCGCAGTGCAGCCTGCAGGGCTTGCTGGCCGAGGGCCTACCCCCCGGCCAGGCGCGCAGCGCGCTCACGGCCGTTATCCGCCGCACGCTGGAGGCCAGGGGCACCTTCGATGCCCAGGGCTGGCTTCAGATTGGGCTGTGCGGGCACCAGCCGGGCATCGGCGAGGGCTACATCTCGACGGGCAGTCTATACCTATGCACCACCGCCTTTTTGCCGCTGGGCCTGCCCCCTACCCACCCTTTTTGGGCCGAACCGGCGCAGGACTGGACGGCCCGCAAAATCTGGTCGGGCCAGGATATAAAGACTGACCATGCGCTGTAGCGCGAACTTTCCAGTTCGTGCTACTTACTCGCCCTACCTTTAGCGCGTTCACTACCGATTTTTTTATGCTGCAACAACTTTTTGATTTGACGGGCCAGACGGCGCTCGTTACGGGCTGCAACCGGGGCATTGGGCAGGCGCTGGCGCTGGGCCTGGCCGAGGCGGGCGCCGACATCATCGGCGTGTCGGCCACGCTGGCGGCCGACGGCGGCGATACCGGCCGGCAGGTGCGGGCGCTGGGCCGGCAGTTCTTCGCCTATCAGGCCGATTTCAGCCAGCGCCCCTCGGCCGACGCCTTCACCCAGCGGGTGCTGGCCGACTTCCCGGCCATTGATATTCTGGTTAATAACGCGGGCACTATTCGGCGCGCGCCGGCCGCCGAGCACTCGGACGATGACTGGGACAACGTACTCAGCATCAACCTCGACGCGCCCTTTCGGCTGGCCCGCGCCGTGGGCGGCCGGATGCTGGCGCGCGGCCGGGGCAAAATCATTTTCACGGCTTCGCTGCTCACCTTTCAGGGCGGCATCAACGTGCCGGGCTACGCGGCCAGTAAAGGGGGGGTAGGGAGCCTGGTGAAGGCCCTGGCCAACGAGTGGGCCGGCCGCGGCGTGAACGTGAACGCCATCGCCCCCGGCTACATCGCCACCGACAATACGGAGGCCCTGCGCCAGGACGAAACCCGCTCCACGGCCATCCTGAGCCGCATTCCGGCCGGCCGCTGGGGCGAGCCCGCCGACTTCAAAGGCCCCATCGTATTCCTGGCCTCCGCGGCCAGCGACTACGTGCACGGCACCATCCTCACCGTGGACGGCGGCTGGATGGGACGTTGAGTAGTGACTAATACTGAATAGGTTATCAACCCATACCAAGCAAATACTACTAGTCAGCCTGCGCAGCAGGCGTATCTGCGCAATCTGTTAAATCTGCGACTTATGAACACTCGCTTTGCCATTGGCCCCCGCGAAACGGCCAGCCTGAACACGGCTGGCCTGCGCGAACACTTTTTGATTGAGAATATCTTCACGCCCGGCGCTATCGAGCTGACCTACACCCACTACGACCGCATGATAGTGGGCGGGGCCATGCCCACCGCCGCGCCGCTGCCCCTACCCTGCCCCGACGGCCTGAAGGCCCGGTTCTTCCTGGAGCGCCGCGAGCTGGGCGCCCTCAACGTGGGCGGGCCGGGCACCATCGTAGTCGATGGCACCACGCACGAGCTGGGCCCGCAGGACTGCCTCTACATGGGCCGCGGCAGCCAGCAGGTCGAATTTCACAGCCCTGACGCGGCTAATCCGGCCAAGTTTTACCTGCTTTCGGCCCCGGCGCACAAGGAATATCCCACTGCCCGCCGCACCCAGGCCGAGGCCACGCCCGTGGAAATGGGCAGCCAGGAAACGGCCAACGCCCGCACCATCTACAAATACATTTTCAACGAGGGCCTACCCTCGTGCCAGCTCGTGATGGGCCTCACCCAGCTCACGCCCGGCTCGGTCTGGAACACGATGCCCAGCCACGTGCACGACCGGCGCATGGAGGCCTACCTCTACTTCAACCTGCCGCCGGGCCAGCGCGTGCTGCACCTGCTGGGCGAGCCCCAGGAGACGCGCCCGCTGTGGGTGAGCAACGAGCAGGCGATTCTCTCGCCGCCGTGGTCCATCCACACGGGTTGCGGCAGCGCGGCCTACGCCTTCATCTGGGGCATGGCCGGCGAGAACTTAGCATACACCGACATGGACGCCGTGGCCCTGGCCGACCTGCGCTAAGTCTTTCTACTTGAAATTATTATGAAACAGCTCGTGCTTGTGCTGCCGCTGGCGGCGCTGGGGCTGGCCGCCGCCCCTACCCCCCCACCGGCGACCCAGGCCACCCTCACGGTGCGCAACCCGCTCAACCTGGCCCGCCGCGCCGAAACCATTAGCCTGGCGCTGGCGCGGCTGCCGGCGGCGGTGCGGCAGCTGCCCCCGGCCAGCCTGCGCGTGCGCGATGCGGCTACCAAACAGCTGCTCGTGAGCCAGCTGCTGGACAGCGACGGCGATGGCCAGCCCGAGGCGCTGCTGTTTCAGACCGATATGCCGGCCCAGGGCACCAAGACGTTTACGCTGGCCGCCGGCGCGGCGGCGGTGCCCACCAGCCCGGTTACCACGTTTGCCCGCTTCGTGCCCGAGCGCACCGACGACTTTGCCTGGGAAAACGAGCTGGTGGCCTTCCGCACCTACGGCCCCAACGCCGAGCAATTATTTGATAAAAAAGACCCCGCCGGCACGCTCAGCAGCGGCATGGACTGCTGGCTGAAGCGGGTTTCCTACCCCATCATCAACAAGTGGTATGCCCAGCACGTGCGCACGCCCTTCTCCTACCACAAAGACACCGGCGAGGGCTACGACCCCTACCACGTGGGCACCAGCCGCGGCGTGGGCGGCACCGGCGTGCTGGCCGGCGGCAAGCTCTACGTTTCCAAGAACTTCGCTACGTATAAAGTGCTGGCCACGGGGCCCATCCGCACGGTGTTTGAGCTGACCTATGCGCCCTGGGACGCGGCCGGCCAGGCCGTGACGGAGAAGAAAATCATCAGCCTCGACCTGGGCTCGAACCTGACCCGCTACGAGGAAACAATGACGGCCCCTACCCCCCTGCCCAACTGCACCATCGGCTTGACCTTGCACGAGGCCAAGGGCGAGGTGAAAGCCGACCGCGCCGCCGGCTGGTTTCGCTACTGGGAGCCCGTCGACGACTCGTTTCTGGGCACGGGCGTGGTGGTGGCGCCGGCCGCTATCACCGATTATGAGGACCACCGCAGCCCCGACAAAGACGCCAACCAGCTCTACGTGGTGACCAGGCCGCAGAACAATACGGTCGTTTTCTACGCCGGCTTTGGCTGGGTGAAAAGCGGGCAAGTTGCCTCGGCCGCCGCCTGGGACGCCTACCTCGCCGAGTTTGCCCAGCGCTTGGCTTCGCCGCTGCAAGTGAGCTGGTAGCCCGGCCGCCACGAGCCGCCGCCGAGCCGGGCGCTTCACCAGATAACCAGCTTATCTGGCGGCTTGGCTGACTTAGTTTAGCGAAAGCGGCTTTACCTTGCGAGCTGATTCGGAAACTTTCGCGTAACTCATGGACTACCGGCCGGCCTATCCGCGGGGAGTTTTTACCCCCAAAAACCCCGACTTTAGTAGTCCCAACCCGACCCCGACGACCTTACTTTTTGACCACTTACGAGGCGCTGGCTTCTCCCCTTGGGGAGCAAGCCGGCGCCTTTCGCTTGTTGGTTCGGCCCGGCCGGTTGGCATTCGCCGGCTGGGTGGCAATCTCGCTTTTTGATTCACGTTACGGCAAGCTAAAGCTTACCCTACTATCTATGGACCCGCACGTTAAACTATTCGCCGGCAGCGCCTCGCAGGAGCTGGGCCACAAAATCGCCGAAGCCTACGGCCAGCCCCTGGGCGAGCTCACGCTGCAACGCTTCGCCGACAACGAGCTGAGCCCCAGCTTTGACGAGAGCGTGCGCGGCTGCGAGGTATTTCTCATCCAGAGCACCTTCCCGCCCTCCGAAAACCTGATGGAGCTCATGCTGATGGTGGACGCCTGCAAGCGCGCCTCGGCCCACAAGGTCAACATCGTGATGCCCTACATGGGCTACGCGCGCCAGGACCGCAAGGACAAGCCCCGCGTGAGCATCGGGGCCAAGGTAGTGGCCAACATCATCCAGAGCGTGGGCACGGACCGCCTGATGACCTGCGACCTGCACGCCGGCCAGATTCAGGGCTTCTTCGACATTCCGGTGGACCACCTCGACGGGGCCACCGTCACGGCGCCCTACATCAAGTCGCTGAACCTCGAAAATCTCATCTTCGCCTCGCCCGACGTGGGGGGGGTAGTGCGCACCCGCGCCTTCGCTAAGAAATTCGGGGCCGAGATTGTGGTCTGCGACAAGATGCGCCTGCGGGCCAACGAAATCGCCTCGATGCAGGTAATCGGCGACGTGAAGGGTATGGACGTGGTTTTCGTGGATGACATGGTGGACACCGCCGGCACCATCTGCAAGGCGGCCGAGCTGGTGATGGAGCGTGGCGCCAACTCGGTGCGCGCCGTCATCACGCACCCGCTGCTCAGCGGGCCGGCCCACGGCCGCCTGCGGGCCTCGGTGCTCACCGAACTGATTACCACCGACACCATTCCGCAGCGCGAGGAGAACGAGAAGGTCCGCGTTATCTCGCTGGCGCCGCTCTTTGCCCAGGCCATTCGCAACGTGGTCACGCACGAGAGCATCAGCTCGCTGTTTAGCTAGGGGGTAGGGCGGGTGGGAGCCACCTGGCTCAGCCCAGTTTATTCTTGAAATTGGCACAATTATGTTAGAGGCAGCCGGGAACCTTTTCCCTGTTTGCCATGCGTAGCCTCTACCCTTCCTCCCTCCTTCTACTGGCCGCGCTGCTGGCCAGCTGCGCCTCCACCGTGCACATTCGGGCGCTGGCCCCGGCCGCAGTGCCCCTACCGGCTACCCTGCAAAGCGTGGCCACGGCCAACCGCATCGTGCCCGAATCGAGCCGCGAGAAATTCTACGACCTGCTGGAAGGCGCCTTCACGGGCGAGGGCATCGGGGTGGACCGGGCGGGGGCCGACGAGTGCGTGAACGCCGTGGGCCAGGCCCTGGCCACCAACAGCTACCGCTTCCGGGTGGCGCAGGCGCAGCTGCAGCTGCTGGGGCGCGGGCACGAGTTTTTCCTACCCCCCCTCCCACCCGACTATATCCAGGCGCTGTGCCGCCGCACGCAGGTCGATGGTCTGGTAGTGCTCGAGGCCTTCGACTCGGATATGGGCCTGACCCGCACCACCGGCACGCGCACCGTGAAGGACAAGGACGGCAAGGAGCATCAGGTGCCCACTTTTCGGGTGGAAATGCTGATGAAAGTGGTGACGGGCTTCCGAACCTACGGCGCCGCGCAGGGCTTCGTGCTCGACCAGGCCCGGCAGGAAGACCACCTGGCTTTCACGGGCGAGGGCGATAGCTACCCCGCCGCGCTGCGGCAGCTGCCCCCGCCCGAGGAGTGCATTCAGCGAGTAGCGCGGCTGGCCGGCGATGCCTACGCCCGCCGCATCGCACCCTCCTACGTCGACCTTCAGCGCGAATACTTTACCTCCGCCCGCAAAGACGGGCTGGTGAAGCAGGGCGCCCTGCAAGCCGAGGCCGGCGAGTGGGCCGGGGCCGCCACCGTGTGGCAGCAGGCCGCCGCCAGCCCCGACCCGGCCGTGGCCAGCCGCGCGCTCTTCAACCTGGCGGTGGCCAGCGAAGTGCGCGGCGACCTGGCCACCGCCATCGACTATGCCCGGCAGGCGGCCTTTGGCTACTCCAACCACCAGGCCCGCACCTACTTGGGCGTGCTCCATGCGCGGCAGCAGGCGCAGCTGCTGGTGCAGGAGCAGCTACGCAGCGCGCCCGCTCACTAGGCCGCGCGGCCCCTACCCCTGCCCCACTGGCCCACGCGGCCGCCAGTCCGGTGGGAGCACACTTTTCTAAAGCCCGTTGGATTTATCGCCCCAAATCCCTACCTTTGCGGCCCGTTTGGCAAGGGTTGCCGGGCGGATAATTCATTCCAAATCAACATCTTTTATGAAAAGCCTGGAGATTGTAGGGTTTAAAAGAGCGAATCTCGGCAAGACGGACGCTAAGGCGCTGCGCCTCGACGCGCAGGTACCATGCGTGCTGTACGGCGGCCAAGACACGGTGCACTTCTCGGTGCCCGCCATCCTGTTCCGCGAGTTGCTGTATACCCCGGAGGCCTACATCGTAGACCTGAACGTAGAAGGCACCACGTACCGCGCCATCGTGCAGGACGCTCAGTTCCATCCCGTCAACGAAATGCTGCTGCACGTTGACTTCCTGGAAATTGCCGACGGCAAAGAAGTTCGCATGGATATCCCCGTGAAGTACATCGGCGTCTCGCCGGGCGTACTGGCCGGTGGCAAGCTGGCCAGCAAAATCCGCAAGGTGAAGGTGAAGGCTATGCCCGAAAACCTGCCCGACTACGTGGAGGTAGACATCAGCACCCTTGAGCTGGGCAAGTCGGTGAAAGTAGGCGCGGTGCAACCCACCAACTACACCATCCTAACCAGCGCGCAGGCCCCGATTGCGACCGTAACCGTACCGCGCGCCCTGAAAGGCGAAATAGCCGGCAACAAATAAGACCACTGATTAGCGCGGATTTAAACGGATTTCACGGATTTTGTGGACGACGTTATTTCCGCAAGCAAAAAGCCACCCCATCAGGGTGGCTTTTTTGTTAAATAGAGACGAGCTACTGCGCACCTGACAGCTAAAACAGGCCCGTAATAATCGTCCACAAAATCCGTGAAATCCGTTTAAATCCGCGCTAATCAGTGGTCTTTTTAATTCTTTGCCTCGGCAACATTGGCCCCGAGTATGCCGACACCCGCCACAATATTGGCTTCATGGTGGCCGATTATCTGGCGCAGAAATTCGAGGCGCCGCGCTTCGAGCTGGGCCGCCACGCCTTCATTACGGAGTTCAAAAACAAGGGCCACCGCTACGTGCTGGTGAAGCCCACCACGTTTATGAACCTGAGCGGCAAAGCCGCCGCGCACTGGCTGAGCACGCTGAAAATTACGGCCGAAAACATGCTCGTCGTCACCGACGACCTGGCCCTACCCTTCGGCAAGCTGCGTTTGAAAGGCCAGGGCTCGGCCGGCGGCCACAATGGCCTCAAGGATATTCAGGCCACGCTGGGCACCGACGTGTACGCCCGGCTGCGCTTCGGCGTCGATGCTAATTTTCCGAAGGGCAGGCAGGTCGATTACGTGCTCGACCCCTTCTCGGCCGATGAGCGCATTGACCTGCCGCTACGCATCGAGAAAGCCGGCGAAGCCGTGCTGGCCTTCGGCAGCATGGGCTTGGAGCGCGCGATGAACGTAGTGAACGCGAAGTAATTTTATTTGCAGAAAAAAGAACGTCATGCCTATCTGGCGTCCGCTTGTCGAAGCATCTCGCTCGCGCCGTTGGGATTACTAACCAATGGCGCGGTAGAGA
>CAZZWL010000013.1:0-62605 GCA_964657755.1 uncultured Rhodanobacter sp.
GGCATTATTCTGCCCGCCTATGCAGCCCACCTTGTTCGAGTTGCCGCCCCCTCAACGTCCGGAGTTGCCCGCCGCCAAGGTTGTCGTGCAGCACAACGCCCTGGTTAACGCCCGCTTTGATTTGAGTACCGTGGAGATGCGCCTGTTCATGGCTATGCTCTCGCGCATTGGCCGCGATGACGACGAGTTCCGGGAGATGCTCGTGCCGCTTAATGAGGTAGTGGCCCTGTCCGGGCGGCGGCCCAGCGTGAAGGATTACCAGCAGGTGGAGGCCATGTGCGACCAGCTGGTGAGCCGGGTGCTGCGTATTGAGCGGCCCGCTGCCGGGGGCCGCCGCCGCCGCGGGCGCAAGGACGCCGAGGGAGAGGGGGCCGCTACCCCCGACTTTGATAAGCTGCCGCTGATGGCCTACGCCAAGTACCGGGGCGCGGAGGGTGCCCTGCGGGTGCGCTTCAACGACGAGGTAATGCCCTACCTGCTTCAGTTGCACAAGAATTTTACCAAAGCGCAGGTCGTGCAATTGCTTAAGCTCAAGAGCCCGCACTCCTACCGCATTTATTGGCTGCTCAAGGAGTATGCTACCTTCGGCATCCGTACGCTCGGCGTGGATGAGTTGAAGAGTATTCTGAGTCTGGAGGGGCAGTACAAGCAGTTTCCGCTCTTCAAGCTGCGGGTGCTCGACAAGGCCCGGCAGGAACTGAGCCGCACGGATTTGCCATTTGAGTACGAATTGCTGCGGGCAGGCGGCGCCAAGGGTGTTACCCACATTAAGTTCACGTTCAAGCCCCTACTAGCCCTGCCGGAGGCTGCGTCGGCAGTGGCTGCCGCAACCGGCGAATCATTACCCGACTGGCACCAGCAGTTGCTGGAACTGGGGCTGGCCGCTAGCAGTCTCGATACCCTCATCGAGTTGGTGCAGCAGGCGGTCGTCGCGCCGGACTATGTAGTCTACGTTATTCGGGTGCAGCGCGAAAAGTACCAAGCCGGCAAGCTCAAGAGCCTAGCGGGGGCCGTATTCGCCGCCATCACCAAGCGCCACTTGCAGGCTGAATTTGAAGCCCAGCGTCGGCTGATTGCTCCGGCTGGCGGCGCGATTGCTAGGAAGCGCTCAACGGTTGCTCCCCGGCGTGATAAGCTGCTCGCTGAGCTGGAGGATGCCCGCATCAGTTTGCGTTTTGTGCGCTCGGCCCTAAGCTATACTGATGAGGCCCGCCGGGCTGTGGCCCTAGCGGAAGTAGAAGCCAAGATTGCCGGGTTGGAAGGGCAGTTACGGGCGATAGTGGGGTAGGGGAGTGGCCGGCTGTTGTTTAGTCCGGGATTCGTGGTTTTGTAATAGTTACGCTGCCGCTGGCGTGGCAACTACTGCGGGCAGGGGGACAGGTAAGCCAGTTGGGGTAGAGCTTCGCAAAAATCTGATAATCATTGTGTTGAATTGAGTTCAGCTGCCATCTATTACAAATACCACGAAACGCCGAACGACCGTCGCAGCACTAAGGGGCTAGCCGTGGTACCAAGCGCCTATCAAACAGGATTATTAGCTTAAAATCGTTGAAAACGCGCTGGTAGAGTTGCGAGACTGTAATAAAGCTGCCAAATTGAGCAGTGTTGAGGGTTTTTCCCACCCCGCTCGTTGCCGCAATGCGTTCCGCAATTTTGAATCATGAATTAGTGCTAAGTCGTGTCCTC
Organism: uncultured Rhodanobacter sp.; assembly: GCA_964657755.1. Classification (GTDB taxonomy): domain Bacteria; phylum Bacteroidota; class Bacteroidia; order Cytophagales; family Hymenobacteraceae; genus Hymenobacter. The sequence continues at coordinate 1,687 of CAZZWL010000013.1, forward strand.
GTCAATGCGAGTTGGAAGTTTACGGCTATGGAAACCCGATTCTTCACCGCTCTGCTCGCCCGCCTCCGCAGTGGAAACTTGGCTGGGGAGGAGGTATGGGTGCCCCTAAATGAGGTACTGGCACCCAGCCCGCGTCGGCCGAGTGAAGGAGATTACGCGGTGATGGCCCGGATGCTGCAGCAATTGACCCAGCCGCGTCTGCTGCTGGACTCCTCGTCACCTTTCAGTTCGCCGCTGCCATTGCTGGCTTACGCACACTACGAAAAACAGCAGGCTTTTCTGCGCGTGAGGCTTTCGCCGGAGTTGCTACCGCATTTCGCGCGGCCGTCTGCGGACGACACGCGTGCTCCGTTGGAGCAGTTGCTGAAGCTAAGGACGCCTGCTGCTTATCACTTTTACTGGTTATTGCGTGAGTGCGCGGTACATGGGACGCGCCTGATAGAGCTGCGACAGTTAGCTTGGCAGTTGGGCGTGCTCGCCGATAAAATCAATCTCTCTGGCTTCCGCCAACGGACACTGGATTCAGCTCGGCAGCAGTTGGAGGTGACGGACCTGCCTTGCAAAATAAATGTTCTCAAGCGCGGAAAGAGCCTGCATTTAGTGCATATCTTGTTTCCAGCCCTCTCCTTTGGTTACTCTAACGCTTCGGATTTGGATGCGGAGTCAGGTCAAGGTGAAGTAGATACGCTACTTAACGGGCTATTAATGCTTTTTAGGTTCGTCTTGGGTGCAGCATGTGCCGTTGCGGCAGCTACTACGGCGGCTGGTTAATTTAATGGGTGCGGTAGTATAAAATAGGGCCATATACCGTCAAAAAAGGCTAATTTTTAAAGTTTAAAATAGTACAAAAGTGTTAATTTATCAAGCATTTTATGCTAACATATACTACCATTTTAGCTTAAGAATCAGTGATTTATACTAAAATCGTCACCTTACGCGCTATCAATTTAGTCCTAATCAGGGCCAGCTGGGTATACAGCAGGGTCAGCCAGGCGAAGGGCTGGCCTCCTCTCCACAGCAGTGGTACCTATTGTAGCCTCAGATGCTGGCGGACATTACAGTAACTGCTGGTACAGTCTCGGCAGAGGCGGCCCCGGTGAAGGTCCCTGAACTGGCCCCCTCTCCTTGGCTTCCTCAAACTGCCACGCCGGCTGCGGGTGGCGGCCTGACTGGGTCCAAGTTCCGCTTACGCTAGCCTCCTGCCACGGCGGGTTACTTGGTGGCGGAGGGGCAGCGCTCGTCAGGCTGGTAGCGGAATCCTTCGCCGCTACCAGGTGCTGGCAGCCGGCACAAGCCAGCTTTTTAAGCTGCGCGGCCAGTTCATGCCCGATCATTGAAGTGGGGATCTGGCTGGGGGCATCTGAGAGCATCAAAAAGTGTGGGGCAGTAGTGGGAGTGGTAGCTGATGCGGCCTTGACCCGGACCGATAAGCCGATTCCCTCATTTGGGCCAGGCGGTAGTTGGCTCCAACTGCCCCACACTTTTTGGTGCTCTCCAGTCCTCGGGCAGGTAGCCCATCAAACGCACCAGGCCCAGCTGCACGGCGCAGCCCAGGCGGTTGCCGTCGCGGCGCTGGCGCTGGATAAACTCCCGGTCCGCCCCCGTCAGGTGAAAGTGCTGGCGCAGGTCGGTTTCGCTGAGTACGGCGGGTACTTGTTGGTAGCCCTGGCGTTCGGGCGCGGTGAGAAAGGGAGAAATCATACGTCTGGGGCAGGGTCAAAAATCCATAGCTTCCTGGCCCTGGCCCCCGCCGACCCACTGGACGGCAAGCCGCCCGAAAACAGAGGATCAGAAAGTCGGGCCAAAAATAAACGAAGCTTTAGCTTTGTGAACCTGACTTGTTGACCCCTTATGCACCAGACATTCGGCTACGCCCGCGTCTCCACCCTCGACCAGAACCTCGATACCCAACTCGACATCCTGACCAAGGCCGGCTGCGACCGCATCTTCCAGGATAAAATCACGGGTATGAGTGTGCAGCGGCCGGCGCTCGATGAGCTGCTGGGCCTGTTACGAGCGGGCGACACCGTATTGGTGGCGCGCTTCTTTCGCCTGGGCCGCAGCCGCGACCACGTGATTCACCTGGTCAACTCCTTCCACCAGCGTGGCATCCACTTCAAGGCCCTGGACCTGGGCATCGACACGACGACGACAGCGGGCAAGTTTATGCTCTCCATTTTCGCCTCGCTGGCCGAGTACGACCGCGAGAGCATCCTGGAAAAGACCAAAGCCGGCCAGCAACTGGCCGCTGCCCAGGGCAAGCACATCGGCCGGCCCAAAGGGCTCGATGCCGAGAACCTGAGCAAAGTCAAGAAGGCGCTGGACAAAGGCCTCTCCGTCACCGAAACCGTGGAGCTGACCGGTATAAGCCTCTCCAGCGTCAAACGCTACCGTAAGTATCTGCTGGCAGCGCTGAGCCGCTAATTCAGACGGCCGAAAAGGGCTTAGAGTAATTTTATCCCCCCGCTGCTATAAGAAGGCCCTGCTGGTCTTTGCTTGCCTCCCTATGCCTATTCTTGTAATTGGTAGCTACAATACCGATTTGGTCATGCGCTGCCCCCGCTTGCCCGCGCCGGGCGAAACCATCCTGGGCGGCACCTTCGCGCAATACCATGGCGGCAAAGGGGCCAATCAGGCCGTCGCGGCGGCCCGCCTCGCCGCGGCCGGTCAGGTGCGCTTCGTGGCCAAAGTCGGCGACGATGCCTTCGGCCAGCAGGCACTGACGCAGTTGCGAGCCGAAGGAGTGGACACTGCTGGCGTGCGCGTGGCCCCCGGTCAGCCATCGGGCGTGGCCCTGATTAACGTGGCGACGCTAACGGGCGAAAACAGCATTAGCGTCGCCGCTGGGGCCAACGAACACCTGTACCCAGCCGACACCGACGCCGCGCTGGCCGACGCTGCTCCCGGTACGGTGGTGGTGCTCCAGTTCGAAACACCCTTGCCGACAGTCATCCACGCGGCCCGGCAGGCCGCGGCGCGCGGGTTGCGCGTGGTGCTGAACCCGGCCCCGGCCCAGGCGTTACCCGCGGGCCTGGGCGCGGACCTCTACGTGCTGACGCCCAACGAAACCGAGGCCGAAGCGCTGACCGGCGTGCGGGTAACCGTTACGGCCACGGCTAGCCTCGCCGCGGAGCGCCTGCACGCGGCCGGTATCGGCCGGGTCGTTTTTACGCTCGGCGCGCAGGGCGCCTACTGGTCCGACGGCACGGGAGCGGCGCTGGTGGCGGCCCCGTCGGTGCAGGCGGTCGACACCACCGCCGCCGGTGACTGCTTCATCGGGGCGCTAGCGGTGGCCTTGGCCGAGGGGCTCGCGTTGCCCGAAGCGGTGGAGTTTGCGTGCCGGGCGGCGGCGCTTGCCGTCACCCGGCCCGGCGCCCAGGCCAGTTTACCTACTCGGGCCGAACTTGCCAGCTAGTATCCCTTCTTTTGTATGACCAAGCGCCTGCTTCTTATTGATACCGACCCCGGCGTGGACGACGCCATGGCTTTGCAGTTCGCCCTGGGCCTACCCCAGTTCGAGGTACTGGCCCTGACCACCGTGTTCGGTAATGTGCCAGTAGAACTGGCCACCACCAACGCGCTGCGCCTGCTGCATCTGGCCGGGCGCGCCGATATTCCTGTGGCTCAAGGCGCGGCCCACCCCCTAACTGGCACGTTCGACGGGGGCGCCCCCTTTGTGCACGGCGAAGACGGACAGGGCAACACTGGCTATCCCCCGGCGCCGACGCAGGCCGTCGCGCAGCCCGCCGCCGAGCTACTGGCCGAGCTGATTGGCCGCCATCCCGGGCAGGTCACGCTCGTCGCCCTGGGCCCGCTCACCAACTTGGCGCACGCCCTGCGCGTGCGGCCGAGTCTGGTGCACGAAGTGGCCGAGGTCGTGGTCATGGGCGGCAATGCCTTTTGCGCCGGCAACGCCAGCCCGGCGGCAGAAGCTAACGTGTTGTCCGACCCCGATGCGGCGGACGTAGTGCTGGGGGCGAGCTGGCCGCTTACCCTGTTTGGGCTCGACGTGACGCAGCAGATCAACATGACCGGCGCGGTGCTGGACGAGTTGGCCCGCCTCACTGGCCCACTAAGCGCCTACGTGGGCCAGATGGTGCCGTTTTACCGCCGCTTTTGCGAGCGCGTACGCCAGATTGACGGCATCTTCGTCCACGACGCAACCCCGCTGGCTTACCTGATTGCGCCGGAGCTGTTCCGCTTCGTGCACCACCCCGTGCGCGTGGATACCTCCCCGGGCATCGGTCGGGGTAAAACCTGGCCGGCCCCCGGCGACCCCGACCAGTTGCAACGCCCCGCTCTGCGGCCTTGGCTTGGGCGCCCAAACGTCAAGATTGCTGTTGGAGTGCAAGGCAGCGCCGTGGTGAGCCGCCTGCGGGAAGAGCTAGTGAAAAGCAATCTGTGAGCCTAAGGCGAGGAGCCTGGCCGCCGAGCACTATGCGTCTTACCTCCCCGACGGGGGCGCGTGCGGCTCGCCTGCCTGCGTGGCTAGGCGCTGAAAGGCTAGCTCACTTAATTACTTGTTTCGCTCTTTCAGAGCCCACTTTTTCACCCAACAAAAGTCTCTTTCTCATCGAATAGCTTAGAGTAGCCAGTACCGCATAATGAGGTGCACCTTTTTGGTCAACCTAAATTTTAGTTAGACTTATTCTTAATAATTTATTACGTACATCAATAAAAACAACCTGACAAATCAGAAAACGATAAAATTATATTCAGGCGGAATTAGGGTGGTTTAATAATAAGTATGATTTTATTGATAAAATTACCAATTTAACCGAAATATTAGTTGTACTATTTTTCTTAAATAGGCACAACGAGTACATTTGACTTTCATTATTTCGCTTAGAATCACACAACTCTGGTGTGATTCGATAAAATAGCTGCCTACTTGCCCCTAATTTATGAAACAACTCGTTACGTGGTTGAAATATTTGGCGGCAGGCACTATTCTTACTAATTGGGGTTGGGGAAGTTTACCCGCGTACGGCCAAAGCGCAGTGACTACCCTACATCCGGGTGAGGTAGCCCTTGTGGGCTATACTGCTACTGGTGGCGATGCGGACTGGGCGTTCGTGCCGCTGGTTGACTTAGCGCCGAATACGCAGATTCGCTTTACTAATAACGGGTGGTTAGCTGCTGGAGGCTTCCGCACCGGGGAAGCCACTACGGTCTACACGGCCCCTAGTTACGGTACGCCCAAGGGCCGGGTCGTTACGTACTCCGCCAACCAAGCGGCTTTTTCGGGTCCGCTCCCCTTGGCGGCCGACGGGGACCAACTACTCGCTTATCAGGGCTCCGACCAAACGCCCACTTTTGTGGCGGGTCTCACCTACGGCGCTTCGGCCTGGTCCGACGCTACTTCCAGCGCCACTTCCGCGTTACCAACGGGCTTATCATCCGGCATTTCGGCTCTGGCCCTACCAGCGGCCCCTACCGCTATTTATAACGCTACTCGGGCGGGCTCCCCCGCTGCGTTGCGCACCGCGCTTTATAGCCTGGCTAACTTCCCCGCCAGCCCCTCCCGAGGAGTTTACTTTGGAAATGATTTTACGTTCTCCGAAGGGGAAGTCCCTGATGCGGATGAACTCCAAGCCCTACGCGATTTTTACCAAAGCACCCACGGCGACCAGTGGTATAACCACGCTAACTGGCCGGCTACTGACGCGGCCTGGGCCAGCGCTACCGTAGCCGACGTGGCTACTTGGGCTGGAATGAGCGTCGCCGACGGGGACGTGACTAGCCTCGACTTCTTTGGCAACGGTATCGGTGGGCAATTGCTGCCTTCTATTGGCCTGCTGCGGGGCCTGCGCACGCTGCACATCGAGCGCAGCCACTACTGCTGTGCCGACGCGCCCGTGCTGGGAGGCACCCTGCCCCTGGAATTGGGCCAGCTGCACCACCTGCAAACCCTCTCCATTCGCTTCACTGAGGTGAGCGGCCAGCTGCCGTCACAGCTAGGCCAGCTGCACGAGCTGCGCACGCTGGACCTGGTAAATAATCACCTCAACGGCCGGATTCCCCCGGAGTTGGGGCAGCTGACGAACCTCACCTATTTGGTACTCGACAACTTTTACAAAGGGGCGATTATTTTTAGTGGCCATCTCAACGCATTTGTCGGGGGTATCCCGCCCGAGCTGGGCCAGCTGACGAACCTGACTTACCTGGCGCTGGACATGAACCCGCTGGGCGGAACACTGCCCCCGCAGCTCCAGCGCCTCACGCAGCTGACTTTCCTGGAACTCGATGATAACCAACTCAGCGGAGCCGTGCCCGTGGAACTGCTTCGCCTGCCGGCCCTGCAGACCCTAATATTGGGGGCAGCAAATTATGGGTACCACTCCCCCAACACCTTTTCCCAGCTCCCTTCGCCCGATCTGGTGCCAAACCTGGCGAATCTACAGCTAGCCTTGGAGTACAACCAATTCAGCTTTGAAACGCTGGAACCGTACTTCTCTGGCCGCGGGCAGATGAAGTCCGCTCCCGGCTCGACGTACCTCCCCCAAACGCTTCCTGTTACCGAGCAGACCGTTACCCGCAGCCAAGGGCAAGCGCTGAGCTTGCCCAGTGGCATTGGGGGCGCTCACTCGCATTACCAGTGGCAACGGGGGCAACCGGATGGCAGCTGGCAAGACCTGCCAGCTGCCACCGGGTCTGCTTACCAAGTGGCGAGCACAACGCCCGCTGATGCGGGCCGCTACCGCTGTCAGGTAACCAATGACTTCGTGACGGGTCTGACCCTAACATCGCCCTTGTTTACCGTGCAGGTAAGTGCCCTGACCCTGCCGCCTGACAATCCCAGTGATAACCTAGACCACAACTGGACCCTGGAGCGCAGCTTTGATGGCGACGGCAACGAGGTAGCGGCCAGCAAGCAGTTCACCGATGGCCTGGGCCGGGCCACGCAAGCGCAGGCCCGCAACGCGGCGACGCAGCAGGTCTTCGCGGCCCAAACGATTTACAATACCGGCGGGCAGCCGGTACTCCAAACGCTGGCCGCTCCCATTAACAATCAAAGCTTCAACTATAAGGACAACTTTGTCACGGCCACGGTCACCGGGCAATCCACGGCTTACGGCCCCGCCAACTTCGAGCAAGGCAACGCGGTCAGTCCGACCCCGGTAGAGGCGACGACAATTGGCACGCTGGGTTACTACTACAGCAAGCAGAATACCCAGGAGCCCCTCACGCCCATCACCAGTTATCCCTATAGTCTGGTTGAGCCCTACGACGGACCGATGGGAGGCACCAAGCGCGCAGCCGGTCCCGGCGATGAGTTCCGCATGGGCAAAAGGCGCGAGGCGAAAGGGCGCGAGTTTCTGGTGCGCAAGGAGTTTGACCAGTACCTGACCCTACGCCCCACATTCGTCCCAGGTAGTCCGCTCGTGACGCTACAGTACCAGGCGGTGAAGTCGGTCAGCGTCAATGCCGACGGGCGGGAAAGCATTGCCGTGACCAACAAGGATGGCCAGACGCTGCTGACCTGCTTGAGCGGCGCGCAGTATCCGGCCACCCCCGTTTTTGGTTTTATCAGCTCGGAAGCAACTAACCCCTACGACGCGGATGCGCCCGTTTACGCGGATGTGCATATTCCCGCGGCAGGGTCCCAGGATGTGAAGTTTACGATGGGCAGCTTCGCGACGGCGGGCGGGCGCGTGCGCATCATCAACCTCTTGACCGACGATACGACGAGCTACGCCCTGCATCCGGCCAGCCCCGGGGCGGAGCCAGAAACGCACGTCACGCTGGCGCCGGGCTTCTACCGCTTCGTTTCCGTAACCGGCACGCAGCGGTCGTACTACGAGGCACACTATGGTAATTTCAATTACACCTACTACGATGATGCCGGGCGCGCCGTGGCTACCGTGGCGCCTAATGGACTAGAGGACGCGGCGGCCGCTGCGGCTTCCACGGCCGCCAACCCGCCGGCCTTCACTACCCGCAATACCTACGATGCGAGTGGTCGCCTCCTGGCCACGGAAAGCGCCGAGGAGGGGCATTCGGACTACGTGTATGCCCTGGATGGGCGCATTCGCTTCTCGCAGAGTGCCTTGCAGCAGCCGGCCGGACGCTTCTCCTACTCTAATTATGATGAAGTAGGCCGGGTCGTCGAATCAGGAGAGTATACCCCGAGCGCGACCGATGTCACGTTCGAAACCCACGCGGCCTACGCTAACCGGCCGGTGCCTATCTTCTTTACGGAAGCCGAATCAGCCCCGGCAACTTTCAACACTGACCGTAATACGCCACCGAACCAGGGCATCGCGACGGCCAGTGGCGGAAGCGACGTGGGGAATCTCCTCGGGGCGGGTAATTACGTGCAGTTTCCCGTGAGCGTGCCGCAAGCGGGCACCTATGAGCTGCAAATTCGCTATGCTACGGGCAGCAGCAACACGCGCACGATGAATTTGCTGGTCAATGGCGCTGTGGTGCAGCAATTGCGCTTTCCCGGCACCGGTGGCTGGAATTCCTTTGCCACCTTGCACGCGTCCGTCCCCCTGGCGGGACCGGGTCCCAATACCATCCGGATGGAAGTGGGGGGGGCGGTTCCGGGCTACGTGGACCTCGATTATTTTTGGGTCATCCGCCCCGTCAGCGAGGGTACGTTCCAGGAAGCGGAGGAGGCGAACTTCGTCAACAGCAATAATAACCAACCTAACTTGGGGGTAGCCAACGCGAGTAATCAGGTGGACGTCGGCTACCTTAGCACCCCGGGTAATTACGTTAAATTTCAAGTAAACGCCTTTCAAGCGGGGGACTATATCCTTACCCTGAATTATGCGACCGGCGGGGGTGACACGCGCACGATGAGCTTAATCGTGAACAATGGCCCGGCCACGCAGCTGCCATTCACCGGCACTTTCGACTGGAACAATTTTGCGACCCGTACCTCCACCGTGACGCTGCAAGCAGGGATGAATACCGTGCAGATACTCTACGGCCCGGGTGACAACGGCTCCATCGACCTCGACTGGCTGGCCACGGCAACCGTTATCAGCGACCAGGCACCGCCGCCCACCACGGCCCGTAATCAAAGCGTGCACGAGCTACTGGAGGACCGCACCCGGAGCGGCGGGCTCGATGGCACCCGCTGCGCCCAGCGCAATCAGGTGTGGTACGACCTGGCCTGGGATGGGACGGTGACGAAGCCCGACGGGAGCGTGGACCCTGACCACTCGGATAGCCAGCTGAGCGGCCGCCACCAGGAGTTTTTAGTGGGCGCGGTAGCTAAAACGCAGAACGAGAACGTGACGACCTGGTACAGCTACGACGAGCTAGGCCGCGTGACGTGGGTGGTGCAGGATATTAAGGGGGTAGGCATTAAAACGCTTGATTACCAGTACGACTTCAGCGGCAACGTGCTACAGGTGGCCTACCAGAAGGGCCAGGCCGACAGCTTCTATCACTACTACGGCTACGACGCGGCCCAGCGCCTGACCACTGTCAACACCAGTCCCGACGGCACGAGCCGGACGCTGCAGGCCGAGTACACCTACTACCTGCACGGCCCGCTCAAGCGGGTGCAGGTGGCGGGCAATCTGCAGGGCGTGGACTACGTGTACACCCTGCAAGGAGCGCTCAAGAGCATCAACCACGCCAACCAGACCCTGGAGCCGGGCCACGACGCGCCCAAGACCAACGGCGTGTACAAGGACCTGTTTGCCCTGACCCTGGAATACTTCAGCGGCGACTACGCCAGCCAGGCCATCGACGTGCCGGCGCCCCCGTTGCCCCCGGTGCCGGGCGCCCCCGTGGCCGACCGCTTCGACGGCACGATTCGCAGCGCCAGCTGGCGCACGGGCGCTAGCGCCGACATCCAGCGCCTGGCGTATACCTACGACGAGAAGAGTCAGCTGCAGAACTCCACATACAGCAACTGGCAGCTGCAAAACAGTGCCTACCAGCTCAATGCGACGTCGACCAACTGGTTCCAGGAGGGTAACCTGAGCTACGACGCCAATGGCAACCTGCAGTCGCTGCGGCGCACCAACCAGTTGGGGAACGTTACGGATAACTTTAGCTACGTCTATACGCCCAAGACCAACCAGCTCAAGGGCGTGCACAGTGGTAGCGCCACCGGGGCTACCGTGCTCGACTACGATTACGACGAGCTGGGCCAGATGACCCGCCAGAAGGACGAGCAGGGCGACCGCTACTTTACCTACGATGTAACGGGCAAAACCACCGGCGCGTACCTGGATGTTGCCCATCAGCAGCCGCTGGTTACTTTTGCCTACGACGACCGGGGCTTCCGGGTCAGCAAAACGGCCTACCCCCCTGGCGGGGTCGCGGCCCAGACGACCTACTACGTGCGCGACGTGGCCGGCAACATCCTGACCGTGTACAGCCAGCCCACGCCGGCTGGCCCCGTGCAGCGCAGCGAGGTGCCGCTCTACGGGGGCCAGCCGCCTGGGCTCGCTTACGCACCTGGACGATGGCACGGCCACCGGGCTTGATGACTACCGCTACGAGTTGAATGACCATTTGGGCGACGCGCGGGTGGTGTTTCACCGCCCCAGCACCCAGGTGGACGTGGAAACGATGGAGCTGGGCGGCGTGCCCGCCCGCGCCGCCTTTCTCAACGACGATTTGTACCGGGTGGCCGTGAGCGGCGCGCCCAGTGGCGACTACGTGGCCCGCCTGACCGACTCGCAGCCGGCGGGGCAGGAGCTGAAGCGGGTGCTGACGGTGACCCGGGGCGACACCATTACCTTCTCGGCCCTGGCCCAGTGGAAGCAGAACGCGGCCGCTAGTGGCTCGGGCGCTACCCCCTTCGTGTTGGTGGGGGCGGCGGCGGGGGTCAATGCCTTCTCCCAGCGCGGGGTGGATGGGCAGACGACCTACTCGACCACTAATTCCAACTGGCTCTCGCTGCTCGCGGCGGGGCTGGGCTTCACCATCGGCCAGGGGGCGCCGGCCAGCCTGGGGGCTACCTCCCTGGAAGGCTGGATAAAATACCGGGTGCTGGACGCGCAGGGCATCCCCATGCTGGACGCGCAGGGCCAGGAAATTAAGGGCATCGACTACCTGCTGGGCACGGGCCAGTGGGAATACCTGCAAACCGGCGTGCGCGTGCCCCAGGATGGCACCATCGAAGTGACGGCGGGCACCTCGGGCACGGGCGAGGCGGTGTACTTCGATAACCTGCGGGTGGAACAGACCGACGGGCTCATCGTGCAGGAGCAGCACCAGTACGCCTTTGGGGCCCCGCTGCCGGGCCTGAGCTACACCGTGGGTACCAAGCGCTACCGCTACGGCTACCAGGGCCAGTACGCCGAGCACGACGCCGAGACAGGCTTTGAGAGCTTTGAACTACGTTTGTATAACAGCCGCGTCGGGCGTTGGCTCAGCTATGACCCGGAGGGGCAGTTTAGTTCGCCCTATGTGGGCATGGGTAATAACCCCGTGTCGGGCGTGGACCCGGATGGGGGCTCAGTGGCTGACATTCTTAGCAAAGTACCTAAAAATCTGAGCCGCGTTAGAAACACATGGAGTTTAGGCTCTGCTGTTAGAGTAGCCGGACATTTAGGTTCAAGTCTCCTTCGTTCAGTTAGTGCTACTTTGGAAGCAGGTGATAATTGGGTTCATTCTGATGCTGGAGAAAATGCTGGTCGGCGGTTTGCCGAAATGAATCCGATAGTAACAGCCATGAACCTTGGGGCTCAAATAAAAACTGGTAGTAATATATTTGATGAGAAAGCTAGCGGTGGTGATATTGCTGGTAATGTTATAGGACTAATTCCTGAAGAAAAGCTTGCCGCCCTAGGTAGTAAAATATTTTTAGGAGCTGCAAAGCCTGTTTTAATGAAAGCAGCAGCAAGTAAAGCTGGTGTTTTCTTACTTGCCACAGCGAAAAATATCGAGAGGCATCACATACTTCCACAAAAGTATAGGAGATGGTTTGCGGAAAGAGGCATTGCTAATATAGATGACTTCACTATTGAATTACAACGTATGACTCATGGAGATGCTACTTACGGTAGAACACCTAATGTCTATGGTAGTTGGAATGACGCATGGTTGACATTCAAGACTGCTCACCCTAATGCCACACCGTCAGAAATATTTCATTTTGCAGAAGAATTGCTAGATGTGTATGGAATTAAAGGTTCTTACAAAAAATACAGAAAGTAAATTTCAAATTCGCTAATATGCTCTTCAATAATACAGGAAAGTATCTCTTCATAGATACCTTGTACGTAAACGATTTCACAAACTATCCTACCTCTATAACACAGGATAATATTGTAAGACTGAGAGGTGAATTATTCCCCGATGCTTACGACCCCTTTGCTATAATTGATATAAACACTAGTGAGTTTGTATTGGATAACATCCAATATTTAGAGTTTGAACAAACTAACACTCTTGACCTCAATCAATTTTGCTCAGATTCAGGTATGATTTTAGTTATAAAACTAAACGTATTTGATAGTTTTAGGAAAGATTTTAATGCGGATAAATTCATTGAATCTATAAATAACCCACATTTATACGATTATTGGATAAATGTTCAGAATGAATATAAAGGAAATATAAATTTTTTTTATACATCTGACATTAGTCCAGATTTTGCTGGAGGAGGAAATTTCATAATTAATACTCTGAACATTTGAAACATTTAGTAATTCTCTTCCTTGTTTTTTTATTAACTTCTTGTAATAGCGAAAAACTTTTTTACGTCAATCCCAATAAAATACTCCAAGGCTATCACGGAGCCACTATTCAACACGAGCTATTCCAGGCCAAAACCCGCGACTGGCAGCTGCGTATTGACTCGCTCGGCACCGAACTGCAAGCCCTGAGCCAGGCCCCCGCCGCCACCCGCGCCGCAAAGGAGCAGCAACTGGTGCGCTACCGCTCGGCCATCGAGCAGCGGGCGCAGCAGGAAAACCAGCACCTGACCCAGGCCGTGCTGGCCGAGATAAACGCTTACCTCCAGCAGTACGGCAAGGAGAAGGGCTACACCTTCATCCTCGGGGCCACCGAGGGCGGCAACATCGTGTACGCTGCCGAGGGCACCGACATCACCGACGACGTGCTCCAGGGCCTCAACGCCCAGTACGACCGCCAGCACCCCCCGGCTCCCACCAAATGACTTTTGCCCGCCCTACCCCCCCCCAGCGGCCCCGCGTAGCCTGGATGCTTCGGCGCGGCCTGCGCCAGGCGGCCCGCTCGTGGGGAGCGGGGCTGCCCCGCAGGGAGCGTGGGCGGCTTGTCCAGTGGGCCCTGCTAGGCCTGCTCACGGCCGGCTGCTCCCGCCCCCTGGAGCGCCCGCAGTACCTGGCCTACCTCGCCGACCCCACCCACGGCCTCACCCGCACCCAGCAGGCGGGCGCGGTCACCCTCACGTGTAGCTACCGCCCCCCCGACCTGCTCGTGAGCCAGGAGCTGGCCGGGGCTACCCCCCCTAACCCCGCCGTCCTCGACTCACTGCGCCGCACCTACGCCGGCAAGCTCTACTGCACCCTGGCGCTGGCCCGCGACAGCGCCGAGCTGGAGCAGGGCGTCATCCGCGACGAAACCGCCCTGGGCCAGACCATCAGCTACCTCAACCAGGGCATCGCCCAGGACGTGTACCTACGCGGCCTCGGCCAGCCCGACTCGGTGGCGGCGCTGGCGGCCACCTACGCCCGGCAGTACGGGGCCACCGGCCGCTCCACGGTGCTGCTCGTCTTCCCTACCCCCCACCTCGACGTACAGCGCGGCTTCACAATCAGCTACCACGCTACCCAGCTGGGGCTGGCCCCCGTCCGCTTCGTCTTCCCGGCCCAGGCCCTGCGCGATTTGCCCCCCTTAAGTTTATAAATTTCTTTATCCCGATTTATGCAGAAATATTTCCTCTTCCTGGCCACTACCCTTACGCTCGCCGGCTGCGGCGCCAAAGACTCGACCCCACCCCGGCCCTCCATCACGGGCAAGGTGCAGCTCGTCGATGAGTTTGGGGCCAACCAGGGCAACAGCACGGGCGTGCAGGTGAGCGTCGACGACGTGTCACCCCAGATTACCGCCCAGAGCGCCGCCGATGGCACCTTCACCCTGGCCGGCGTGGCCGACGGCACCCACCAGCTCAGCTACACTAAGGGCGGCTACGCCACCTGCCAGGTGCACCCCGTCACCACCAGCGCCACCCAGGCCACGGCCCTGGCCGACGTGAAGCTGAGTCCTGTGTCCACCTCCACGACCCTGCTCAACCCCATCCAGCGGTTCGGGCAGAAGTTTGTGATTTCGGGCTACCTCACCCCCAAGCCCACGGCCACCCAGCCGCGGTTTCACCGGCTGTTCCTGCTGCGCTATGACGGGGTCGTCCCCATCAGGCTCCCCGTCGAGCTCAATTACGACCTGAGCGTGGGGGGGCCTACCCGTACCGACGGCTCCTTCACCGATACGCTCACCGTCACCCAACTCTACGCCGCCAAGCTCAGCTACGGCAGCCAGGTGTTCGTGTGGCTCGCGGGCGACAACCCGGCAGCAACTCCCTACCGCGACCTCAAGTCGGACCTGCTGGTCTATCCGGCGGCCGTGACCACGCCCCAGCAGGTCTACGGCAAGTTCTCCATCTTCTTCTAGCTGCCGGGTGATAAAAGGGCCTGTCTTCTCCTCGAAATAAGGGGAGAAACTGGTCCTCGGGCCCGCTGGAAGCCCCTTGATTTTCTGAACACACTACTAGTGGCAGCTAGGTAACGCAGCTGCCCGCTGGTCAGGTCCTCACCCGGACCCTTCCCTACCTATTGCCCTGCCGCAAGCCCTGCCGTGCTTCGCGTACGCTCCGGCCGCCGTGCTTAGCTGCTTTTTTTCTGCTTTTCACTTCCCTTTTTCCTGCCTGGTTATGTTGTTTCGTCGTCGTAAGCTCGTGCGCGGCTTGGCCTGTTTTTGTCTGCTCGAAACCCTCACCACGCTGGCCGCGCCCAGCATGAGCTGGGCCATGATGGGACCCGGCCAGCCCGAATTCACCAGCTACGAGTCCGGGGGCTCGCCCGACCTGGTCAACCTGACCACGGGCGACTTCACCTACAACATTCCCGTCCTCGACGTGCCCGGCCCGGAGCGCGGCTTCTCCCTACCCCTCACTTACCGGGCCGGCATCAAGCTGGAGCAGGAAGCCTCCTGGGTGGGCCTGGGCTGGTCGCTCAACGCAGGGGCCATCGCCCGCTCGCTCACGGGCTACCCCGACGACGCCAATGGGGAGCTGATGAAGAGCACTTACAACCAGAAAGTAACCCGCGGCTGGACCGGGGGCGTGCCCAGCGTGCTAGAGCTGGGCTGGGACGTGAATACGGGCCACAGCGGCTCAGCCAGCCTCATCGGCCTCATCGGCCTGGGCTGGAGCGGCGGCGGCATCAGCTCGGGCAGCCTGGTCGGCATCCACGCCGATAAGGGCGGCATTACGGCCAATCCGGTGGAGATGGTCGCGGCGGCCGTCACGATTGCGACTCTCGGTACGGCAGGCTCGCTGAGTGCCATAGCGACTTCCGCCGCTACGCAGCTCGGCACGGACGCAGCCACGGGAGCGGCGGCATCCGTCCTGCTCGGCCGGGCCAATAGCGGGGGGGGCGCCTTGGGGGAGCCCACTGTGCAGGAAGAAAAGGGCTTCCTGCACACCAATTACTGGGTCTTTTACAACGACGAGAAGTCAGAGTTCATGTACGGCTCGCTCAACTTCGACCAGATGAGCCAGCGCACGAGGCAATATCCGCAGGGCGCCGACAACCCCAGCCCCTACGTGTCGCTGGGCAGCGCGGGCAACGCCCGCGCCAAGTCGCCCGAGTTTGACACCTACGCCTCCAGCCTAGGAGACGGCACCTTCGAATCCAGCCCCGGCGCGGACCTCTACCTCTACAACACGCCCAACGCGGACTACTGGCACAATAATACCAATCCCCTCAGCATTGCCCACGACGACTTTTCCGTGATGGGTGGCAACGTGTCGGGTAACATCCGGCCCTACCGGCTGGAAGTAGGCAGCCTGGCCTTCCCCTACCGGGGCACCAACCAACACCGCCGCTTTGCCACCGTGCCGTACCTGGACGATTACAAGGTGCCGTTCCGCTACGAGAACAGCATTTCCAATGGCTACACCTACCACCAGTACACGCCTACCTCGGATGCCACTACGGGTATTGAAGGCTCCCTGCAGGCCGGCTATGCCGATGACCGGACCGGCGAGCTCCTGCTAAAGGACCCCAGCCTCTACGGCAGCGCCACCCGCACGGAGGCCGCCCGCAAAGGCATTCTCAACCAGGCTGGCAGCAGCCCTGCTACGCAAAACCAGCGCGGCCTGGTGCAGGGCAAGAATATCAAGTGGCTCACCAATGCGGAAATTGCTACGGGGGTATACAATATCTCAGCTGACGGCCCGGGCGATGGCTCCTTTCTGGAGGTGATGCACCCGGTGGGCAAAGAGGTGCAGCAGCCGGGCGGGCTCAAAGGGTATACCACCTGTGACCCATCGGACGCGACTTGCCAGCCGCAGCCCATCTACGGGGACCCCACCCCTGAGTGGCAGAATAATCCCTGGCGCATGACGCTGCCCGGCAAGGGCATCGGGGCCTTCGCCATCACGGCCGAAGACGGCACTACTTACCACTACTCGCTGCCCGTTTACCACTACACCCAGTTCAGTACCTCCTACCAAAAGCAGCACACGGACGGGGTGGAAGGCACCGGCGTCTCCACCCAGACCATTGGCCCCAAGGGCTGGGACGGGCTCGGCGGCGGCTTTGCCACCACCTGGCTGCTCACGGCCATCACCTCCTCCGACTACGTGGACCGGGGCAGCCTGGGCACCGTCGATGACCAGGACTGGGGGGGCTGGGTACGCTTTGACTACGGCAAGTTTGGCAGCCGCTACAAATGGCGCCAGCCTTACTTGGGCGAGAGCTACGCGGAAGACAGCTTCAACGATGCCTCTTATGCCGAAGGCTACAAGGAGACGTATTACCTCAACTCGGTTCACACGCGCACCCACACGGCCTTGTTTCTCAAGAGCCTGCGCAATGATGCCCGCGGGCATTACCAGGCGGCCGACCCGAACACTTCCCACCTGGGGATGAACGAAACGCTGCCGGCCTCCTCGCTGCGGCTCGACGAAATCATCCTGCTCACCAACGCCGACTGGGCCAAACTGCAAAGCCTCAATGGGATTCGGGCCACTACCGATACGGGTGCCGATATTCCGGCCCTGAGCCTGGTAAACCCAAGCGACGGCCGCACCCTCTTCAATCCCGGGGGGGCCACTACGGCCTTCGAAACCGCGGAGCTGCGCACCGACGATACGTACCGCTACGTACTCGATAAGCACGACGTGGATACCGACGCGCGCATTCGCGCGTTTCTGCAGCAGCAGGCCCTGAAGCGCGTCGTTTTTAACTACAGCTACCGCCTGTGCGCCAATACGCCCAACTCATTCGTCTCCGCGACCGTCCCCCCCTCCCTGGACGAGAGCCAGTTTCTCTGCACCCGCACGGGCAAGCTGACCCTGGAGAGCCTCTCGATTTATGGGCCGGCCAATACGAAGCTCACGCCCGACTTTAAGTTTCAGTATGGCTTCAACCCCGACTACCAAAAGGATAGCTGGGACGGATTTGGCATGTACAAAAGCGGGGGGGCGGTTCCGTACCCTGCCAATCCCACTACCCCGGGTATTCCAAGCCCGAAGTCCTACCACCAGGTCAGCACCGACTTCGCCACGGCCTCGCGCGATGCCTCCGCCTGGTCGCTGACGGGCATCACCTCCCCGCTGGGCGGCACCACCACTATCGCCTACGAGCGCGACCAGTACGGCAGCGTCTCAGAGTACGGCAATGGTACGTACCAACTGACCGATTTAGGGACGGATGGGGCGACCGGCACGCTGACGGGTAGCAATGAGCTGGATCTGACCACCGTATTCAAGCCGGGAGATGTCATTCCCCTCAAAGGCAATACGTACGAAAAGTACATGGTCTACACTACGTACGACCCCAGCAGCTACACGCCCAATGAGCAAGAGGAGAAAAGATGCGGTACGCCATTCAGCGGTAATTACACCATCAAAACGGTTACGCCCAACGCCATCACCCTGACGACGATACCCATTGGTGCCAACGGCGATTGTTACAGTGGCAGCTTTAACGGCTATTCCATTCAAGCTACCGATGAGGGCTACGGGGGTTGCGACGCGACTATTCGGGTCCCCGCTACTAAAAATGGGGGTGACCTGCGCGTAGCCAGCCTCACTACCCAGGATGAAGACAACCACGCGTACCAGGTTCACTACGACTACACCATTTCCCAGACACCCATGCATAACAGTAGTGGCGTCATCTCCAAGGAACCCGTGTACGTGGTCCGCGAGGCCCACGATTTCGACGGCTGGTTCGATTATCCGGGCACCGGCGTGCTTTACGGGAAGGTGGCGGTGATTCGGGGCCTGTTTCGCAATAACGACCCTACCGACTATTCCCAGCGCGAGGAGTATACGTTTCAGACCCCTGCCTCCACGCTGATAAAAACGGCTAAGCAGGAGAAATTTACGCATATTGCCGACGGAGACCAAGGCACCCAGTTCAGCAAGGGTTACCGCGATTTAGACGCTTACAGTAACGTAACCAGCATCAACCTGGGGGCCATTGGCCAGCCCCTGGCCATCAAAAAGCTTAATCGGCGCGGTGAAGTAGAAAGCAGCACCTCCTTCGAGTATGCCAGCTCCCTCACAAATCCGGATGGGTTACCCAACCAGGGCACCTATTCGGAAGGCGTCTTGACGAATGAGCTGCTGGCAAAAGACGAAGACGGCCTGTATTTCTACCGGATTAACCGCTCCACCAAGGTCTATCAGCCCACCATGCTGGTTGCGACCACCACTAAAACTAACGGGGTGAGCTCGCGGGCGCAGCAGGATAAGTTTGATTTCTACACCGGACAGGTAGTAGAGTCTTCCTTCCGCAATTTCCTGGGGGACCTGTACCGCTCGAAAGTGGTGCCGGCGTACACCCTGCCCACCTACGCGGCGATGGGCCCCAGCAGTCAGGTGAGCACCAACCGCAACATGCTCACCCAGGAAGCGGCCTCCTACGTGTATAAAGTCCGGCCTGATGGGAGCCAGTCGGTCGTGACGGCCGGCGTACAGACCTGGAATGGCAATTGGAGCAGTTACCGGGGCTATGATGCGGCGGCAGATGCCTACGGGGAACGGGCCGACGACCCCCGGCCCATCTGGCGCCTGTGCGAGAGCTACGTCTGGTTGTCTACCCGCCTGAACGCGGATGGTACCTATGCCGACGGCGATTTCGTGAATTTCAACTGGCGGCGGCAGCCCCTGGCGACCCAGGCTGCCGGGTGGGTAAAGGCGGGGGAGTTTACCCGTTACGACCACTATTCGAAGCCCCTCGAATCTAAGGACCTCAATGGGCAGTACGTGGCTCGCAAGCTGGGCTACGGGCTGACCCAGCGGGTACTGACCGCCGCCAACGCCCGGTATACGGAACTGGCTTACTCCGGAGCCGAAGACCAGGTCGACCAGGGCAGCGGGGTGCTGCACTTCGGCGGCGAAGTGCGGGATGGGGGGCAGCGCAGCGCGCTCTATGCTCATACCGGGGCCTATTGCGCCAAGCTGCAACCCGGCCAGCGCGGCTTCACCTACCAGGCCGCCCTGGGGCGCGAGGTGCGCGGCGGGCAGAAATACTTGCTCAGCTGCTGGGTGTACCAGCCGGCGGGCGGGGCGGAGCAGGCTCAACTCTATGCCCAAGTAGATGGGACGGACTTGGGGGTAGCCTCCGTAGCGTCCGCGACTACCAAGCAGGCGGGCAATTGGTCACTCGTCACGCTGCTCGTGGATATGCCCACTACGGGGCAACAACTAACGGTCGGGTGTCGGCACGCGGGCGGTACCGGTGCGCTACCCGTTTACGTGGATGACTTCCGGTTCCACCCGCTGCTGGCGCCGACTACTGCTTACGTGTACGACCCGCAGTCGGCGCAGCTGACGTATGTGTTGGACAATGACAACCTGTTTACGCACTACGAGTACGATGCTGCCGGCAAGGTGAAGCGCATCTCGAAAGAAGTTCTCACTACTGCGGGCAGTGGGGCAGTAGCCGAGCGCAAGGTGAAGGAATACGACTACAACTTTGCCCAGATGCCTACGCCTAACTGGCTCCCTACGGGCACGATTACCTGGGGGCCCGGCCCCGCGGGGCAAGTCAGGGCGCGGCAACGCGAAGAGCGGGATATTAATCCGCGAAGCACCTCGTTTAACGCGACCCGGCTGGTCTCGGATGGCTCCTCGCTCAGCTGCACAACTAATTGCCCCGCCGCCGGGACTATCTTATCTCAGGACCTTTGTGATTCCAGAGAAGACCCAGATGGGCGAGTAATATACTTCAAGTATAACCTGGTCGCCGATGGGCGGTGCAATAGCTACCGGGATGAGACAGAAATTGGTTTTACACCTTTTTGCAATCCTTAACTCAGTTGCTACGAGGACGACGTGCTCATTTCGGGGTCTTCCTGATTTAAATAAGGACAGTAGGACGGCCGACTCCGCCGTACACCCACGTGGATTTTGGATTACTATTTTGTAAGAAACCCGCTGTCTGCCATCGATAAAAAAACTATCGGGTAAACGTTTGTCTCTGTTAAGCTCTTTCGCTTACCTAAAGGAAGCCAGTACGAAGAGCGCTTTATGCTGCTCTCCCGACGCGGTTACATCTTATCACGCGCAACCTGATTACCTAGCCTTATACTCAAATGTTTCACTTACTTATTTATTGATAATTAAATTTCTTGTCTACCAAGAAGGAGACTACTACTTAGCACTACTCGGAGGCGCGCCGCCCGTTGTCTCAAGAAAAGCAGGTGGTTTATCTGAGACAGCGGGCAGGATTTTAAATCCTCGAAAAAGCAGTCATAGCCGCCCTGCGAATATAGGAAATCGTTATTACCCTTAAGTTGATATAGTTTGGCCAGGCGTTCGTTGACTAGCTCCTTAACGAAGTGCTCCGGCTGGAAGGTCCAGAACTAAGTCGATACGTCGTCCTCTCGGATATTCTCGCTGGCGAGCAGCCGGTCAGGGGCCTCGTAGCGCCAGCTGAACTGGTCCAACTTCCGCTGGTCGTAGCCGCTGGGGCCGCCAACTTCCTCGGGTGGGCAGGCGCGGCGAACACTCACGCAAACCGTAATGGTCAGCCCGGCCGTCGGAGGCAGCACTTTCTCGACCCACACCTGGTACTGCTAGTAGTCGCCCAAGTCGTAGGCGTTGGTAAACTAGTCGCCCGCCTACTACAGGAAATTGCCCAGGCGGACCCGCCGGGCATCGTCGGCGAAATAGCTGCCGCCGGCCTACGACATGCCGTACTCTTTGCCCCGGCGCCTGAAGCTGGGCAGCTGCCCGTTCTCCCAGCCCAGCGCGAGTTGGAAAATGGGGGCAACTCGGCCAGGGTGATAGCGACCCGTACCCGCACGCGTCGGCTGATTTGCGGGCTGATGCCTAGCAGGTGAATCTTGAATTGGTAGACCGCCGCCAGGCGATCATCGCCAACAGCGGAAGCTACAAGTGAGGGCATGGTGTTCACCGACCGAGTTGGGCTCCCAAGTTAAGCCAACAGAGGATTGCCCCATTACTGTCCTACACTTTTTAATGCTCTCCTCATAGGGCATTAAACTCGCGGAGAATTATAGCCGCAAAATAAAAAAACCTACCTGATGCGACTAGACCTTTCTAAGCTATGATAACAAAATTAGCATGATTAACTATTTGTTTTATAAAATTTTATGTTATTTTATGATTTAGGTATAAGCAATAAAAAAGCCCCCGGCATGAGTAGCCGGGAGCTTTTAAGTCTCTGGTTTCTATCTCGGCTTTGCCAGCGGCCGGCATCTGCGAATGTAAACAAGCTCCGCCACTTTGCAGCGAGGCTTTCTAGAAGTGCCCGACGAACCAGCAACTCGGCTACTGGTCTAGGCCGAGGCGCTGGGGGTCAAGTGCCGCTGGGAGCCACTACCTGAGACTTCCTGAGCATCAGCATTAGCATCATCATGTTCCGGACCAGTACAACCAAGGGGTAACCACCTAGGTGCGCAAAGTCAACCTCGGCCACCCTGCTAGCGGTCCAATTCGTTTTAACGCATATCCAACCCACGAAGCCCACCAGGAGCACTAACTTGGCCACCAGCACCCCCCGCCGGATGGCGTAGTATAAGCCAGTGCGCAGCAATACGGAGAGCAGTAGCATAGGCAGCCCCTTCCCCAAATGGTTGATAATAGGTGTGATGCCTCATAAATCCTGATGCTTAGCATTCCTATTTCTCCCAGTACCGACAGCAGTAGGCTAGCAAACAGTAGGTTGGAGGCGAGAATGTCGTTTCGGGCGGGAGTATCCATTAGGGTAGGGAAGCGGCGGCCCGAAGATAAAAATAGCTTGTAGCTTCACTACTCCCGTCTCCCCCCTCGATGCTAACTTCCTACCGCACGCGCTGGGCGCGGGCCTGGCCGCTCACCATGTTCTACGGGCTGGCCTACGGGCCGGCTGCTTGCCCGTGCTGGCTGGCGCGTGGGGCATGGTAGCCTTCCAAAATTCCTTCTGGCTGGGCAGCCTAGTGCTCATGGGCCTCGGGCCGACGCGGGGCACGGGTCTAGTCCTGCGCTGGTAAGGCGAGCCAGGCACGGGCCGCCTCGGGGCCCTGTTTCGCTGGCGCGTGGCCCCGCGCTGGTACGCGCTCGCCTTACTGCTGCCGCTGGGTGGACTAACGGAGGCCCGCGTGCTCAACTTGTGGCTGGCCGGGCCGACGGTGGCAAATCCTGCTCTGCGAGGCACGGCCCTGGGCTTGTTTATCCTGCTCTCGCTGCTGGCTAACCCCTAGGAGGAAATTGGCTGGCGCGGGTTTGCCCTGCCGCGCTTGCAGGCGCGCTACCCGCCCGTGGTAGCCGCCGTGCTGGTAGGCTTCGGCTGGGGGCTCTGGCACCTACCGTTGTTTCTGCTACCCACTGGCCCCGTGGCGATGGCCGCGCTGCCCTTCACGCCGTGGCTGGTTTGCTCGCTGGCTACTTCCTGCCTCATGACCTGGCTCTACAACCGGGCCGGGGGTAGCCTGGTCGTGAGGTGCCTCTACCACATCGCCACCAATACCTTCGGGGCGATGCTGGGGGTGCGCTCGCACTGGCGGCTGGCATTGGTAGAAGTGAGTCTGGCCCTGGGACTGGGGTAGTGGAAGCCCAGCCCGGTGAAGAGGCGGCCGGCGGCGTAGCTTCGCGGCGCCCTCCACGCTCTTGCTTCCTTGCCCGATGAGCCAGTCTCTCAACCCCTTCGTCGTTTACGTCGAGTTTCCCGCCGCCGACCTGGCGGCCACCAAGCACTTCTACCAGCAGGCGTTCGGCTGGGCATTCCAGGACTACGGTCCCGACTACGTGAGCTTTACCGAGGGCCCACTCTGCGGCGGCTTCTACCGCGCCGAAGGGGTGCAGGGCCGCTGCCCGCTCGTGGTGCTCACGGCCTACGACCTCGATGCCACGCAGGCCGCTGTGGAGGCGGCCGGGGGGAGTATCAGCACACCTGTCTTCTCGTTTCCGGGTGGGCGACGCTTCCATTTCACCGACCCCACGGGCAACGAGTTGGCCGTGTGCCGCTATGAGTAAAACCGACAGCCCTACCCCTTTTTCCCCGCCGCTACTACCTCCCAGCAGCGCATTAGCCAGTGCTGGGCGTCGTCCAGATTCTGAAAAATCTGCAGTTCAAACGGGAGAGGGGTGGCCAGCTGAGTGGGAATAATGTCCGAATGCCGGTCAGCTTGGACCACATGGGCGACATAGCGCAAGCCTAGCCGGGCGGCTTGCGGCACCCACACCTCCGCCAGCCAGTCGAGGCTGTCAAACCAGGGGCCGCGCAAGCGGCTATTGTCATTCAGCAGCAGGAGACTGGGCGTGTGCGCGGCGTGCCGTAGATAAGCTTCTGCCCCCTGCATCGCCTCCATAGGGTCCACGTAGCCGCGCCAGGTAGCGCGCAGCCAATGATTGACTTCCTCGTACGCGAGCACACAGGAGCTCTGGTCAAGGGGGTCCTTAGCAACGTTTAAGAGCATGGGTGGGAAACAGGAAAAAAGCCAGAGGGAAGGCAGATACGCTGGACGAAAATAACGGCTCCCGGCCCAATTGTAAAGTGTTTCGGCACGCGCTGCCTGTGCGGGGGCCGGGTAGCCCCGACCCCTTCCCTGGCCGAAGCGCGCCCCGCAGGGGAGTAACTGCCGGACGCAGCCCGAAGGAATGCCGCCGGTTACGCGCGGCAACTGGCACGAAACAGCTGGGCGTCTGCGCGTTGGAAGTGGGCTAGCACGTGCGCCGCTTCCTCAGCACTGTGCACGGGCTGCTCCAGAAAATCAATGCCAAAGTCATGCCGGCCACCCTGCTGGGAGGACGGGGCGAAGGTGGCTACGTAGAGGATAACGGGGCAGGCGTTGCCGGAGGCCCGGTCCTGTCCCATGGTATAAAGGGCTCCCACTTCCCCGTCCGCAAACGAAAAACGTTTGGCTGTTTCACCGGGAAAGCTGGAGGTGAGCACCTGGTTAATAAAGTCGGCGCGGGTAGCACTGGAGTGCTGCATCGGAGGAGGGTAGACGCCACGTACTCGAGAGAAGCGTCAACAAAGCTACTTAAGACCAATTCACCTGGCAGGAAGTAGGGGCGTTGGTAATAAGCAGCGCCGGAGCTTCCGCTATACAAGCGAAGCTTTTCGTAGTGCCAGTCGCCAGCCGGGGCCAGCGCCGAATTTATTTTCTTTACCCGCGTTGCCCACCGGGCCGCCGGCCAAGAGTAGCACCTATACCTAGCCGCGGACGACAACTACAACCAGGTGCGTGAAGTTGTCGCTAGGCTGGACTATACAGCCCCTATCCGCCCACGCGGAGAAGGGGTGCAGAACAATGTGACCATAGCGACCAGCTTAGGTCGTTTGGAGCCATTGCCGAGCGTCGCCTTCGTTCTGAAAATACCGAAAATCGAGCGGGTGACGGGCTGCTCCAGTGCCCACGGCCCGAGCCGCTAGGTGACCGTCTACTTGCGCACTTTCCACGATGGCGCAATGACTATAAGCGCATTCGGCTATTGCTTGGGGAATCCACTTTTCCATAAGCCACTGCTGTTCATCCGTTGATAAGGGTTGACGAGCTACTTGGTTCGTAAGTAGTTTGCAAGAGCCGTGATGCCGGAGTGCTTGCAGGGTATGCGAGTAGAGGGATTGTAATTCAGCAGGCGCTAATGGAGCATCCGTCCAGTTCAAGACCACAAATCCAGCAGGGTCGTAAAAAATACTACCAAGGGGATTTCGGTAGTAGAACAAAACAGAAGGCATGGGTAGGACAGAAGTAAGTGCGCTGTCAATCGAACCCAACCACAGCCGAACACAAAAGTTTCCCCCTGCTCAGTCTACCCGCGCTGGCCTAGCGCTTACCGGTGAGCTTAGCTCGCCGGTAAGCGCCGCTGAAAGTGCAGCTGCAATATCTGGTCGATTTTCTCCTTTGTCAGCGGCTTGCTGACCAGACCAGCAATGTTGAGCTCCTCCAGGCGGCCCAGGTCGCGGGCATCCATCGTGGTAGTGAGCATGATGATGACCGTGGCCCGGTGCTGAGCCGCTGGCAACTGGTGGTAGGCCTCCAGAAAGGCCATGCCGCCCATGCCGGGCATGTTCACGTCGAGCAGGATGAGGGCAGGGTCGGCGGGGTCGGCGGTGTGGGCGAGGAGGTCCAGCGCCTGGGCCCCGTCCTCGGCCGTCAGCAACCGGTCGGTAACGTTGAGCTGTTTGAAGAGCAGCTCGTTTAAGAAATTATTGGTCGCATCATCGTCGACCAGCAGCACGCTTGAAAGCTTATCCATGGGGGCAGTATAACGAGCCAGCTTACGCGGGCAGGGAAACAGTAAAAGTGGAGCCGACGCCGGGCTGGCTCTCAACGGCGATGGTGCCGCCGGCGTTTTCCACTAGGCGCTTGACCATGAACAAGCCCACGCCCGAGCCCTCGACGTGTACGTGCAGGCGGCGGAACATGCCGAACAGCTCGCCCTGCTGGGCAGTGGTGAGGCCCAGGCCGTTGTCCTGCACGGCTAGCACGAGGCGGCCGGGCGTGCAGTGGGCGCGCAGCTGCACGAGCGCCGGCCGGTCGGGCGCGCGATACTTCACGGCGTTGCTGAGCAGATTGTAGACCACCGAGCGCAGCGTTTTGGGGGCCACGTGCACGGCCTGACAGCCGGCCACGGCCACGGTCAGCGTGACGGGAGCGGTTTCCAGGAGCGGAGCCAGGTCGAGGCGCACGGCGCCGATGAGGGCGGGCAGGTCCGTTGTCTCGGGAGCCTCGGCCCGTTGCAGCTGGGAGATGTCCGTGAGGTGGCCGATGGTCTGCTGAAAGCGGGCCACCGCGCCCTCCATCAGCTCGAACAGGCGCGTCACCAGGTCGGCTTGCAGGGCCGCGGGGGGTAGGTGCTGGCGCAGGGCCAGCACCAGGCCCTCGATGTTGGCAATCGGGGCCTTGAGGTCGTGCGAGGCCGTGTAGACGAAGGTATCGAGGTCGGCATTGGTGCGCGTGAGGCGGGTGTTGGTGTCGTTCAGCTCCTCGTTGGTGGCCTGCATCTCCTCGTTGATAGCGGCCAGTTCCTCATTAAGGCCCTGCACCTGCTGGCGGGCCCGCACTTGGTCGGTCACGTCAATCGCCACACAGGCAATGCGCCCGATTTGACCCTGCGCATCCCGCAGTGGCTGAAACACGAAGCTGAAATAGCCCGGCTTACCCGGCTCATGGTAGGCCAGTTGTGCGGGCAATTCCTCCACCACCAGGGTCTCGCCCTGCTGCCACACCCGCCCAAATAGCTCGGGTAGCCCTTGGCCGACGAGTTCCGTCATCACCTCAAAGTAGGGGTGGCCCACGAGTTGCGCCCGGGTGCGCCCCAGAATCTGCTCCATGAGCGGATTGACAATCCGAAACACATAGGTAGGCCCTTCGACGACCCAAATGGCAGTCGGCGACTGCTCAAACACGGTTTCGACCAGTTGCTGCTGGGCCGCCTGTGCCTGGCGGGCCTGCACCTGCTCGGTCACGTCGTAGGCAAAGACGGCCACGCCCACCAGGCGGCCTTCCTCGTGATAGGCCTGGTAGGCCAGCGTGACGTAACGTGGACTACCGGGTTGCAGCTCGGCCAGGGGCAAGTCAACTACGGTCTGCGGCTCGCCGGTTTCGAATACGCGGTCAAGGAGTTGCACCAGCCCGGCCAGTTTGATGCGCGGGTAGACCTCAACCAGGGAGTGGCCGTGCAGGTCGCCGCTCGTCCACTCTTCAGGCGGAAACAGCGCCTCGAAGGCGGGATTAAAGTAGTCGATGCGGTGGTCGGGCTCGCGCAGCAGTACGATGGCGGCTGGCGTCTGCGCGAATAGTTGGTAGAGGTCCTGCCGCTGCTGGGCCTGGCGCTGCACGATAGCCAGCATGGCCGCTTGCAGGGTCTCGGCCTGCTTGCGCGCGCGGACCCGGTCGGTGACGTCCAGAATGAAGGCTAGGATGCCCTGCGTTCGCTGCTGGCTGTCCATCAGCGGCTGGTAGATGAAGTCCACATAGCGCTGCTCCGCTTCGCTGGTGGCCGGGTCGTGGAGCATAACCATGATTTCGGTGCCGAGGAAGGGTTGGCCGGTGGCATACACCCGGTCGAGCAGGTCAATGAAGCCCTGCTCCACTACTTCCGGCAGCACTTCGTTGGCCGGCTGGCCCAGGACGGCCCGGTCAGCCACGAGGGTCTGGTATAACTTATTGAAGAAAGTAAACCGGTGCTCGGGGCCGGCTAGGGTGGCGATGGCGGCCGGCACCTGGGCCAGAATTTGACTGAGCAGGTGCTGCTGCGTGGTGAGTTGGGCGGTGCGCTCCGCCACCCGGATTTCCAGTTCCTGGTTGAGCTGTTCGACCTGCTGGCGGGCCAGCACCTGCGTGGTCACTTCGGTAGCCACCACCATGGCCCCGTCGATGCGCCCCGTGCCGTTGTACATGGGTACGTACACAAAATCCCAATACACCGTATCGCGGCGGCCCTCGCGCTCGTGCACCGCCGCCATCCCCCGCGATACGTGCGGCTCGCCGGTGGCCATTACGCCATCGAGCAGTTCTTCGTAGCCCATGCCAGCTACTTCCGGCAGCGCTTCAAACAAGCCCTTGCCCAAGAGTTGGTCCGGGGTGCGGCCCCAGAGTCGGCATACGGTAGGGTTAGCCAGCTCGATAACGTAGTTTGGGCCCCGGTACACGGCAATGGCCACCGGGGCTTGCTCAAACACGCGCTCCAGTTCGCCGCGTTGGCGCTCTGCCTCCGTCCGGGCGGCCTGCTCACGGGCCTGGCTCAGGCGCAGGCCCTGCTCAACGGCCGTGCGCGACTGGTCGTTGCTATCCGTAAAACTTACCACCAACCGGGGGCCCTGGCGCTGGGCCACCAACTGGAAATAGCCATCCAACCCGTCGTATTGGTAATTAAATTGGTGCCGCCCGAGGTGGCCCGCTAAGAAGGTATCGCGGTAAAAGGCGAACACGCCTTCTTTTTGCGCCGCCATTGGGAACAGGGTTAAGAAGGTCTCAGATGGGCATTCTGGCAACTGCAGCATGTGCTGGGCGGCGGGATTGAGACGCTCGTAGGCCAAATCAACGATGGTCGCTCCCCCGGTCTCGTAGACCGGGCGAAAAAGAATCACGCCGGTTAGCGAAACGTGGAGTAATGCCTCCACCAAGTCAGCAGGGTTGGTATCGTCGGGCGGTGCTAGCACAGAAGAATCGGGCATAGGGAAGGGCGAAGGGAGCCTGCGTGTGGGTGAAGATACTGCCAGGGCTTTTTGTTGCCTTTTTGACAGCGCAGGCAGTAAGAAACGGGTGTTGTGGGAAGGCCTTGGTCACGATTTCTCGGCCGACCCGGTCACCTTTACCGGGTCCGCCGCGTGCCCTACAAGCCCATACCGTAGGTCGTTATGCGCTACGCACCTGGCTGCGTCGCTGCGGCTTCTGTGCGCTTGAATACCCGCCCGCGTGCGACGGTAGCCGATCCGGCCGCTATCGTAGCTGAAAACCTATTGCTTGGCCAGCCCGCGTCCACTGCCCCGAATCAAGTGTGGGACGGCGACATTACCTACCTGCCCCTAGTTGGCGGGCGCTGGTGCTTCCTAGCCACCTAGCGGGGTACCTGCTCGTGGCGCATGGTCGGCTGGTATCTCGACCAGCAGACGCCCACTAAGCTGGTGCTCAACGCGCTGGAGCAAGCCCTAACGCTCCGCCAGCCGGCTCCTGACCTGATTATCCATGCCGACTGCGGCAGGCAGTATACCAGCGCCGCTTGCCGTGCGCGCATCGCCCAAGCTCAGGCACTGGCCAGCTTTAGCCGACCAGCCCTATGATAACGCCCAGGCTGAAGCGGGCTGGCGCACACTCAAAACAGAATTGCTGGCCCACGGGGGCACGTTTGCCACCCTCGAAAAGGCCCGACTCGAAATAGCCCACTACTTCGACACTTACTTTAACCTCGAACGCCGACACTCCGCCCTGGGCTACCGCTCACCCCACCAATTCGAACGGGACTTCCAAACCAACTTATCTTAGTTCATTGTCTATTTTTACTGGACAATAAAATTGTAAAAATATATATTAATTTATTTGGGTATGATGCAGTTTTAGGGGGAGAGATTAGGGGGGCGTCCTTATTCCACGGGCTCCCGGCAGACCCCAGCTCAGAAAACGCTGGCATTCCGTTCCTTCGGCAGCCTTTCCAAATACTTAACCCGCTAAAAAAGAGGCCCCCCGTACTCAATGCCGCCCTCCCAAGGGAGAGACAAACAGTGTGTGCAGAGGGCCTCTTTGTACTACCTGCCCGGCTCAGGCCAACTTCCTAATTTAACCGCCACTACCAGCCCCTGGGTGACTACCAGGCGGCTTATTACCTGTCGCCGGTGCAAATCAGCTTCTGCGTAATGACTTCATTAGCGGTCATTAGGTGCACTATGTAAAGTCCCGTGCTTAGACCAGACGCATCCAGCGAGAAGCTGTGCGTAAGGCCCGCCGCCTGCTGCCCCGCAAATAGCTGGCGCACCAGTTGCCCCTGCAGGTTGTAGAGAGCCAGGGTAACGGGGCCGCTCTGGGCCACGCCAAACTCTACGGTGGCCCGCTGACTGAAGGGGTTCGGAAATATACTCAGCGCGGTGCGCCCGGCTAGGCTCCCCGCGCTGGCAGGGGGCACTGCGCTGAGCAGGCTGCGGTTGGCAGTGGTTGGTTGAAAGGGCATGAGGTTAGCGCCGGGGATGGGCTCCTGGCGGGCGGTGGCACCAGGCGTCAGCCAGGCGACCGAGACGTAGCCGGGTCCCCACTCATTCTTGTGCAGGGCCTCGATGTAGTAGCGCTGCCCCGCCTGCAAGGTGACGGGGGCCGACTGCTGGCTCGGGTAGCGGTCGTAGTCGCGGGGCCCGGAGGTGTAGTCCGTGCCGCTGAGCAGGCGCACCTTGTGGGCGAGGTCGGCGTCGGTGCTCAGATACAACTCGGCCGCGTCATCGCCGGTGAGCCAGAAGGAGTAGGCTCCGCTGGCCGGGGGGCAGACGTAGCCCCGCAAGCGCGCCCCGTAGTGGAAGGTGCCCGTGGTCGAGGCCTCGAACTGGGTGATCGTAGCGCTGCTGGTGGGGGGAGTACTCAGCGGGATGTCGGCCACGGTACTCCCCGACACGTTATCCCACTGCTCCCGCGTCAACGTGCCCAACCCGGCGCAGCCACTACCTGTGCCCGAACCTGCCGGAACACTAGCCGAGTTGCGGAAGATGTTGACCAAGCCGGTGGCTAGGTTGTAGCTACTGCTGTCGACGCCGCTCACGCTGATGCTGGCAATGCTACCGGGCGAATCGAGCAGCAGGCTCAGGTTCTGAAAACGCGTATTAGGGCTCAGGGCCGCGTAGTCCAGGTCCACGGTCAGGGTGTTGCCGCTAAGCTGCTGGGTCTTTACGACCTCGCTGCTGACGCGGCGGTACTCGGAGAACTCGCGCAACGTGGTCACCCACAGTTGGTCCTGGGCACTGCTCTTGTTATAAGTGTACGTAAACCAGTCGTGCAGCACGCCAAAGTCGATGACATGCGTGAATACCCGCTGCACGTACACTTCCGAAGGGTTGGAGCCGGGCGCTAGCAGGCTATCGCTCAGTACCTTAAGGCGATTGAGTAGCGCTTGAGTGGTCTCGCCACCACTTTGGTCTAGATCGGCCAGGTAGCGTTGATAGACAAACTGGGTACTGGGCAGGGGTAAGGTACTCAGGGGCACCCGGTCGGCCGTATACTGGTTGTAGAACGGCAAGTTGTCGGACTGACTGGTACTCGACACGGCGAGGTAGCCGGCATTAAAAGCCGCTGTGGGGTAGCCCGGGTAGTTGACGGGTACAATGTGTACCGAGGGCTTGTACCCCTTGAGCCGGTCGGCAATTAGCCCATCTAAGTCGGCTATCTGCTGCGCCGGGTTGGGGGCGGTGTGCAGGTCGGAGTGGTTTTCAACGTCCCAACCGTTGTTGAGCAGTTCCTGGGCCTGCGACCACAGCAGCTTACCGGCGCTATGGTTCGGTCCCGCGTCCATCCACACCGAATTATCATAGGGGTTGTGGCCGTTGACAGCCACCGCGGCGGTATACGGCCGGTTATGCCCGCAGCCATCGGTGTAGCGCAGACCGGGATACGTTACGCCGTTGCGCGAGATGCCCCCCTTAAGCAGCGCAAACGCGTCGGTGTAGATGCTGGCCGGCGAATCATCTTCTTCGAATTGCAGCACCCGCGTCTTATTGTAAAGCGTAGGAGCGAGGCGGGCCGTGGTGCCCGCGGCGGGCGCGGTGGCAAATGTAACCGTGATGCGCGCCTTGGCCGCAGAGGAAGTGGTCGGCGGGTTGAGAACTGCATTCGGGTCGAAGGGCATGAGGTTAGCGCCGGGGATGGGCTCCTGGCGGGCGGTGGCACCAGGCGTCAGCCAGGCGACCGAGACGTAGCCGGGTCCCCACTCATTCTTGTGCAGGGCCTCGATGTAGTAGCGCTGCCCCGCCTGCAAGGTGACGGGGGCCGACTGCTGGCTCGGGTAGCGGTCGTAGTCGCGGGGCCCGGAGGTGTAGTCCGTGCCGCTGAGCAGGCGCACCTTGTGGGCGAGGTCGGCGTCGGTGCTCAGATACAACTCGGCCGCGTCATCGCCGGTGAGCCAGAAGGAGTAGGCTCCGCTGGCCGGGGGGCAGACGTAGCCCCGCAAGCGCGCCCCGTAGTGGAAGGTGCCCGTGGTCGAGGCCTCGAACTGGGTGATCGTAGCGCTGCTGGTGGGGGGAGTACTCAGCGGGATGTCGGCCACGGTACTCCCCGACACGTTATCCCACTGCTCCCGCGTCAACGTGCCCAACCCGGCGCACGCGCTGGCCGGCGGGCCAGTGTCGGCGGTGAAAAAGGCGGGGGCGGTGGTCAGGGCAACGTTTTGAGCGGCCACGGGCGTTTTAGTGCCGGTAGTCGCGTAGTCCCAATCGGAGCGCTGCACGTTGCTCAGGTTCCAAGTCGCCGGGAAAGAATAGGTAGCGCTGGCTGCTTCTTGATTATCTGCCTCCGCGACAGCCCAGAGCACGTACACGTAGTTGCCATTTTTGTTGAAGGCCGCCCCATTCACACTTGCTGGTAGGGCGAGCTCGCCCGTGCGGGCCTGGTCGTACTGGTAGCCATATAGCAGCTTCGAAGTGGTGGCAAATGCTTGTCCTTCCTGGGTGGCTTGCTCCGCGCCGGGCGTCACCCGCCGCAGGTTCTCGTAGAGGCCCATCAGATTAATCTCGTCGGCGCCCGACACCGAAACGGTGGGGGCAGGCGCATCGACCGTCTCGCCCAAGCTGAAGAGGTACAGTTGCCGGATGTCGTTTTTCTGGGCCAGCACCAGCGCCTTAATGCCGAAGTTGCGTTGCATCTCGTCCGTGCCCGTACGATCGTCGGAGGTGCGCCGGGCAATATTGGTTTCCGTCATCAGCAGCAGCTTGGCTGGATGGGTGGTGCCGTTGTAGCTGTACTTAGCTAGTACATCGGCCATCGCCTGCCGGTCGTTGAGCATCTGCTTGGCGGCATAGTCAGAGGTGCGGGTGTAGCGAAAGCCTCCAATGCTGTTATCCCAATAGTGCAGGGCATAAGAAGGGTAGGAATGAAAGCTTAGCGCGTCGAGGTAGGCCCCGGCAGTAGCGGGATACTGTGCCGTAACAGCGCCGCCGTCAGGGTTATCAGTGTAACGTAGCAGCGCGTCCACAAACTGCGAGTAGCCCACGCCACCGGTCGTAATGTAGGCATCGGGCCGATACTTGTGCAGCACCTCGTAACTGATGCGTAGCATTCGCACGTAAGAGTAAATAGGGGCGTACATATTTGACAGCTCATTCGGCTTCGGAGCGCGCGTTGTCCAGGCGTTTATGTCCGCTTGGCTGGTGGCGAAATCCGGCTCGTTCACGACCTCCCAGAAGCGGATTTTATCGCCGTAGGTTAGCTGGAGTTGGTAGAGGTAATAGGCATAGTAGTTATTGACGTTCACGCTGCCATCAGAATTCCAGATGGGCTCGTAGAGGTTAGCAAATAGTTTGGACTGCTCCGTGCAGCCGGGGTAGGTAGTAGTTTCGCGATGGGCCGGTGAGGGGCCTTCCACAAAGCAGGTTATCTCTTTCATACCATACGTGTTGACGTAGGCCGCGAAGGTGCTGGCCCGGATGTCATAGCCGTAGTTTTCCACGAAGTAATTGGGCAAGGTGGGCCGCACCGAGTGGCTGCCTGTCTTCTGGGCAATGCTGGCTAAGTCCTCATCCCGCCAGGCACTAGTGCCCTTGTTGCTATAATCGGGATAATAGCCTAGGTTAACGCCGTATTGGAAGGCTTCGTTGTAGGACCGAACGTAGGTGTCAGCATTTTGCGCGGGCGCCTGGGCCCGGGTAGGTACCCACCTGCCTACTAGCAATAGCAGCAGTAAAAAATAAGAATATTTCATGGAAAAGGCAATAGGTAGACGAGAGAGGGTTAAAACCAAAAACAGCCGCGGCACTTCAGGGCGGCTGCCAGCTACGCCAGTCCTGAAAAACCTCTCTCGATGACTGAGTAGGAGTCAAAGGAGAGGGCCCACCCAGTTCCCGATACCGGGTGTTGGGTGAGCGCGTTGGCTGCCTTCTCACTACCAAACAGACAGCAAGCAGTTGCTCTTTCCGCAAAGAATTGCAACGAGGCCAGTTTAAGGGTTGCGATGGGAACCACTGTTCAGCCATTAGTGCATCTGCCTCTTTAGCGATGAATGAAAAAGACTTGAAACAACCCGATCCGTTGCTTTACCTTATCCCTCCGGTAGAAATGCGGAGTACTTTAATAGCCTCGCAGGCTAAGCAATTCTCGACAGCACCCAGCTTAAGTTTCATCCCAAAAGAAGCAAATGCCACCTAGCTATAAAGTTAGTTAATAGTGAGGCTGGTGGAATTGTTAATTTTAGTTTATATACTATATTAATAATTCAGATGTCAGACTACTGAAATTATAAGAAAAAACAGTGGAAAATATGGGAAGGAGAATCTGTTGTCTGGGGTAAGCACTCAGAAACAACTGCCAAATTATAAGGCTAAATTATTGAAATAATTTCTTAATAAAAAGGACAAAGTCATGTCTTTTGTGACATGTATATAATACAAATTTTTTATCTGGAAACTTGCATTTTTTCAATTGAAATGCTAACTAACCCCGAATAACAATTACCTATCAGCGGCAGATAACTCAAACAATGAGTTTTTGTGACATTGATACGATGAAAGCTAAAGTGATTTACCCCATTAGAGATAGTCTGATTACGCTGGACATTGTGGCGCATACTGCAGCTACTTAGAGCGATCCTGTGTTTGCCTTGGGCTTACATTCAGGTGCTGACAGTGACAGGGAGGAATAAGGTGAATTAGAGTGGATGGCCTTTTTGGAGCCCGTCTGAAATGAAAATCCCCTTCCTGTTTTTGGGCGACGTTGGACAGTTCCATAAGGCCTGAAAGCCTGTATCAGGGTTGAAAACAGCTCCCTGAAAACCACTGTTTGGTCAGATTTCAGTCACTTAATTTCTTTTCTCAATGGACGTTACCTTGACCGTAGTGGGCATCGATATGAGCAAAGCCACGCTAGCAGTGTGCTATCCCGTGGCAACCC
The DNA here is from genome assembly GCA_964657755.1 of uncultured Rhodanobacter sp. Lineage (GTDB taxonomy): Bacteria > Bacteroidota > Bacteroidia > Cytophagales > Hymenobacteraceae > Hymenobacter. The sequence continues at coordinate 36,847 of CAZZWL010000013.1, forward strand.
GGCTTCAGCACGCGGAAGTGAGCAATTCAAAAGCGGGCTTTGCGCAACTCGTGCGCCGTTGCGGGACGGCAAGCTTGTATTATCTGTCCTTGGCCTACTATCTGGTCGAGCAAGGGGCGCGGGTGGCCGTCGTTAACCCACTTATGGTCAGACGATTCATTCAGATGCCTCTGGGTAAGGGCAAAAGCGACCGCAAAAATGCCCAGTGGTTGCTGCGCTTCGGCCAACAACAGACGTCGAAGCGTTGGCAGCCAGACGACGCCCTGCTTGTCGAGTGCCGGCAGTTGGAACAAGTGAGCGAACAACTCATTCGGCAAAAGACGATGACGCTTAACTCGCTGAAAGCCTTGCAGCAGCACCCGGTGGTGAGTCCGCTGGCCGAGCAGCACCTGCGTCAGGCGCTCGGGCGATTGGAGGAGCAAATCCAGGCGCTAGAAACAGCACTGGTCGGCTTGTTGGAACAACGCTACGCCCGGGAAATGCCCTTACTTTGCTCTATTCCAGGCATCGGCCGCAAAACGGCCGCCATGTTACTGCTCTTTGCCAAAGGTTTTACGCAAGTATAAACCTACCGGCAACTCACGGCCAAAGCAGGCCTTTGCCCCCGCGAGTATAGTTCGGGTACGAGTGTGCGCGGCAAGTCCCGCATCACGCGCATAGGTGGCGGGCTGATTCGCAGTAAGCTGTTTATGTACAGCTTCTCCGCCAAAAAAGCGATACGCCCTGCAAAACCCTGCATTACAGACTTGTAGCCAAGGGCAAGAATGGTAAACTGGCCTTGATTGCCGTGAGTAACAAATTGCTCAAGCAGGCCTGTGCCATCATCAAATCCGGCATCCCCTACCAACCAGATTTTACTAGAATTTTTGCGAATTGCGGATTCCTGGCCCTTGTCCAAAACTGCTCATAATAGTTTTACCCCCTTGCTGTTACAAGAAGGCCATGCCCACCGGGGCCGTGGTCGTGGCCGCCGTGCTCATGGAGTGCATCAAAAAGTGTGGGGTTCTGTTAACTGAGCAATCCAGGTGAAGGTGCAGCTATGCGGTTGGCTTTATAATCGGTTGCCCCCATACTTTTTGATGCGCTCGATAAAAGGGGGGAAATCTGAAAATTGGGGCTTACTTCAAGCGAAGCGAAATCGCGGTGCCCGCCGCCGGCACTACGAACCGGGCTGCGGCAAAGGAGGGCGGGAAAAACATCATACTCCGGGCATCGTTGGAAAACCCATAGCGCTCGGTCGGAATGCCCAGAAAATTGGTGTCAAGCTTCCCGTCGCCATTTTCGTCGTGGTACACGGCCAGGGCGTAGGAGCCGGGTGGCAGGTTCTCGAACGAGAAAACGCATGTAGGGCCGCTCACGGGTACGTGCAGCGTCCGCAGGGCCTGTTCGGAGTGGCGGGAGAAGCCCTCCGGGCCGGCGAATAGGGCGAGGTAGCAGGTGCCGCGCCCCCCGCGTAAGTTGGTGAGCCGGCCGGTGAGCGTAGCCGCCAGCCCACTCCTGGTCCCGATGCGCGGCCGGGCTGCCGAGTCGCCGGCCTGGCCGGACGCGCCCAGGGTCAAGCCCAGGCTTAGAATAAGCAGGAGGCCGGCACGCGCGCAAGATTTCCGAGGGTTGGCGCGGGCCACCGGCGAGGCTGATTTTAGCGGGAGGAAGGGAAAACGCATGGCGGCTGAATTAGTTACTCGGCTAAGGCACCCGTGGCGCGGACGCATGGCGTATTTCAGGAGGGTGGTGAGGAAGTGAGCGCATCCAAAAGTGTGGAGCAACCGATTATAAAGCCAACCGCATAGCTGCTCCACCTTCACCAGGACTGCTCAGTGAACAGAACTGCCCCCCCGCTTTTGGATGCGCTCATAAGGCGGGTAACTATCGGTCAGTTTATCGTTAGCGGCCGATTTTACTTGCACCCAGCGCACCTGGGGCCGCCACCTAGCCCTGCGGCCTTTTTGGGGCAGGGTAGGCCGCCCAGGGGCAACAGGTGCCGCCGAACGCACGCCAGCACATCGGTCACCGCGTGCCATTGGCCCAGCTCCGGGTCCGGGATTTCGATGTGCAACGCGTATTCGAGGCGCACGCCGAGCTGCAGGCGGTCGAGCGAGTCGAGGCCCAGCTCATCAGTCAGGGTAGTGGCGAGCGTAAGCCCGAGGCGGGGCCGGTGCCAGACCTGCTTGCGCACCAGCTCGAAAACCTGCTCCTGTACGGGGTCCGTTGCTTCCATCGCTAAGAAGTTTCATTATAGGTCGAGGATAAAACCGCTGGTGGGCGTTACCAGCGGGTCGTTGTTTTGAGAATGGTCGGGATGGCGTTCGAGCCGTTGGGCTGCAAGGGCCGTCCGTTGGTGGCGAAGCCCGAATTGTCGGCCAGGCGCTCGCAGGTGTAGTCGGGCAGGCCGGGGTTTTTCAGCACGAAGGCATTTTGCACGTCCAGGAACAGGTCCGGCGCGAGGCGGGGAAAGTTGAGGCACTTGTCCAGTCGAAAGACAAACTGCTGAAAGTTGTTGATTTGAAGCGTGTTGAGCTGCACGCAGTTGAGCACCCCGCGCCCGGTGGGGAGGTAGCCGGCTTGCGAGGCGGCCAGGTCGTAGGGCGTGCAGGGCAAGCCGCCCGCGAAGCGGTACTCGAAGCGCATCTCCCAGCCTTGTCAGCGCGTAAGGGCGTGGCAGGAATCCGTGCCAAAGGGGAGCGGTGCCAAAATTGGCGGCGAACTGGTGCGAATACGCGTTTTGTCAACGCAGCCATAGGGTTAAAACTCGAAGATGAAACCAACGGTGGGAATCACGAGCGGGTCATTGCTGCTCAGCAGCAGCGGCACGGCGTTGCTGCCATCGGGGCGGATGGGCTGGCCGTCGGTGGTGACGTAGCCGGAGTTGTCGGGCAGGCGCTGGAAGGAATAGTCGGCTACGGCGGGGTTGCTCAGCACGAAGGCGTTCTGCACGTCGAGGAACAAATCGAGGGCGTAGCGCCGCCAGTTCAGGCGCTTGTCGAGGCGGAAATCGAACTGCTGGAAGCCGCCCAGGCGCTCGGTGTTGAGGCGGCCGTAGTCGAGCACCGGGCGGCCGGTGGTCAGGTAGCTGGCCTGCGAGGCGGCCAAATCGAAGGGCGTGTAGGGTGCCCCGCCGGCCAGGCGGTACTTGAGGCCCATTTCCCAGCCCCGCCCAAAGCGCCGGCCCAGCAGCGCCGAGGCCAGGTAGCGGGTGTCCCAGGCCGAGGGCTTGTACCCGCCGTCGCGGCCCGTAAACTCCGACCGGAAAGCCGTGAGCGACACCACGGCAAATACCTTTTTGGTGAACTTCTGCTGGAAGAAAAACTCCACGCCGTAAGCCCGGCCCTGGCCGGTGCTGCTTACCGCCTCGTTGCCCAGGGCCGTAAAGTCGCCGCCCAGGTTGGCCAGGCTGATGCCGTCGCGCACGCTCACCGGGTAGTTGTCGTACTTCTTGTAAAAGCCTTCCAGCGTGAAGCGCGTGGCCGGGGCCGGCAGCCACTCCAGGCCCGCCACGTAATGGTCGGCGCGGATGTAGCGGTTATTCCGGTTGGCGAGGTTGCCCAGGGAGTCGCGGAAACCCAGGATGGTGTTGGGCGCAATCTTGTAGTAGCGCCCCACCGACGCGTTAAAATTCACGGTGGGCCGCAGGGCGTAGCTCAGGCTGAGGCGGGGCGAGAGCGTGCGGCCCAGGTTGCGGCCGTCGTCGGTGAGGGAGTTGCCGTCGGTGCGCAGGCCGGCCGAAAGCGTCAGCCGGTCGCCGTCCAGAAACGAGCGGGTGAGCTGCCCGAAGGCCCCGAAACGCACGAAGTCCATGGCGGTTTGGAAGCGCACGTCCACGCCGGGCCGGAGCACGGTGCCGCTGGCATCGAGCACCGGGCGGCGCAGGCGGTTGAAGTAGCGGTTGTCGTAGTGCACGGCCTGGCCCATGAGGCCGTAGCTGTACTGCCAGCGGCCGGCCGTGCCGTTCACGTCGGCCCGCAGCTTGTTTTCCACGTCGCCCGAGCGGGTGAGCAGCACGCGCTGGCTTTCGTCGGTGGTGCGGCCGCCGGCAAACAGGTCCACTTTGTTGAATTGCTCGGTGCGGCTCAGGGCTACGTTCACGAAGCCCTTGCGGATGAGGTGGCGCAGGTTCAGGCCCACCGTGTAGTTCCACTGTTGCAGCGTGGGCGTGTTGCGGATGGTCACCTCCTTTTCCGGGGTCGTCTCCGTGGGCACTGCCAGGCGGAAGTTGTCGATGGCCCCGAGGCCCAGGGTCGTGAGCGTGGTGCGGGGCGAGAGCTTGCTGGTGACCTTGTACTGAAAGTCGTAGTAATCGGGCCGGATGGGCAAGTCCAGCAGCTTGAACAGCAGCTGCAAGTACGAGCGCCGGGCCGAGAGCAGGAACGTGGTGCGGGCCCGGCCGCTGCTGTCTTTGCGCCCCAGCGGGCCTTCCAGCGTGCCCGCCACCTCCGAGCCGGAGGTGCGCAGGTTGCCCTGCAGCCGCTCGGGGTTGCCGTCGCGCTGCCGGAATTGCAGCACCGCCGAGAGCGGGTTGTCGTAGCGAGCATTGAATGCCGAGGTGCTCAGCGTCACGTCCTCGATAAAGCTCACGTTGAGGATGCCGGCCGGCCCGCCCGCGCTGCCCTGGGTCTGGAAATGGTTGATAACCGGCACCTCGATGCCGTCGAGGTAGTACACGTTTTCGTTCGGGGCCCCGCCCCGGATGATGATGTCGTTGCGGAAGCTGGCCGAGCCGCCGGTGCCCCCGCCGCCCACGCCGGGCAGCGTCTGCACCACCTTCGAGATGTCGAAGTTGCCGCCGGGGTTGCTCTTGATTTCCTCGCTGTTGATGCGCTGCACGCTCAGCGGCGTTTCGGCCGTGGCCACCCGGATGGCGCGGTTGGCCACCACCTGCACCTCGCCCAGCTGCTGGGCCCCGGCGCGCAACTCCAGGGTGAGGACGTTGGCGTTGCCGCTGCTCACCTGCACGTTGGGCCGCAGCAGGGCGTCGTAGCCCACCAAGGAGGCGCGCAGGTTGTAGGCGCCCGTCGGGATGCCGGTGAGGCGGAATCGTCCCTCGTTATCAGTAGCCGTGCCCAGGGTGGTGCCTTCGAGGGTTACCGTTACGCCGGGCAGGTTCTCTTGGGTCTTCTGGTCGCGCACGGTGCCCGCGATGGTGCCGGTGCGCTGCGCGCGACTTGGTAGGGCGGCGCATAGCATTAAGAAAAGGAAAAGAAAACGTGCAAGCATGGAGCGTAACATTGGTGTGAGAATGCTTATCAAACGAATGATATTATTCTTTGTTTGCTCCAAAAGTAAACAATTTAGAGTGTTTACACACCATTAACAAGTTTTGCTGGCCCTGCTGGTGAACAACGCTAACTTTAGGCTCTAGTCAGGTAGGCCACTTTCTTATTCCATCTCCGCCGATGAATTACTCACTACTTTCTGAGTTACTGCCGCTGTTGGCCCAGTACCAGCAGGCGACCGAATCGGAAGTACAGAACGTGGCGGGCTTTGCAACGTGGCTGCAACCACAGGGGCCATCGGCTCCTGCCGACTTGCCAGCGGGGCAGTATCCGGCCGCCCGCACGCCGGCCAGCCCCTACGAAACCGATGCTTCCGTCCTCACCAAACTGCTGACGTTTGTGTACCGCTACGTGCGCGGCTACACGCGCCAAGCCTTGGTGGGCACTCCCCTGGTGGGCTTCGACGACTTCATCTACCTGATTTCACTCTTTGCCGGCGGCCCCGGCACCCGCTCGGAGCTGATGCTGCGCAACGTCCACGAGAAAGCCGCCGGGACCGAGGTTATTAGGCGACTGCTGCGGCATGCGTTGGTAACGGAAGGCCCCCACCCCACCGACCGCCGCCGTAAAGTGCTTCAAATCAGCGAAACGGGCCGCAAAATACTGCTCGGCGTGATGGGCCGCATGTCGCAAGTAGCCCAGATGGCCACCGGCGATTTTACCGCCGCCGAGCTGCGGCAATTGGTGCACTTGCTGCACCGCCTCGATGCGTTCCATTACCCCATCTTCGCCAGCGCCCGGTTTGAATCCTTTGCGGAGTTAGTCGCGGCGCATTTTCCGGCTATAACGCCCAATTGGCCCCCGCGCGCTGCTACGCAAGACCTGGGCCCGTTGGAACTGGGATGGTCCAGTAAAAACGGACAGTGAGCTAAGGCAGGGTGGTTTTCAGGTCCTGTTCGAATGGGCCTTCTTATAGCAGCGGGGATAAAATTACGCTAAGCAATTTCTGATGGATTTTACAAACTAGGCAGCCCATTGGGTTGCCCTTCCACTCGGTTCGAAAAAGGAAACTGGTTCAGCCGGTTGATGACTTAGCCTGCTTCGCAAAAACAGTCGTATGTGAGCTGAGCCAATTCCCGCAACTGCTGCCGCAGCTCGGGTGGTGCTACCGCCGTAAACGAGCCCGCCTGGGGCAGCAGCCAAGCAGCCAAGTAGCGCAGGCTACCGGGCAGAAAAGCCATTTCCACCGTTCCATCGGGCAGCAATTCTTCTCGCACCCACCCGTACTGGTGCTTCGTGTCCTGAATATTGCGCACGGCCTCGGGCTGGAAACGCACCAGGGCCACCGCTAACTCCTGGCGGCGTGCCTCCTGCGCCGACCAGTACGATTGCAGCGTTTCTGGTCGCGGGGTAAAGATTTCTTCGCGCAACTCCAGGTGCTCGATGCGGTCGAAGCGAAAATCCCGAAAATCCTGCCGCAGCCGACAATAGGCCACGAGGTGCCAGTGCTGTTGGAGGTAGCAGCCAATGGGCTCGACATCGCGCTCGGTACTGGTATCGGCCAAGCCCGCGCGGTAGCGCAGCCGCACCACTCGTTGCGCGGTCATGCCCGCGAGCAGGCGCTGGTGCGTAGTATCTTCGGCGGCCGACGCGGGGGATTGGGTGCGCAGGCGCAGCACCTGTAGGCGTGGGGCCAGGGCGTCGAGGTAGTCGCGGTCGGGGCGGCGTAGCACGGCGCGCAGCTTGTCCATGGCGGCGCGGCTGTGGGTGGCGGTCTGCTCATCGGTCAGGCGGGCGGCCAGCTTCTCGCCGGTGAGCAGGGCCGTGGCTTCGTCGCGGGTAAACATGACGGGCGGCAGGCTGTACCCCTCCGCCAGCGAGAAACCGACCCCGGCTTCGCCGTAGAGCGGTACCCCGGCTTCTTCCAGCGTGCGCAGGTCGCGGTAAATGGTGCGCAGGCTCACGCCAAACCGGTCGGCCAGCGCTTGGCCGCGCACCACGCGCTTGGCCTGCAATTGCAGCAAAATACCGGTAATGCGGTCAAATCGGTTCATGCGGAACGGAGGGGGACAGACGGATTGACGAACCCAAGCGGGCCGCCAGGAGCGCGTTATCGCCAGGGGGCAGGTCCCAACATACGCAACAATACGCGGAAGGTAGCGCCCCGCCCGCGCGTTGGCCGGCCGCGCGGGGTGCCGGATTGTCGTCGGCATCGCCGCCAAAAAATGGGGTCGCCACGGCCTGCTGACATACTGCTGTCGCAGTCGCCTTTTTCCTTTGCGGAAGGCCGGGAGGCTGGCTCGCATTCTTCCCCACTGCTTCATTTTCTCGCCCGATGGCCTCGTCCCCACTCGTCTTATCCCCCGACACTCCTTCTGCCTTCGGTTACATCGAAGTGCGGGGCGCTTACGAAAACAACCTGCAACACGTCTCGCTGGATATTCCCAAGCGCCGCATCACGGTGTTCACCGGCGTGTCGGGCTCGGGCAAGTCGTCGCTGGTGTTCAGTACCCTGGCGGCCGAGTCGCAGTGGCTGCTGAACGAAACCTACCCGGCCTTCGTGCAAGGCTTTCTGCCCCGCTATGGGCAGCCGCATGCCGAATCGCTCACCAACCTCTCGGCAGCCATTATTGTGGACCAGCAGCGGCTGGGCGGCAATTCGCGCTCGACGGTGGGCACGGTCACCGACACCTACGCCCTGCTGCGGCTCGTTTACGCGCGCCTGGGCCAGCCCGCTATCGGGGGCATCAGCGCCTTTTCCTTCAACGAGGCGCAGGGCATGTGCCCGGCCTGCGGGGGCCTGGGGCAGGTGGCCACCGTGCGCCCGGAGCAACTGACCGACCCTGACAAGAGCCTGAACGAGGGCGCGTTGCTATTTCCCACGTTCAGCGTCAACTCGCCCTTCTGGACCATTGTCGCGCAATCGGGCTTCTTCGACCCCGACAAAAAGCTGCGCGACTACACCGAACCGGAGTGGCACCAGCTGCTGCACCTGCCCGAGACCAAAGTGAAGCTGGCCAGCGCCCTGGGCACGGGCAAAACCACCTACGAGGGCCTGGTGCCCAAATTCCGGCGGGTGTACTTGTCGAAGGATGCCGACCAGCTCCAGGCGCACCTGCGCCCGGCCTTTGAGCGGGTGGTCACGCAGGGGGTATGCGCCACCTGCCACGGGGCCCGCCTGAACCAAGCCGCGCTGAGCTGCCGCATCGGCGGGCGCAACATTGCTGACTGCGCGGCCCTGCCGGTCAGCGAGCTGGCGGTCTTTGTGCGGAAGCTGCCCGAACCGGCGCTGGCACCGCTGCTCACGGCGCTGGCCACGCGCCTGGAGCAATTGGTCGCCATCGGCCTGGGGTATCTGACGCTGGGCCGCGAAAGCGCCACGCTCTCGGGGGGCGAGTCGCAACGGGTGAAGATGGTGCGCCACCTGGGGTCGAGCCTGACGGATTTGACCTACGTGTTCGACGAGCCCAGCATCGGGCTGCACCCCCACGACGTGCCGCGCCTGAACGACTTGCTGCGGCAGCTGCGCGACAAAGGCAACACGGTGCTGGTGGTGGAGCACCGGCCCGCCGTCATCGCCATTGCCGACCACGTGGTGGACATGGGGCCGAGGGCCGGCCGGGGCGGCGGCCAGGTCGTCTACCAGGGCTCCTACACCGGGCTGTTGGCCGCCGATACGCTCACGAGCTGGGGCTTGCGCCAGCACCAGCCGCTCAAAGCCGTGCCCCGGCCGCCCACCGGCCACCTGCACCTTCGCAATGCCTCCCTGCACAACCTGCGCGACGTGTCCCTGGCCCTGCCGACCGGCGTGCTGACAGTAGTGACTGGGGTGGCCGGCGCGGGCAAGACGTCCCTGCTGCTGGGCTGTCTGCCGCAGCACTACCCGGAGGCCATTGTCATCGACCAGCGCATCAGCCGGGGCTCCAAGCGTTCCAACCCGGCCACCTACCTGGGCTTGCTCGACCCTATCCGTAAAGCGTTTGCGGCCGCCAATGGCGTGAGCGCCGCCTTGTTCAGCGCCAACTCCAAAGGAGCCTGCCTGAGCTGCCAGGGCCTGGGTGTGGTATATACCGACCTGGCCCACCTGGACCCGGTGGCCACCGTCTGCGAAACCTGCGAGGGCCGGCGCTTCACGGCGGAAGTGCTCGGCTATACGCTGCGGGGCAAGAATATCAGCGACGTGCTGGGGCTTTCCATGGCGGAGGCGGGGGCGTTTTTTGCGGAGCCGGCTATCCGCAAAACCCTTCAGGCCTTGGTGGACGTGGGGTTGCCTTACCTCACGCTGGGGCAGCCGATGAACACGCTCTCGGGCGGGGAGCGGCAACGGCTGGAGCTGGCCAGTGAGCTGGGCAATGCGGCGCAGACGTACATTCTGGACGAGCCCACCACCGGCCTGCACCTGCACGATGTGGCCACCCTCATCCAGTTGCTTAACCGCTTGGTGGACAACGGCAGCACCGTGCTGGTCGTGGAAAACCACCTGGACGTGATTTCCAGCGCCGATTGGGTTGTGGAATTGGGGCCGGGGGCCGGCGCAGCCGGCGGCCGCGTCTTGTTCGAAGGAACCCCGGCGGCCCTGCTGACCGCGCCTGCATCAATCACGGCAAGCTACCTGGCACGGTACCACAGCACCGGCAGCACGGTCGACGACACAAGGCTTGTTTTTAGCCCGGCAGGCCTCGCCGACTGAAAACGCACGCTTTCCGCGCCCTTTGGTGGCTCGGAAAAAAAAGTTGCCCCTGCTGACATAGAGCTGTCGCAGTCGCCCAATTCTTTTGCCAGCACATTCATTTCAACCCCCGCCTGTATGCGAACGATTCAAGAAATTGCCGACCAGTATTACGCCATGGCCCAGAGGGGTCAAATCCAACAAATCCAGGACGAGCTGTACGCCCCCGATGCGGTCAGCATCGAGCCGGAAAATGTTTCGCAGCTGTCCATCACGGTCCGGGGCATTCAGGCCATCCGCGACAAAGAAGCCATCCTGGAAGCGCAAATTGAGGCCCGGCATGGCGGCTTTTGCGGGCAGCCCATCGTGGCCTCGTACTACTTTGCCTGCACCATGGGCATGGACGTCACGCTCAAAGGCCGGGGCCGGATGCAGAAAGACCAAGTGGGCGTGTTTGAGGTAGCCAACGGCCAAATTGTAAAAGAGCAGTTCTTCTACAACGACGCCGCCTATTAACCATCCAATGCCCGTGGGCGGCAGCACCGCCCGGCTGCTACCCGTGGGTTTTCTTTACCAAGCACGTCACGCCCCAGCTCATGCCCGCCCACTTGCTTCCTAAGCCCCTTTATTTAATACCAGCCAGGCACCAAATAAAGGTTGTTTTCCGCCACCTGACAGGTTTTTAGTTGTGAGGCATTTCGGCGGCTTGCCGGTGCGCGTTGCCCCAGGCTTCCAGGCTCTGCCAAGTGGGGGCTAGGGCTTGGCCGCTGGCCGTAAGCGCGTACTCGACGCGCGGGGGCACTTCGGCAAAGACGGTGCGCGCAAGCAGCCCGTCTTGCTCCAGCTCGCGCAACTGAAGCGTGAGCATACGGTCGGTGATGTGGGGCAGGATGCGCTTCAACTCGCTGAAGCGCAGCGTCTGCGGCTCCAGCTTGTGCAGGATGAGCAGCTTCCAGCGCCCGCCCAGCAGATTGAGGGCGTAGTTAATGCCGCAGAAATCGCCGAGGACTTCGCGGTTGCGGCTATTGGTCGAGGTGGCTTTGCGGGTGCCCATTACTTCCTTTTTTGTGTGTATCTCACAACTAGCTGCCAACTAGCATTTCAGACAAGGGCAAAGGTAGTTTTGCCGCACCCAAACCCCCTTTTCTGATGAACGTCCTCCTCATTTTTGCCCACCCCGAACCCTACAGCTTCAACGGGGCCATGCTGCGCACGGCCATCGCTACGCTCGAAGCGGCCGGGCACCAGGTGCAGGTCTCGGACTTGTACGCCCAGTCGTTCGAACCCGTGTCCGACCGCCGCAACTTCACCACCGTTCAGGACGCGACGTATTTCAAACAGCAGCGGGAAGAGCTGTACGCCACGGCGCACCAGGGCTTTGCGGCCGAGGTCGAAACCGAGCTGCAAAAGCTGGCCTGGTGCGAGGTGCTGATTTGGCAATTTCCGCTCTGGTGGTTTGGCGTGCCAGCCGTGCTCAAGGGGTGGGTCGACCGGGTTTTCGCCATGGGCCGGGCCTACGGCGCGGGCCAGCTCTACGAAACCGGAGTATTTCGGGGCAAGCGGGCGCTGCTCTCGCTCACCACCGGCAGCCCCGCCGAGGCCTACCAGCCGGGCGGCTTGCAGGGCGATTTGCTGGGCATCCTGAGGCCCATTCACCGGGGCATGCTCCAATTCATCGGCTTCACCGTGCTGGCTCCCCACGTTGTGTACGGCCCGGCCCGGCTGTCGGATGAGGAGCGCGCCGCGGCGCTGGCCGCTTGGGCCACCCGGTTGCCCGGTCTGGCGGCCGAAGCTCTGTTAGAAGTGGGCGAGTACTGAGCAGACGCTCTCGCCAAGCGGGCGTAGGGCGTATTGCGTTACGGAATGACTTTGCGCCGGCGCAAGTCCTCAAAAATACCCTTAAACATCGCCTCAGTGTCGATAAACTCGTGAAAGCCGAAGCGCCGGGCCTTTGAGCCGTTGGCAAACAGGTCGTAGTCCCAGGAGAAGACGAAGTCGGCGAAGCCCCAGCAGGAAACCTCCTGGTATGTATGCGGGGCCAGCCCGTACTTGGTCACCATCGCCTGCCAGAGCGGCTCCTTGTCGGCCATCACCACGCTCAGCGGCAGGGGTAGGGGAGGGGCCACTTCCAACTCGAAAAAGCGGGCCAGCAGTGGCCACAGCTCGTTCCAGCGAAACAGGTCGCCGTTGCTGATGTTGAAGGCCTGATTGGCGCAGCGCGGGTCGGTGGCCGCCCACACGGTGGCGCGTGCCAGCAGCCCGGCATCGGTCATTTCCAGCAGTTTGTCGTAAGCCCCTGGCTTACCCGGGAACCGCAACGCTAGGCCCAGCTCCTTGGACATGGCCGCGTACACGGCGATGGCCACGGCCAGGTTCATCGGGTTGCCGAGTGCGAATCCCCCCACCACCGATGGCCGCAGGGCCGACCAACTCCACGCCTTGCTTAGTTGGCGCTGCACCAGAAAGCGCTGCTGGTCCACGTTGAATTCAGGCGGCATGTGATCGGCGTCGGTTTCGCGAGCTGGGGTCTTGAACGGCCCCAGGTGCGCGCCGTAGACTTTATAGCCCTGCATCAGGCTGATATGTAGTAGCCCGGCGGCAACCGGCTCCACGGCGTCCACCACATTAACGAGCATGGCTAGGTTAGGCGGCACCAGCTCGGCCCAGGTCGGGCGGTCTTGGTAAGCGGCGTAGAAGAGATGGGTAACGTGCGTCAGGCCGCTGAGCATGGCCTGGCAATCGGCAGGGTCGAGCAAGTCCACAGCGATATGCCGAACGTGGCCGGCTGCCGCGCCTCCGCGCCGGGACAAGCCGATAACTTCCCAATCATCAAGGGTAGCCAGGTGGTCGACCAAGTTGCGACCGATAATGCCTTGCGCGCCCACTACGAGGGCGACTTTCGGGATGCTGTTCATAATTAAAGAACTAAGGTGCGTAATTAGGCGAGAAGATGTTGGCGTAAGGCGTTTATCCAGCCAGACGCTCGTAAGGGCTAGCACCAGACCGACGCCGGTGATGCCACAGGCCACCCAGGGCACGGCCGGCAAGCCCGCACCTCGTTCAAGTGCTTGCCCGCCGGCCCAAGTCCCAAGCGCATTGCCCAGGTTGAAGGCCGCAATATTGAGGGCCGATGCCAGCGTGGGAGCCCCAGCGGCCTGGTGCGAAATGCGCAGTTGAAGCGGCGATGGTCAGTGAAGCAGAAACGAGCTTTCGCCGGTTTATGCAAGGGAGCTAGCGGGAGAGATACTTGACAGCAGCAAAGGTCCCGGCCGGGGCGAAGAGGTACCTTGTAGAACTTTTGGATAATCCGGTAAAAAAAAATGAAGACGGTGGTATTTTCGCAGGTGTGCCCGTTTTTCGTCACTGTCTTTGATACCGACGAGTGGCGCTACCCCCTCCACCGGCACACGCACTACGAGTTGATTTATATTCTGCATGGCGCGGGCACGCACCACCTCAACGGGCAACACTACCCCTATCAGGCCGACGACCTGTTTCTGTGCAACACCCGCGACGTGCACAGCTTCGATATTGCGCAGTCCACCCGCTTCTGCATCATCAAGCTGAACCTAGCTTTTCTGCTGGCTGCCAACGACACCTTCGCCCTGGTCCAACCGTTGTTCGAAGTTGACGAAACGTCCCCTCCCTTTTCCTTCGATGCGGCTACCCGCGCCTACCTGCGCAGCCAGGTGGAGTTCTGCAGCCGCGAATTTAAGGAGCGTCAGTTTCTGTACGCCAACACCATTCACGCCAGTGTGCTCGGCGTACTAGTGGTGCTGGCTCGCGAGCGCCGCCGGCAGCAGGCGCACCTGACCCAGACCGCCGCGACGGACGATAACTTGGTGCCCGCCATCATCCACTACATCCACACGCACCTGCGCGAGCCGGCCAAGCTGGTGTCCGGTGTTGTCGCTGCGCATTTCCACTTGAGCCCTGGTTACGTGGGCCAGTATTTCCGCCGGCACACGGGCCAGGCGTTGAAAGCTTTTATCCAAAGAAGCCGGATTCGGGCCATTCAACTCCAACTGGAGTTCAGCGACAAAACAGTTTCGCAACTGGCTTTTGAATACGGCTACACCGATGAAAGCCACCTGATAAAGACCTTTCGGACCGAGTTGCAAGATACGCCATGCACGTACCGGCATCGCATGCAATCTTCTTCAATAGCTGAAAACAGTCCGTTAAGTAGTCTACCAAAAGTAATCCAGTAGTATCTTAGGAGGATGAAATTAGCTTCTATTGCGCTGGACGCTGCGCAAATCGAGCAGTTGGAACAGGCTGCTGGGCACGGCAAGCATTCACGAGAGCGGCGGCGGGCGCAGGCCGTGCTCAGCCAGCATCGGGGCCTGAACTTGCAGCAGCTAGCGGCCGCGTATGCCGTTGGCCGGGATACGGTCCGACTCTGGCCCACCCGTTTTGAAGAGGGGGGCGTAGCGGCCCTGGCCGAGGGCCCACGCAGTGGGCGGCCGAGCAAACTCGATGCGGCGGCTAAAAAAAAGTAGTCGCCTGGGTGGGCACCTGCTGCCAACAACTGCGGCGACTGGTGCCGCGCTGCCTGCACGAGTTGAGCGTGCGCCTGCACCTGAGCACCTTACGCCGGATTTTGCACCGGGCGGGCTATAGCTGTAAGCGCACCCGGCGCTCCCTGAAGGCGCAACGCGACCCCGTCGCCTTTGCCGCTTGCCAGCAGCGCCTGGCGACCCTGCACCAGGCCGAGCAGCGCGGGGAAGTGGCCGTCTTTTACGCCGATGAGGTGCGGTTCTCCCGCCTGGCCCCCGTGCCCTACGCCTGGCAGCGACGCGGCCAGCCGCCGGTGGAACTGCCCGCCGAGCGCGGGGCCACCGGCGGCTACTCCGTGCTGGGTTTCTGGCAGCCGGGCGACCCGCAAGGCACGGGGCGGCAAGCCTTTACCGGTTGGCTCTCGCACACGGCCTTTACGGCGGAGCTGTTCGTGGCGGCGGTGAACGAGTGGGTGGCAGACCTGAGGCAACCCACCGTGCTCGTGCTCGACAACGCCTCCATTCACAAGGCCCACCTGCTGCTGCAGCAGGTGGGCCAATGGGCCGCCTGTGGGCTAACGCTCTTATTTCTGCCGCCTTACTCGCCCGAGCTGAACCGCATCGAAATCCTGTGGCGCTTCTGCAAGCATTACTGGCTCCCGCCCGCCGCTTACCAAACCCCCGACACGTTGCTGCAAGCCGTCTCCCAACTCATCCACGATAGTGGCACCGCTGACTACTGGATTACTTTTGCGTGATTACTTAGGTACGTATTGAACACCGCCCGCAGGAAAGCTATAGGCAAACCGGCGAATCGGGATGTTTGACAAAGGGCGCAATGCCTTGCAGCGCCATTTGTCGGGCTCCCCACTGGTTCAGCAACTCGATGAAAGGCAGCAGCTCCTCACCGGTCGGCGTGAGCGAGTACTCCACACGGGGCGGCACTTCCAGGTACACCTGGCGGCTCACCAACTGGTCGGCTTCGAGCTCGCGCAGGGCCTGGGTCAGCATTTTGGGCGTCACATCGTGCAGGTACCGCCGCAGTTGACCATAGCGCACGGCTCCACGGCGCAGGTTAGCAATGAGCCGGCCTTTATACTTGCCCCCAATGCGCTGGAAAGCATAATCTACCGCGCACTGCGGGGCAGCGCTAAGCGTTTTTCTAGGCATAGGTCGAAAATTAAGCTCCTCAAAATGGGCATGATATCCTTTTAGTGCATAGTGTGCTAAAAAGTGCATACTTGTTCCAAAGATAGCGCTTCCGGCACATTTGTCGCATTCTAAACCACGTGTTCATCGCGGCCATTCAAGTGGTCAGGGCGCGCTTGGCCTAGCACCGCGTCCGGCCGGTGGTCGACCGGATATTTCCGCTAGTGGAAACGCAGGCCGCCTTTCGCTACTGGGCCAGTGTGCAGCAAGTTGATAAAGTTGTTAGCGCATTGTAAGTCAAGCAAGATATTTTAATGCCCAATGACCTACACAAGCAGCGCCTCAAGTCAGTGGCGGTAGCGGTTGAAAAAAGCCAGGTGCTGGAGTAGCGTGGTTTTCCAGTACTCCTCGTTGTGGTCACCGGGCTGGGTGGTATAGGTGAGTGGGAGGCCGAGCTGGTCGCAAGTGACTTTCAGGGCGTTGCTCATGGGTAGCAAGGGGTCCTCTGTTCCGCAGTCCAGCACCACGTGCCACTGGGCCGGGGCGGGTGGGCGCTGGCGCAATTGCCAGGCAATAGAATACCGGTCCCATTCGGTATGCAGCGGGTCGCCGAGCAAGCGGGTCAGGTCTTGCGCGATAACGGGGCGCTGAAAGAAGACTTGGCTGGCCTGCACCAGCGCGGCGTAGTCCAGGGCCACGGCACCGCTGGTAGAACCGGCGGCAGCGAAGTACTCGGGCCGGGCCAGGTACAGGTTCAGGGCCCCGTAGCCGCCCATGCTCAGGCCGCTGATGAAGACGTTGCCGGCCGCTACGGTCACGCGCTGGTGCACCACCGGCACCAGGTCCCGAAAGAAGAAGTCTTCGAAGCGAGAAGTGGTCTGCCGGGGGCTGTTCAGGTACCAGGTGCGAAAGCCGTCCGGACAGATAATAACCATCTGGTAGTGCGTGGCCAGCGCCGCACAGTCGGCGGTGCGGGGCCACTGGCGTGAGTCCTGGCCGTAGCCGTGCAGCAGGTAGAGCACGGCGTAGGCACGCGCGGGCTGGTAGTCGCGGGGGCGAAAGACCCGCACGGTATCCGTCGTGGGCAGGTACTGCGAGGGAACCAGCTAGGTTTCCTGCGCCCGGCTGGGGCGGGCCGCCAACAGCAGCCACAGGCCCGCGCCGAGCACGGCCATAACTTTGCGCATCACGCTGGGATTTTGGTGAGCAGCAAAGGTGCTCGGCAGGCCCAGGCCAGGCAATACCCCACAAAATTGTGAGTGCCGCGCCGGCACTTTCCCCTGCCCATGCGCAAAGCCACGTCCACCAATTTGCTCAACCAAACGGCGGCCCGCCAGGCGTGCGGCCTGAACTACGCGACGGAGTTGATTGGCCCCCGCTGGAAAGCCCAAGCGCTTTTGCAGCTAACGGAAGGCTGCGACCGCTTTAGCCTGATGAAAAAGCAGTTACCCGGCATTTCGGACCAGGTGCTGGGCCGCACCCTGCGCGAGCTGGAACAGCAAGAACTGCTAACCCGGCACGTCATCAGCGAAAAACCGCTCCACGTAGCGTATCACCTCACGGCCCGTGGGCTGGCTTTGCAGCCCATTCTGCGGCAGCTTTGCAGCTGGGGCATCGCCCATCAGCCCGCCTGAAAGCGACATGCCTAGCTATTTTTCTGCGGCCCGACGACTGTTACAGTGGTCGCCAACTAACCCGCTTTTTGGGCCCAAGAGCTTTGCGCGGTTTCAGCGTCAGTGTCCGGTCGGTCGGCTCACGCCGGCCGACCGGACACTGACGCTGAACAGTAAGGCAGCGCAACGACAACCGGTCGGGCCGGCTCACGCCCGCAGACTGGGACCGTACACGGACTCCAAAACAGCTCTAACGCACTTTTATCCTCCCTGCTACAAAAGGGCCTGTCCTTGTACAAAATTTCGTTGGGAAACTTCTAAGGCGTAGCAAAAACCTCGGGCACCCAGGCAAAAGCGGCGTTTTGGGGTGCCACGTAGCCCAGCCCCGGCCAAGGCAAGTGGTAGGCCAGTATCCGCCGCCGGGTGGTAGCATACTGCTGAAGCATCCGGCGGCGGGTGGTGGCGGCCAGCCGCAGGTCGGTATCGCCCGAAAAACCCCACTCCGGATGGGCAAAGAGCAGCGCGTCGGAGTGGATAAGGTCGGCGATGTAGGTGAGCTGCTCGGGTCCCGAGCTGATGGTGGTGAGCGTGAGGCCCGGCGTGTGGCCCGGAGCCAGCTCAAACGTGAAGCAGTCGTAGAGCGGCCGCGCCAGGTCCAGAAAGCGAAGGCGCGGCCGGATAACGTCCAGTGCGTGCCGGATGCCCTTGAGCACGTCGGCCAGAAAGGCCGGCTGGTGCCGCAGTTCGCTGCGGCTGAAATCGGGGGCGGGCTGTAGCCAAAAATCAAATTCTGGCCGGGCTATGTGGTACGTGGCATTGGCAAACACCAGCTGCTGCTGCTGGTCGAGCAGGCCGCCGATGTGGTCAGGGTGCGCGTGCGACAGGATAACGTCGGTGATGGCGGCCGGGGCCACGCCGGCCTCGGCCAGCGACCGCAGCAGCCAACCGTTTTGGCCGGTGCCATCGGCGAAAACGCCCAGACCCGCGTCGAGCAGCACCAGTCGGGTGGGGGTCTGCACCAGCACCACGTTCATCGCCAGGTCGATGGAAGTGGTGGGCCGGTAGTGCGCCGCCAGCGTTTTCGTTACCAGCGCGGGGTCGATGCCTGGGGCCACAAACGGCTGCACGGGGCTGGTCAGAATATGGCCGTCGGTGAGGATGGTCAGCTCCAGCCGGCCCAGGGTCAGGCGCTTGAAGCCGGCCGGTCGGGCAGTGGGTGGCAGCGCCGGGCTGGCCGCCGCGTGCGCCGGCAGCCGGCTGGCCCCCAGGGCTGCCGCTCCCAGCAGGGCCGAATTTAACAGGGCAGTTCTTCGGTTCATGGCGTAGCTTGGCCTGGCAAAAAGGTGCAAAGCCGGGGCGAAGGAACGCGCCGGCCGCCGCCCCGGCAAGTAGTATCCTTTTGGTGCGGTAGGCACTTTAACCATCGCATTGCTGAAAATCAAGTTTCTAAAAATCAGCAAGTCATAAAGAAAGTGTGCGAGATGCTGCCCTATTGCGCCATCGACTTTGCCCCGAAGCGCAGCAGCGGGAAGCACGGGGGCCGCATCCGATGCCGTCTGCACCTGCACGGCGGGCACCTGCGCTACGGCGAGCTGCCTGAAAAACTACGCGGCATCACGCCCAGAATGGCCTGGGTTAAACGATTGGTCAAAGGTCGCATCTGCCGCTTACCGCCGGCGTGCTGCTAGCTGGGCCGCTGCGTTTTGCATCAGTTGTTCATTGCCCGTTGCCAAATCTCCAGCAGGCAGCTGCAAGCCATCTTCCAGCCCAATACGAGCAGAGAGATGCTGTTCCAACGCTACCTGAAACAAGGGCCACATGGTCGCGTCCATGCCGTGCAGCAAGCGGGGTACCTGCGGCGGAAATGCCAGCATGGTTTGCAGAATAGCGTGCGCTGTGCGCAAGGCCTCCGCCAGGTTCTGTTCCGCTATTTCCACCAATAGGCGACAGCAGTTGACTGGTGCAGGAAATTGTAGTAAGCGTTGAGCGTCGGCCACGCTGCTCAGGCCCGCTTCCACTGCTAGGCCGCGGCTGGCGGCGGCGTGCCAGAGGTCCAGCGCCGCTACTTCCCATAGGTTGATAGACACATAATCGGGCAGCTCAGTCCAGGTGGAAAACAACGTAGCCAGGGGCGCGGCGGCGGGAATGCCTTCGTGGGTGGAAATCCCAACCAGTACGCCCGGCACCTGTGTACGAACCGCTCGTAAGGTCGCCGCCACATCGCCCGCGCGTAAACTCTCGGACCCATCAGTTGCCCGCGGGTGCAGGTGCAGCTCCTGCGCGCCGGCCCGCACAACGCGCCTGGCATCGGTAGCCAGTTCAAACGGCGTGTACGGCACGGCCGGGTGCTCGTGCTTGGTGCGATTGCCATTCAGACAGGCCTGTAGCATGGCAAGAAAGCAGCAATTGTCGATGGAGTAAATAACCTGAATCGGCTACGTAAAAGGGCCTCCTGGCTCATTACTAGTACGCTGATAACGCAATATTTCTGCACGCGTTGCACACAATGATGACGCAAATGGCCCTTTTGAAAGAAGCTTTTAGCTGAAGCCAGCAAGTAAGGGAGCATGCAAATGTAGGGCAGTCAGTTTCCAGGTTGAACGGCGATTCATTGGGTTGTTGCCTAGACCAACTGAAAAGTTAGGGCCCCACACTTTTTGGTGCTCTCCCGCTGCTGCCCATGGTTGGAACTTGGCACGACTGTTTTTAGGCTAACCACTAAAATTTATTTTACCTCGTGACATAGGGCTGTCACCAGGGGCTGGTTGTTTTGCAGCACACCAACTTAATCAGCCCATGCAAGCCGCCCAACCATTTACCATTCAGGTTGCCCAGCCCCTTTTGGATGACCTTCAGCACCGCTTAGCCGCCACGCGCTGGCCGGCTGCCATGCCGGACCTGGGCTGGACTGAGGGCACCAATGCCGGGTACTTGCGGGAGCTAATCGCCTACTGGCAAACCGGCTTCGACTGGCCTCAGCAGGAGGCGATGCTCAATGAGTTCGCGCATTTTAAGGCTCCAGTCGGGGGGCGGCCCATTCACTTCGTTCACCAACTTGGCAAGGGGCCCAATCCTACCCCGCTGCTGCTTACCCACGGCTGGCCCGATTCATTCTTTCGCTTTCGCCACCTGATTCCTCGCCTGACGGACCCCGCCCGCTTCGGGGGCGACCCCAACGACTCGTTTACGGTTGTCGCGCCCTCCCTCCCCGGCTTTGGCTTCACGGGCGGGGCGGCCGCCACGGCCGAGGAAACTGCTCATTTGTGGCAGGAACTCATGCGGGAAGTGCTGGGCTACGAACACTTCGTAGCGGCCGGCGGCGACCTGGGCACGGGCGTTACGCAGTACCTGGCCCTGCGCTACCCGGCGGCGGTGCGCGCCATTCACCTGACAGACGTTGGCTTTCCCGACGGCACGGAAGACGTCCAGTCCTTTTCGCCTGCTGAACAGGAATTTGCCGCTTACCTCCAAAAGTGGTGGCCGCAGGAAGGCGCGTACATCATGCTCCAGTCGACCAAACCCCACACCCTGGCCTACGGCCTGAGCGACTCCCCGGTCGGGCTGGCCGCCTGGATGGTAGAAAAGTTTTACACCTGGAGCGACTGCCATGGCGACTTGGAATCACGTTTTACGAAAGACGACTTGCTCACGCATGTCATGCTTTATTGGGTTACGCAAACGATGGGCCCCGCAATGCGCACCTATCTGCTCAATGCCCAAGCTCGTTATGCCTCGCCGGGTGGGCCTCAGCCACTGGAGCGCAGCACCGTTCCGGCTGGGATAGCTGTCTTTCCCGCCGACGGCCCGTTGCCGCGGGAGTGGGCCGAGCGCCGGGTGAACGTGCAACGGTTCACCCAAATGCCTCGGGGCGGGCATTTTGCCGCTTGGGAAGAGCCTGAATTGCTCGCGCAAGACCTCACGGCGTTTTTCCGCCCCTTTCGCCCCTCTCCGGCCGGTCCACGGTAGTTCCTGCACGTACGGCCGCCCTTAGTGCCCACCTCCGGCTGCACAGCCAGCACCTTGGCACCCCCGGCCTGACCACGCCTAGTCAGGCTGGGGCTTGGTTGGGGGCGGTGCACGCCCCGGACTTCGCCGGGGCCAAATAGTCCGCGCGCCTGCGGTTGCCCCCAGCGACAGCGGCATCCTGGACCACGCCATTGCCGCGAAGGCGATTTTGTGCATTCGGCTGCTTAGCAGCCATTGCCGGCTTCTTGAAGAGTCGGCGCAAAGTGGGCCGCCGCGGCCAGCGCCAGCGTGCGCAACTGCGCGTGCAGGGCAACCGGTGATACTATTGTCACCTGTTGGGCGAAGGCCAGCAGCCACCGGCTTAGAAAGAGGAGGCTGCTGGTGTGCAGCGTCATTTCCAACCCGCCGCTGGGAGTCGGCTGCTCACTGACCCAGCCGTAATAGTGCTTGCTGTCGTGCAGCAGGGGCAGCGCGTCGGCGGTGAACCGCACCACGGCCGTGTGCAGGGGTTCGCGGGCAGCCTGTTGCTGCCGGTAGCTCTGCAAGGTGTCCGGGCGGGGGCTGAATTCTTCCGCCTGTACTTGCCAATCGGTTACGCGGTCCAGGCGAAAATCCCGCAGCTCCTGCCGCAACCGGCAGAACGCGACCAAGTGCCAGCATTGGCCATAATACAAGCCAATGGGCTCTACCTCCCGCTGGGTGGCCTGCCCATCGTGGAGGGCCCAATAGTGCAGGCGCACGACGCGGTGGGTGGCCAGGGCATTGAGCAAATGGTGGCGCACCTCTCCCAAGTGGTGGAGCGCCGCCGCTCCACGAAACAGAGTGGGCGGTAATACTTCGATGCACGGGGCCAAGCTTTCTAAATAGTCGCGGTCTGCTTGGCGCAAAACCGTGCGCAGCTTGTCCATCGCCCGGGCACTGTGGGTTACGGTGGGCGCATCCGTCAGTTGCCCCAGCAGCTTTTCCGCAGTCAGCAGGGCGGCAGCCTCCTCCCGGGTGAACATCACTGGGGGAAGCCGATAGCCCTCGGCCAGCGAGTAGCCCCCGCCCGCTACCCCACGCAGCGGCACCCCGGCGGCTTCCAGCGAGCGCAGGTCGCGGTAGATGGTGCGGAGGCTGACGCCAAACCGCTCCATCAAATCGCGCCCCTGAACCTGACGCTTGGCTTGGAGTTGCACGAAAATGGCAGTGATGCGGTCAAAACGATTCATGCTGCGAGGTAGGAGCTAAGATGCAGTCGGCGGGAGAAGGCCTCAAAAATATTGTTTAGTCATCCCCTACTGAGGGGAGTCTGGCCAATGAGACTTACCGGGGCCCGTTGCTGGGTGCAGGTAAGGCCAGTTAATAGGGGACCTTGCTGTTCCAGCCATCAGTAGGCATTACTCTACCGGGTAGGGGCCTTCCGTGAACGTGCGCTCGTGGTAGCCTTTGGCACCTATAAGGCGAGCCAAGGGGCTGCGTGGGTCCGTGTCGGCCTTCAAACAGCCGAGCACGTATCTAAAATCGTAACGCGGCTGCCAGCCCAGCACCTGCCGAGCCTGAGCATTGATGTATACTCGCTCAATACCTGGAAACATCCGCCAGCCCTGGCGGGCATATTCGGCCTCGTAGTCGGGGAAATAGCGTCTTACTACCGCCGGGGCATGGGTGGGTAGCTCGGCTAAATCAACCGGCCGGAAGGGCGTGGTCGCGCTGATGATGAAACGGGCAAAGCCTAGGCTATCGGCCCGCTCCAGCGCGAGTAAGTGCGCGTCCACCACATCGGCGATGTCCACGCGGCGATGGAGATACTCATTGGCCTTAAGATTCGCGTCGGTATAGGTTTGGCGCTTCTGCCGCTGGTCATCTTCCTCCGGGAAGAAGCGCGAGGTGCGCAGCACTAGGCACGCCAGGCCGTGGTTGCGGTAAAACAGCTGGCAAAGGTCTTCGGCTGCCGTTTTGGTCACGCCGTAAATATTTTTGGGTACCGGCGTTACCGTCTCCGTTATCCAAGCAGCAGGCGCGTTGGCTGGAGGTGTCAAGGCATCCCCGAAAGTACTGGTCGTGCTGGTGAACACAAAGGCCCGTACACCTCCCAGCACAGCTTCCTCCAACAAATTCAGCGTACCGGTGAGGTTGGTATCTACAAAATCCTGATAAGAGTGGGTAACTATATGGGGCTTGTGCAAGGTGGCGGTGTGCAGCACGGCCTCCACCCCTTGCATACACTGCCGGACATGAAGTCGATTGGTCAAGGTGCCTACCTTATTGGTAAATTCCGACGGCACAATATCCACGCCCACCACTTCGTGGCCCTCCGCTTGGAGGGTGCGCACCAGCGCTTCGCCTAAATGGCCGCTACTACCCGTTATTAATATTTTCATATTTATATACTTATTTTATCTATCATACCCACCAATGGGTAACCTTGTCAGGTCATCAATTGGCTTTTTCGTGGCAATTAAGAAACAAGTTTATTCGATGCTGGGAATCACCCAAAAGCTTAGTCTGAAATATAGAACCTGTTTAGGAAGTTGTCAGGCCGTCATGCTGAGCTTGTCGAAGCATCTCTACCGCTCTGCTGAAAGGCCTAAGCGGCGTGGTAGAGATGCTTCGACAAGCTCAGCATGAGGTTCAGGATTGAATGCTCAGACTTCCTAAGCAGGTTCATAATGAGTAGAAGCACCTACGCCATATGAATAAGGTGGGCGGGTGCCAGTGGACACCGAGCTAAGGTAGGTTGTTAAAGCGGTAGTGAAGTTCGATTTCGAGCGGGGTACAGTAGCCCAGGGCAGAGTGCAGCCGCTGGGTATTGTAGTAATGGTCCAGGTATTCTGCCAGTTCGAAGCGGGCCTCCTCCAGGTCAGCAAAGCAGGCTCCGCGGGGCAGTAGCTCCGTTTTGAGCGTGCTCCAGCCGCTTTCCGCCAAGGCGTTATCGTAGGGGTTGCCGGGCCGGCTCAGGCTGGCAATAGCCTGGGTACGGTCCAGGAGTTGGGTGAAGGCGTCGCTGGTGTACTGGCTGCCGCGGTCAGCGTGCACGAGTAGGCCGGGCGGGGGCTGGCAGACCGCCACCGCCCGGTTAAAGGCGGTTAGAATCAGGTCGGTGTGCAGCGACTCGCTGACCGGCCAGCCCACTACCCGCCGGAAAAAAGCGTCGCGCCAACAAGCCAGGTAGGCCCACTGCCCCGTGGCCAGGGCCAGGTAGGTGATGTCGCCCACCCAAATGTGGTTAGGAGCCGTAGCCGCAGGCCAGGTAGCGAGCTTGTTGGCAGCGGCCACGGCCTGCGGGTCGGCTTTGGTGGTGCGCGGGGGCCGGGTGCTGACGCGCGTACAGAGGGCGCGTAAGCCGCTGGCAATGAGCCAGCCGCGCAGCCGATGCCGGCCCACTGCTTGGCCTTCGCGCCGTAGTTGGGCCCGTATTCGGCGCTGGCCGTAACGGCCGGCATGGGTCGTAAACACGCGCTGGGCCGCCACCTGCCAAGCGAGCGGCGTTGGCTCGACGGCCGCTGCTGGTTGGCGCTTGCGCCAGGCATAGTAGCCGCTGGCGCTGACGCGCAAGACCTGGCATTGCGGCTGCACCGGCCAACAGGTAGCGTGTAAAGCAATGAAAGCGAAGCGTTTCATCGACCCGTCGGTTGTGAAAATATCGTCAGCGCTTTTTTTAAAATATCGCGCTCCATTTCGGCGCGGGCCAGTTGGGCCCGCAACTGTTTGTTTTCCTGCTCCAGCGCCTCGCTGCCTGCTGGCCGAGCAGCTTGGGCGCGAGCGGCCCGCACCCACTTGCCCAACACGGCCTCGCTCATACCCAACGCCTGCGCGACCCGTATCGCCGCTTGCCCATCTTGGTTTACGCGGCGGACCGCCTCGGTTCGAAAGGCTACATCGTACTTGGTTCGCTGCCGTTTACTAGCTGGTTTTTCTGCTTCCATGACAAGGGAAAGTTACTTTCGCCGTGTCCATTTTTACCTGACCACCTCAGACCACGTCAATCGAAAGCTGGCCAAACTGTATCAACTTAAGGGTAATCCTGATTTCCTGCTTTCGCAAGGCGGCTACGACTACTTTTTCGCGGATACGAAGTCCTGAAAACTGTATTAAGAAAACCAAGTGGTTATTGTGAGACAGGGGGCATAATGTCGCGGCATGCAATTGGTCAGTAGTCAGCCAGTAGCCAACCCTTTAGAAAGAACACCTGCCGTAGACACTGTGAGAGCTACTTAGTGCCGGAGCCGCCCAAGCAAAAAACGCTGACCCCTACGAGTCAGCGCTTTTCATGAACCAGCCACCCGGCCAGCTATTGCCCTTCTACCTAAATATAACGTCGTTCCCTTTCTGCACCAACGGGTAACCAGATGAACTTACTACTCGAACTGGTTCGCGTCGACAGCGGAGGCTAAGCCCGATGCAGCGAGTTGCTGCATCGGGCTTAGCCAACTGAGTTGTTTCTTCATTCTTTTATTGAAAACCCTCGTCTCGTACGATGAGTGTTCAAAACGGAGTTTAGGTACGATAAGCGTTAGTTATCGGCCCCGATGGCAAGCAACCAGGTGCCACGTGGGGTGCCACGCGCTGTCTCGTTAGGACCGCTCGCGAACGCCCGCCGGGACAACGCCTCTTGCCCTAACAAAGCCTCGCAGGCAGCCAGCTTTTTTTCTGTCGATTGAACATAACTTG
>CAZZWL010000014.1:0-60068 GCA_964657755.1 uncultured Rhodanobacter sp.
CGATGCGAGCGAGATGCTTCGACAAGCGGACGCCAGATGAGCATGACGTTCTTTTTGGTAGCGAAGCGGAAGCTACGCCCGCTGTAACTGCATCTGCTTCACCTGCTGCGTGAGGTCGAGCACCATGCTGGCCAGGTGCTCCAGCGACACGCCGCCGATGGGGAACGCGCTGCTGATGTAGCTCTTGGCTTCCCAGATTTCGAGCACGTCTTCAGCCTTCACATCATAGGGTGAGTAGAGCGGGTTGTCCGACTGCAGGGCGAACATAGCACTTTGCTTCAGCTTGTTGTACACGCGCTTAAACACGATACCTTCCTTCTGGCTGACCACGATGCAGGGCGTGCCGTCCTTGATGCCGGCCCAGTCGTCGACGTAGCGGCCCACGATGGTGGTGCCGCTGGCGAGGGGTAACATCGAGTCGCCCGCGATTTCAAAGGCGCGGTAGGTGCCGGTGCTGGCCAGCATGGGCAGCCGAAAGCGGGGCAGCTCCTCAATAAATTCGCGGTCGGCGTAGCCATTGAGGTAGCCGGCGGCGGCTTTGAGGGGCACCAGCTCGATGTTTTCGCGGTCGTCGGGGCCCACTGTGATGGCCAGAATGCGCAGGGGCTTGTCTTCGGGCAGGGTTTCGGTGAGGGGGCCGGCTTCGCGCAGGGCGGCGGCCGTTTTGGCGTTTTTGCGCTTCGTAAAGTCGGTGGTAGCCAGCGAGTCGAGCGGAATATTGAAGAGGCGCGCCATGTTGACGAGCGTGGCCAGGCGCGGCTCGGCGCGGCCTTCTTCGTAGGCGCCCACCAAGGAGCGCTTGATACCCAGCTTGTCAGCTAGTTGGGCTTGCGTCAGGCTGAGCTCGCGACGCCAGAACTTGAGGTTGGTATTAATCATAACGGTAGGGAGTCAAGGGAGGAAAAAGCCCAACGCGAGGGGCCAGCGACGCACACAATCCGGCAACACAGGCCGCAAGTTACTAATTCCATTAGACTTGCCAACGCTAACGGGATGGGAATTGTTGAGAAATTATAAACTTAGCGGGATAAGGCAGCCAAATTGGCTCTTTAAAGGCTCGTCACACCAGGCCCTACCCCCTGCTTCCGGCTCCTAAAGCCACAACTAACTACCGGGCAACCCTCGTACTAATCCCAATTCACCTCTGTAACTACCACCGATTATGGCAAAGACGGGAGCCGACCTGTTGGTCGAACGATTACTGGACTGGGGCGTCGATACGGTTTTCAGCCTGCCGGGCGACGGCATCAACGGCATCTACGAATCCCTGCGCACTCATCAGGATAAAATAAAGCTGGTGCTGGTGCGCCACGAAGAATCGGCCGCGTTCATGGCCTGCGGCTACGCCAAGTTTACGGGCAAGCTGGGCGTGTGCCTGGCCACGGGCGGCCCCGGTGGCATCCATTTGCTCAACGGCCTCTACGATGCCAAGTATGATGGGCAGCCGGTGCTGGCCATCACGGGCAGCGCGGCGCACGACCTCAGCGGTACCTACTGGCAGCAAGACGTGGACCTGGTCAAATTATTTGAGGACGTGGCCGCCTGCAACGAGCGCGTGATGGGCCCCGAGCACGTGCAAACCATTACGGACCAGGCCATTCGCACGGCGCTGGGCCAGCGCACGGTGGCGCACATCTCCTTCCCCAAAGACCTGCAGGACTGGACGACGAGCGACGATAAAGTGTCGGCTCAGAACGTGCCGGGCCACACCAGCGCTACTCAAGTGAGCATTGAGGTAGCTCCCACCCAAGCCCAGCTCCAGCGGGCGGCCGACGTGCTTAACGCGGGCAAGAAAGTCGCCATTCTGGCCGGCCGGGGCGCCCTCGATGCCCGCGCCGAACTCACGCAGCTGGCCGAACTGCTGGGCGCGCCCGTGGCTAAGGCGCTACTCGGCAAGGGCGTGCTGCCCGACGCCTCGCCCTACACCACCGGCGGCCTGGGGCTGCTGGGCACCGCACCCTCGCAAGACGCGATGGAGGAATGCGACACGCTCATTCTGGTGGGCACGCACTTCCCGTACCTCGAATTTTACCCCAAGCCCGGCCAGGCGCGCACGGTGCAGATTGACCTTGACGCCACCCACATCGGCCTGCGCACGCCGGTGGAAGTGGGCCTGCTCGGCGACAGTAAAACGGTACTGCAAGGCCTCCTACCCCTCCTCAAGCGCCAGAACGACCGCGACTTTTTGGAGAAAGCGCAGGACCGGATGAAGTCGTGGCGCGAGCTGCTGACCGAGCGCGGCACCCAGGAAGCTTCGCCTATGAAGCCCCAGGCCCTACCCCACGTGCTGAGCCCGCTGCTGAATTCCGACGCCATCGTGACCTGCGACTGCGGCAACAACACGACCTGGGCCGCCCGCTACATCCAGATGCAGGACCAGATGCTGTTCTCGACCTCGGGCCTGCTGGCCACGATGGGCGCGGGCCTGCCCTACGCCATCGCGGCGTCGGTGGCCTACCCCGGCCGGCAGGTGGTGGCGCTGGTCGGCGACGGCGGCTTCACGATGCTGATGGGCGAGTTGGCCACGGCCGTGCGCTACAAGCTGCCCATTAAGGTGTTCATCTTCCACAACAATGCGATGGGCCAGATTAAGTGGGAGCAGATTGTGATGGAAGGCAACCCCGAGTTTGGCGTTGATTTACAGACCATTGACTTCGCCAAATACGCCGAGGCCTGCGGCGCCACCGGCTTCACTATCAAGGAAATGCAGGACGCCGACCGCGTGGTGCGCGCGGCGCTGGCCCACGACGGCCCGGCCGTTATCGACTGCTACGTGGACCCCAACGAGCCCGCCATGCCTGGCAAGGTGAGCACCGCCCAGGCCATCGAGTTTGCCAAGGCCCTGGCCCGCGGCGAGCGCGACACTAGCGAAATCATCAAGAATGTGATTAAGAACCAGTTCCGCGAGGCCATCGCCACCAAAGGCCGCAGCCTGCTGGACGTGATTCCGGGGCTGTAAATCGAGGTAAATAGATATAAAAAGAGCCGCCCCACTTGGGGCGGCTCTTTTGCGTTATGGATGTTAGAGGCTCAACGCCACTTTGGGCGAATCGGCCCACCATTCGTCATTTTCCCAATAGGTATTCCAACCCAGTTTGGCATATTTAGGATTTACCTGAGAGCCTCGGTCGCCCATACCAAAATCTTGAATGATATCCGGCGAGAGCAGGAATATATCACGACTCACTAAAAAGGGCTTTTGCAAGTTGGTAGCAACGTCCCGCCAAGTGCCTTTTAGTAGTAGGCCGCTGCCCTTAGTAAGCGCTTTTTCAAGAATTTGTCCGGCAGCAGGAGCATACATGTTACCTAGCTTCCCCTGCTCGTTAACCCAAAAGTCTAACTGCACACGTCCAATCAGGGAATAAGAAGCAGGCAAGGCGCTATTGCTGAAGCTAAATGAGGCTGTCGCTGAATACGCCCTAGCGTTTGTGATAGAACCCCCCGATTGTTTAACGGTATCCTGCACATAAGTTAAATCATCACCTCCTTGTGAAAGCAATAAGTCCTGGTCGTAGTAATCAGTTAGTTTAGTCAACTGAATAATTCCTTCAAAGCAGGCAATCTGCTTCTTGTAGTGCGTCTTGCCAGTTATATGGTAAAGACTCGGTTGCAGACTATCACGCGTAGCTGTCAAAATAGCCAGCGATAACCGCTGCGGATTTTTCCCAAAGAAGCCATCCAAAACTGATTGATAATCGCCTGCCTTACCCGGCTGCGGCGCCAGCAACAAACTAGATAAGTCTACCTGCCGGAGCGTAGCGCGCATTTCCGGCGTCAGCGAATCGGCGGCGGCAACGGGGGTAGGCGCGGGTGAACTTTCAATCCTGGCCGGCGCAGTGGCTACTACAGTAGCTGGCTTAGTAACTACTGCCCGTGTTGGTGGAGCCTGGTGCTGGCAAGCAGTACCGATTATGGCCAGCGTGAGGAGGGTAAGGATGTTTTTCATATATCCAGCGCAAAGCAAATTATAAGCCCAAGACTGGCTTAGGTGACGCTGCCCACCACTCATCGTTTTCCCAGTAGTGATTCCAGCCCAACTTTGCGTATTTGGGATTGAAATCAGTACCACGTTCACCAACAGCAAAATCGCGAAATACTTGAGGACCACGGTAATCAAAAATAGCTACTACCCACACAGCTGGCGTTGTCTGGCCAGTGGTGTTGCTCGTCCAGGTACCATCATAAGTAATGCCGCCACCTTTAGCAGGTGTATCTACTCCAGGATAGAACAGGTTCAGTTGACCATCTTTCTCTACACTAACATCGGCGGCTATCTGCCCTCTAAATATCCCAGTACCTGAGTGGCTAGCAAGCTCGTGCAACTCGAATATGCCGAGTGCCACGTATTCGTCAGGATAGCTTTCCGGTGTGCTAGCACGATGGGGCTTAAGCTGCATGCTTGTGAAGTTAAGGGTACCGGTAAAAGGCATAATACGCCCTTTACACCGGTCTTTACCTTGCACCTGATAGTAGCCTGGCCGTTGCGTATCACGGGTCACCCGAGTTATCACTACTTCAATCCGATAGCGGTCAGCGCCAAAAAATCCGTTCATTTGCTGCACCGCTGTCTCGTTTTGGCCTTGATGCGTGGTTTGCAACACAGAAGCGAGGTTGTAGCGTTGTAATAAGACGGCTGAAAGCGAATCGGCTAGCACAGTTGGTGGCTGGTGGGCCGCTGCTGTCGGGGTAGGTACCACAGCTGTTTTAATGGCGCTAGCAGTAAGGTTATTATCAGCAATGTCAGTTGGTTGACATGCAATAACAACAGCCGTTAGCGCAAGTACCAAAATCAGTTGTTTCATGCCCCCAAATTACGGCGCAGCTTACCCAAAATCTCCCGCAAAAAGTACCGCCCTACCCCCATTTCTAGCAACACTTCGGCCAGCACGAGGTTGCCCACCCACGAAAGCCACGTTACGGTGAGGTAGGTTTCTATCGGCTTAGTACCGAAGGCGTAGAATAGGATGTAGCTCTCGCCGCGCAGGGCCAGGGCGGCCAGCGTGACGGCGTAGGAGCGCACCTGCCACTGCACGTGCCGGGGCCACTGCCGCTGCCGCGCCGCCCGGTAGGCCACCCACGTAGTGAGCCACCACACCACGCATTGCAGCGAGAAGCCGACCTGCGCTACCAGCCCGCCATTGGCAAAGCGCGCCAGGATGAGGCCCGACGGCGCGGCCAATACCAGGATGCCCAGCACGTAGCCCTGACCCAGCCGCCGGTGCAAATTGGGCCCGAAGCCAGCCGCTACTGGCAGCCATTGCAACAGGCCCAGCACCAGCACCACCAAGCTGGTGGTGATGTGCACGTAGAAGCCCAGCCGGAACCACGGGTTGTCGTTGGTGTCGTCGCTCTTGGTGGTGAGAAAGTGAATGCCCTTCTCGAAAGTGTAGTAGGGCAGCGTTTTGGTGAGCATCAGGCCCGCGAAGGCGGCGATGGGCAGGGCGGCGAGCAGAAGCAGCAATTTGCGCAGCATGGACAGTAAAAAGGCAAACTACGGCCGGGCGCGCTTCTGGCCCCTACCCCCCTCGGCACGGCCCAAGCTGGCTACCGCGTGCCAGCCTGGGCCGTACCACTGGGCATCAGGTACTTATTATACCAAGCCAGGTAGCGCACGTAGCGGTCCTTGACGTAGCTGGGGGTCGTGACGCCGTGGAACTGGCCGGGATAAATAACGAGCTGGGTGGGCACGTGCAGGCTTTGCAGGGCCTGGTACATCTGCTCGGTATTGAGCAGGGGCACGTTGAAATCCTTCTCGCCGCACACGAAGAGGGTGGGCGTTTTAATCTGGTCGGCGTGGTAGAAGGGGTAGGACACGCGCAGGTACACGTCGGTGTTTTTCCAGGGCGTGCCCAGCTCGGTTTCGTAGTCGCGGATGTACTGGTCGGTGCCGTAGCCGGCCAGTACGTTGCCGATGCTGGCGCCGCTCACCGCCGCTTTGAAGCGCTGGTCGCGGGCAATAACCTGGTCGGTCATGATGCCGCCGTAGCTCCAGCCGCCCACGCCGAGGTGGTCAGGGTCGGCCAAGCCTGCTGCCACTGCATAATCTACCACGGCCAGCACGTCGTCGGTGTCCTTGTTGCCCCAGTCGGCATAGATGGCTTTACTGTATTCCAGGCCGCGGCCCGAGCTGCCGCGCGGGTTGGCTACTACCACAGCGTAGCCATTGGCCGCAAAGTATTGCCACTCAAAGGCAAAGCCGTAGCCAAACTGCGCCACCGGCCCGCCGTGAATGCGCAGAATGGTGGGGTACTTGCGCCCCGCCTGGTAGCCCACGGGCTTGATAACGAAGCCGCTCACCAGCGTGCCATCCTTGCTCTTGGCCTGAATAGGTTCTACCGCGCCCAGCGTCACGCCCTTCAGCCAGGCGTCGTTTTGCTTGGAGAGGGGTAGCAGGCCGCCTTTTTTATCAAGCGCAAAAATTTCGGTGGGCTGCTGGGGCTGGCTGCTGAGTACCACCTTGGCACCCTTACCGGCCATGTCGAAGTCACCGACCTGGCGCGCGCCAGCCAATACTTTCTCGAGCTTGCCGCCGGTGGCGGGCACGCGCATCAGCGACTCGGCGCGGTCGTCTTCGAGCAGGAAATAGACGCTTTTGCCATCGGCACTCCACTGCGGCTGGGTCGTGTTGCGGTCGAGGCCAGCGGTGAGCGGGCGGGCGGGGCCGCCGGCCACGTCCACCACCATCAGCTGGTGCAGGGCGTACACGAGCTGCTCCTTGGGGCCGCCCTGCACGAAGGCAATGCGGCGGCCATCGGGGCTCCAGGCGGGGCGGCTGCCGTAGTTGGGGGCGCTTTCGGGCACGTCGGTGGCCAGCAGCGGCCGGGCGGTAGCGCCGGCTTTAGCATCAATCAAGAAGAGGTCGAAGTTATCGTGGCGGTCGGGGTCGGGGCCACGCTTACTACTGAACGCCAGCTGCTTGCCATCGGGGCTCCAAGATGGCAGGTATTCGTCATACACGCCGGGAGTGAGCTTAGTGAGCCGGCGCGCGGCCACGTCGAACACGTAGAGGTGCTGGCGCTGGTTATTCAAATAGCCATCCACATCCTTCTTGAACTGAAACCGGTCGATGACGATGGGCGGGGCGGTTTTCTTCTTGGCCTTCTGAGCGGCGGTGAGCGAGTCGGGGTCGGCATCGCGGATAATCATGGCGATGCGCGAGCCATCGGGCGACCAGATATAATCCGATACGCTGCCCTTGAGCTTGGTCACCTTCTCGGCCTCGCCACCGGCGCGGTTCAGCAGCCAGAGCTGGGCATTGCCGCCATCTTCCTCGTTGCGGCCCGAGATGAAGCTCAAATACTTGCCGTCGGGGCTGAAGCGCGGGCGGCTTTCACCGGCTGGGTTGGTGGTCACGCGCAGGTTTTGCGAGCCGTCGGTGCGGGCCATCCACACGTCGGCGTCGCGCTTGTCGGTGGCCGTGTCCACGCGGCTCACGGTGTAGGCCACCCACGCGCCATCGGGCGAGAGGTTGGGGTCGGCCACGTCGCGCAGCCGGTTCAGGTCGCTGAGGTTGAGCGGGCGCGGGGTCGTACCCGGCAGGGCGGTCTGGGCGAAGCTAGCCAGGG
The DNA here is from genome assembly GCA_964657755.1 of uncultured Rhodanobacter sp. GTDB lineage: Bacteria > Bacteroidota > Bacteroidia > Cytophagales > Hymenobacteraceae > Hymenobacter. The sequence continues at coordinate 7,566 of CAZZWL010000014.1, forward strand.
GCAGGGCCAGCGCGGCGAGGAGGGGTAGGAGTTTTTTCATAAGAAGTTGCGTAATAATAAGGACGCAGCTTCTTAGTGGCAGGACGCATGGGGTTCACCCTCCGCGCTCAGCCCCACCCCCTACCCCTCGCCTGCGGGGAGGGGAGCCTAACGCAATAAAGAATGGACAATTATTCACTGACAATTGCTCATTGATAGCTATCGAATGGCCCCCCTCCCCCGCAGGGGAGGGGTAGGGGGTGGGGCTGCCCTATCTTGCCACCATGCTTACCCCCACCGAATACGACCAGCTCGATGGCCTGGGCATGGCCGACCTCGTGCGCCGCGGCCAGCTCACGGCCGCTGAGCTCTGCGCCGCCGCCATCGCCCGCGCCGAAGCCGTAAACCCGCGCCTCAACGCCATCATATTCAACCTCTTTACGCAAGCCCGGCAGCGCGCGGCGGCGGGGCTGCCGGCCGGGCCCTTCGGCGGCGTGCCGTTTTTGCTGAAGGACTTTGGCGCGGCCTACGCGGGGGCGCCGCACACGGGCGGCAGCCGCGCCCTGCGCCACTTCGTGCCTGCTGAGGATGCCGAGTTGGTGCGGCGCTGGCAGGCGGCAGGCCTCAATATTCTGGGTAAAACCAACGTGCCCGAGTTTGCCCTGATGGGCGTGACCGAGCCCGCACTCTACGGCCCCTGCCGCAACCCGTGGCAGCTCGACCGCACGCCGGGGGGTAGCAGCGGCGGCGCGGCGGCGGCCGTGGCGGCGGGCATCGTGCCGGTGGCGGGCGCCGGCGATGGGGGCGGCTCCATCCGGATTCCGGCGGCGTGCTGCGGGCTGTTTGGGCTGAAGCCCAGCCGCGGGCGCGTGCCCACCGGCCCCGAGCAGGGCGAAAAGTGGCAGGGCGCGGCCGTGGAGCACGTGCTCACGCGCTCGGTGCGCGACAGCGCGGCGGCGCTCGATGCCACCCAGGGGCCCGACATGGGCGCGCCGTATTTCCTACCCCCTCCTGCCCGGCCCTACCTGGAGGAAGTGAGCCGCGCGCCCGGCCGCCTGCGCATCGCCTTTACGCTCGACCACCCGCTAGGCCGGCCCCTACACCCCGAGTGCGCCACCGCCGTGCGCGACGCGGCCAAGCTGCTCGAAAGCCTGGGCCACGACGTAATCGAAGTGCCGCTGCCCTTCGATGGCCGGGCCGTTTCGGCGGCGTTTATGATGCTGTATTTTGGCGAAACTGGGGCTAGCATCGCGGGGCTGAAGACAGTGCTGGGTCGCAATGCCCGGCCCCGTGACGTGGAGCCCACGACCTGGCTGCTGGGCCTGCTGGGCCGCACCTACTCAGCCGCCGACTTTGCGGCCGCGCGCCAAACCTGGAACAACCACGCCCGCCGCATGGGCCGGTTTCACCAGACCTACGACCTGCTGCTGACGCCCACGCTGGCCACGCCGCCCGTGCGCATCGGCGAATTGCAGCCCAAGCCCTTTGAGCAAAAACTACTGAAGGTGGTCAACACGTTTGGGCTAGGCGGCCTCATTCGCCGCTCGGGAATAGTGGAGAAGCTGGCCGAGCAGAGCCTCGAAAAAACGCCCTATACGCAGGTGGCCAACCTCACGGGCCAGCCCGCCATGTCGGTGCCCCTGCACTGGACGGCCGACGGCCTGCCCTGCGGCGTGCAGTTCATCGCTAAGCTCGGGGCGGAGGATGTGCTCTTTCGCCTGGCCGGGCAGTTGGAGCAGGCGCGGCCGTGGTTTGGTCGTCGACCGCTTTTGGTGGGGTAGGGAATGCTGAGGCATTTGCGTGGAATAACCCCTTTTTCCAAAAAAAGCTGACTTTAATACTAAAATAGGGGTCGAATAGTGGGTAAGCCAGCAGGTGGCCTGCATCTTTGCGCCGAGCACCCCCGTCTTTTCACGCACTATCAGCCCTTTTTTTACTTGATGAATTCATTACTTTTTAGTGGGCAGCAAGCCGTGCGCACCCTCGGCCGGGCGGGCCGCGGGCTGTTGCTGGGCTTGGCCCTACCCCTGGCTGGCGCCGCCCAAACCGCCCTACCCCCCACTAGCGCCGCCGACGCGGCCGGGCCGCTGCTCACGCCGCAACAGTTTTTGGGCTACCCGCTGGGCAGCCGGTTTACACCCCAGGCCGACGTGTTGCGCTACGCCGCGCACGTGGTGGCCCACGCGCCCGGCCGCATGCGCATCACGCGCTACGGCCAGACCTATGAGAAGCGTACGCTCGAAGTAGTTGAGATTGGCAACGCCGAAAACTTCGGTAAACTAACTGAAGTCCAGCAGAATGACCGGCGGCTGGCGAGCCTCGAAAGCGGCGCAGCCGACCGCAAGATGCCCGCTGTGTGCTGGCTCAGCTACAACGTGCACGGCAATGAGGCAGTGAGCTCGGAGGCGGTTTTGCAGGTGCTGTATGACCTGGGCAACCCGCAGGACACGCAGATGCAGGACTGGCTCAAGAATACGGTCATCGTGGTGGACCCCTGCGTGAACCCTGACGGCCACGACCGCTACGCCAACTGGTACAACCGCGTGCGCAACCAGAATCCCAACGCCGGCCCCGACTCCTGGGAGCACCACGAGCCCTGGCCCGGCGGCCGCTACAATCATTACTACTTCGACCTGAACCGCGACTGGGCCTGGCAAACGCAGCAGGAAAGTCGCCAGCGCATCGTGCTCTACAACAAGTGGATGCCGCAGGTACACGCCGACTTTCACGAGATGGGGCCGAATAATTCGTACTATTTCTCGCCGGCCGCCAAGCCCTACCACGCCGACATCACACCCTGGCAGCGCAAGTTCCAGAACGTGATTGGCGACTACAACCGGGCCACGTTTGACAAGAATAACTGGCTGTATTTCACCCGCGAAACTTACGATTTATTTGCCCCGACCTACGGCGATACCTGGCCTAGCTTCAACGGCGCCATCGGCATGACCTACGAGCAGGGCGGCGGCGGGCCGGCCGGAGTGGCCTACGCCCGCGTCGACGGCGACACGCTGACTCTGGCCCAGCGCATTGCGCACCACCACGCGGCCAGCCGCGCCACCATTCAGGCCACGGCCGAGCGCCACGACGACCTGCTGCGCGAATTCCAGACCTACTTCACCGATGCCAAGACCAAGCCCGGCGGCACCTACAAGACCTACGTGCTGGCCTCGGGCAACGACCCCGGCCAGCTACGCATGCTGACCCAGTACCTGGAGCGCCAGAATATCAGCTACGGCTTCGCGCCCAAGCAGCTCAAAACCAAGGGCTACAGCTACGCCAGCGGCAAAACCGAAGACGTGACCGTGCAGCCCCACGACGTGCTCGTGAGCATGTACCAGCCCAAATCGACGCTCGTGAAGGTGCTGTTTGAGCCCAAGCCGCAGCTTGAGGACTCGCTCACGTACGATATTACGTCGTGGGCCCTACCCTACTCGTTTGGGGTGAAGGCCTACGCATTGACGCAGCGCCTCGACGCCAGCGGCCCTACCCCCTCGCCGGCGGTCGTAAAGGGTAGCGCCGCCGCCGACAGCAAGCCCTACGCCTACCTCGCCCGCTGGAATAATCTCCAGGACGTGCGCTTCCTGAGCAAGCTGCTGCAACAGAAAGTGAAGGTGCGCTTTGCTCAGCAGGCCTTTGAGGCCGAGGGCCAGAAGTACACGCCCGGCACGCTCATCATCACGCGCACCGGTAACGAAGCGATGGGCGCCAAGTTTGACCAGCTGGTGCGGGCGCAGGCCGACTCGGCGGGCACGGTGGTGCAAGCCGTGAAATCGGGCTTTTCGACCACCGGGCACGATTTGGGCTCGGGCTCGGTGCACTTTGTGAAGCAGCCCACGGTGGCCGTGGTGGCCGGGCCGGGCATCGACGCCACGGCGTTTGGCGAGGTGTGGCACTTCTTTGAGCAGCAGCTCGGCTACCCCATCACGGTGCTCGGCACTGACTACTTGAGCCGGGTGAACATGAACAAAATTGACGTGCTCATCCTGCCCGATGGCGATTACACCGACATTTATCCGGACCGCGCCCTCGATGCCCTCAAGGCCTGGGTGCGCGGCGGCGGCAAGCTCATCGCGATGGAAGGCGGCGCCAAGTTCCTGGCCAATAAGCGTGACTTCCTGCTCAAAACCAAGTCGGCCGACTCCGTGGCCCTCAAGAAAACGGCTCTGACCAACCCCTACCTGCCGCTGCGCAGCTACGGAGCCGCCGCCCGCGAAAGCACCGAGGACCAGGCCCTGGGCACCATCTACCGCGTGCAGCTCGACAACACGCACCCGCTGGCCTTCGGCTACGGCGACACGTACTCGGCGCTCATTCGCACGCCCCTCAGCTACAAGTTCTTAGGCAAAGGCGGCTGGAACGTGGGCGTTATCAAGAAGAATGGCTACTACGCCGGCTTCGCGGGCAGCAAGGCCCGCAAGGAGCTGGTCGATACGTTCGTACTGGGCGAGCAGGACCTGGGCCGCGGCCAGGTTATCTACCTCGGCGACAACCCGTTGTTCCGCGCTTTCTGGCAGAGCGGCAAGCTGCTGTTTGGCAACGCCGTGTTCCTGGTGGGGCAATAAGCCGGAGTCATCAGCTTGTAAGAAAGGCCGCGCTGGTGCACCAGCGCGGCCTTTCTTATTTTTCCTAGCCCCCAGGTGAAGCGCAAGCAGCTACTCAGCTTTCTGCACCCGCGAGCGGCCCAGCACCTGCCCGGCGGCTTCCAGGGTGAGCAGGTAGCTGCCGGCGGCGTAGCCACGCAGGTCGATGGTATGGCTATTGTGGCCAGTCCGGGCGCTAAGCACTTCGCTGTGCACCACCTGGCCGAGGCTGTTGAGGAGCGTCCAGTGGGCCGGGCCCGGTGCGCTAGCGTCCCAGTCGAGGGTAGCCTGGCTGGCCGTGGGGTTCGGGTACACGCTGATGCTGGCCAGGGCACTGCCCGCCCGCACCGCCAGGGGCGTGGACGAATTATACACGCCCAGCTCGTAGAAGGAAAAGCCGCCGCCATTTTGCCCGCCCTGCTGGCCCAGCATGCGCACGTAGCGGCCGGCAGCAGCTACCCTCACCTCCGTGTAGTACGCGTAGTTAGTGGTGTAAGTAGCCAGGGTCGTCCAGGCAATACTATCCGTGGATGTTTGCAGCTGAAAGGCCACGGCGTTGGCCGCCTCCCAGTTGATATAAATAGTATTGAAGGACATGGCACTGCCCAAGTCGACCACAAAAGCCTGATTGGTTGGCTTCAAGGTAGACCAGCGAGTTTGGGGATTGCCATCGACTCCAAAGGCGGGCTGAAACAAAAAGCCCGTCCCGCTCAGGTCGGTATCGGTGGCCCGCACGCGCTTGCCGAGGGCCAGGTTAGTAGTTGCGTAGGAAAAGCCGAATACCTCCAGCTCCGCAATGCCGAAGCTCAGGCTGGCCGCCTGCGTCAGGCACCGGATACGCACGAAGCGGCCCCGCCCCCCGAGCTGCCCGTATTCATTCACAAATTGGTTGTCCCGCTTAGGGGGGTCGTTGCTACTCACCGTTTTGAGGCTGGTATACGTGATGCCATCGTCAGAAACCAGCAGCTCCAGGTCGCGGGCATAGTTCGTATCCCAATTGATGCGGATGCGGTCGACCGCCTGCACCGCACCCAGGTTCACTATCAGCGACTGGTCGGGGGTAGCCATGCTAATCCAGCGGGTGCGGTGGTCGCCATCGGTGGCAAAGCTGGCGGCGTAGTTCGCCTGGTCATTGTTTAGCACCGACGTGGCGATGGCCGCTTTGCCAAACGCCTGATTAAGATTTTGGGCCCACAGCTTACCGGTGGCAAGCAGTAGACACAACCCAACCCAAGCAACCCGACGAAGTAAAGAAGATTTCATATAAAAGTACGAGAACCAACGGCGCGTTTTCACCGCTAAGTCCTTATAAGTAGCCTCATACTCTTTCTCCCGTCGCGTAGTTACTTCCTCCAAGCCCAGTTGCAATATTGTCACTTAGCCCAACTGACTAATTTATTGTTTAAGCGAAACCTTGTGTTTTTTAATAATCTGCTTTACAGTATTTTATATTACTAAAACAGAAATTTAGTCGCCTTAATAAAAATCAGTAATTTTTTCTTAACAAGGATAATTAGCTGATTTACTTGTCTTATCGCAATCCGGTAATAGGGGTATGCAATCGTGTATCGACACGACCAGCTGTGCAAACGACCACTCACCAGCGGTTCTTACTAAAAGGCAAAGTGAGACTGGCTATGCCAGTCGCCCACGAGGTAGGCACCAGGCGGCTTGGCAGCCGGAACCGGGCGCACCACAACGGCCGCGCCCCGGTAGGAGGCGCGGCGTGATACTTTACCCGGTATCGCCACTCAGTGGCTCAACGCTAAAAGTCAGCTTGCTGCAACTCGGCGCGCAGGGCCTTGGGCAGGGCGGCCACGATGAGCCGATACGAATCGGCGAGCCACTCGCGCAGCTGCGCGTCGGAGGCGCCGGTGCCGACGAGCACCGTGTTCCAGTGCTTTTTATTCATGTGGAAGCCGGGCCGCACGTAATCGTAACGCTCGCGCAGGTCGGCGGCGCGCTCGGGGTCACACTTCACGTTGAAGCTGGCGAAAGTCTGCAAGTCGGTGAGGGCAAATACTTTGCCGCCCACTTTGAATACCAGCGTATCGGGGCCGAAAGGAGTTTCTTCGGTGGCGCCGGGCAGGCTGAGGCAGAAGTCGCGGTACTCCTCAATATTCACGGCCCTACCCCCCGTTTAGCGAATGAACCAGCGGTAGAGCAGCACGCACAAGCCGACCAGGAACATGGCCATGCTCACCTTATTGATGAAGTGCATGGTGCGCAGGTTGAAATTCGTCTGGCGGTTCGGGTCGTTTTTACGAAAAAAATAGCCGAGGGCGGGACCGAAGTTGAAAAGGTTTTTGCCGTTCATGGGGGAGCGAAGTTGGGTATGGCAAAGTAACACCGGCGGCACCAGAAAGATTGTCGAAATGCCCGATTTATTCCCCTTATTTGCCCGGTTTGGGGAGCCAGTCGCCAGCCGAAGTAGCGCGGCCCAGCAGCCTAACCTGCCGGGCAGATGGTAAGTTTCCCGCTCACTTTGGCTGTTCTCCCCCCTTACCGGGGTTGAAACGCCTCATCCGCGTCGGCCCTACCGCGCCTTGTTGACAGGAGCGCGTGGCGCTGCCGCCGGGCGTGGGCCGCTGCCTGAGCAAGGCGCGGGCCATTACCAACGTCATCGGCAACGACCTTGCCACGCTCGGGGTGGCTGAGAGCAAAGATGAATTTGACAAGGCCCGCTACTCATTGGCCTCTCAAGGCCAATGAGTAGCGGAGCCCCTACCCGCAACAATGAGCACTCACTACGTGCAGTTGCCCTTGCTTAAGGTTTGGGTAAAACAGAGGGGTAAGGATTTTTTCTAAACACTCCAGCCAGCTACGGGTTTTTCGCGTTCAAACCGACATTAAAAGGGTATTAAAGCCTATTGCTGGCGTGTATGCGAAATCTATTCTTTCCGCCGGGCCGCTACTACCGGGCCGCAGCCACTAGCCTGGGGCTGCTAGCCGTGACGTTGAGCGCGGCGGCGCAGTCGAATCCGGCGGCTCCACAGGCCACGCGGCCCGCCCAGGCCGGCAGCGGCCAGGCCGGCGGCTTTGGGGGCCCTCCCGTGGGCCAGCAGCAGCAACAGGAATTGCAGCAGCGGCAGCAGCAAATACAGCAAACCTCCCAGGGGCAGCAAATGCAGCGGTCGCCAGCCGCCCCCTCCAACCCAATGCCCACGGGGGCCGGGCAAATGGCGCCCGCGGGCCAGGGTGCCCCCAGCCCCGGCGGCACCGGCACGGTGGGCGAGCCCAGCGGCACCACCACGCCGCAGGCCTCGTTTGGCGGGGCCCCGCGCGGCGGCGGCATGATGGGCGCTTCCACTGGTGCGGCCCGCGTGCTGGCCGTGGCCCCGGCGCAGCTCAGCCTGCCCCAAGCCATGGCCATCGGTCTGGAAAACAACCTCACCACCCTGCTCGCCACCGAGCGGGCCACGGAAGCGCGGGCCCTGCGGCAGCAGGTGCGCTCCTTTCTGCTGCCCAACCTCAACGGCACGGCCTACCAGCAAAACCGCACCCTCAACCTGGTGGCGCAGGGCCTGGCGCCCGCCGGCGGTGGCCAGGAGATGATGGGCACCGGCACGGGTGGCGGCATGGGTGGCGGTGCGGCCGCGGCCCCCACCATCCCGTCGTTCGTGGGGCCCTTCAACACGTTTGACGCGCGGCTCAACTTCTCGCAGGCCCTGCTGAACCTGGCCGCGATGCGCGAGTACAAGAGCAGCACCGCCGCCGTGCGCGTGGCCGACCTTACCGCCGAGCTGGCCCGCGAGCAGGTGGCCACCTTCGTGGCCCTGGCCTACCTCACCGCCCAGCGCGGCGCCCTGGAAGTGCGGGCCGCCCGCGCCGACCTGGTGCTGGCCGCAGCCCTGCGCCAGCTGGCCCAAAAGCAGCGCGACGCGGGCGTGGCCGACGGCATCGACGTGGTGCGGGCCGAGGTGCGCGAGTCGCAGCAGCGCCTGCGCCTAGTCCAGGCCGAGGCCAGCGCCACCCAGGACCGCCTCGACCTGGAGCGCGCCGTGGGCTTGCCCCAGGGCAGCGCCACGGCACTCACCGATACATTGGTGGCCCGCGCCGAGGCCGTGCCCACCGTGGAGCAGGCCCTGGCGCCGGCCCAGGCCGCCCGGCTGGATGCGCGCATCGCGGAGCAAACCATCGCCCAAAAAGAAATGGACCGCCGCGCCCGCGCCGCCGCCCGCTACCCCATCATCAGCGCGGCCGGCGACTACGGGCAATCGGCCGTGACGCCCTTTAAAAGCGACCGCATCACCCGCACCTACGGCGTGACGCTGAGCGTGCCCGTGTTCGACGGTGGCTACGTCGGCGGCCGGGTGAAGGCGGCCCTCAGCGAGCAGCGCCAGGCCGAACTGGAGCTGGGCAACACCCGCGGCCAGGTGGAGCAGGACGTGCGCCAGGCCCTGATTGGCTGGAACCTGGCCGCCGCCCAGGTGCAGGCCGCCGACGAGCAGCTGGCCCTGGCCGGCCGCGAGCTGGCGCTGGCCACCCAGCGTTTCCGGGCCGGCGTGGCCGACAACCTCGAAGTGCTGCAAGCGCAGGCGGCCCTGGCCAATGCCCGCGCCCTGCGCGTGCAGGCCCTGGCCCAGTACGGCGCGGCCCGGCTCAATTTCGCCGCGGCTACCGGCACGGCACAATCCTTTCGCTTATAAGCCTTTAATTGTTAATTTCTTGCTACTTGAGCAACGAGAAAATAGCAATCAGGAACCAAAAAACTACTGTATAAATGGCCGATAACCTTACGTCTCCCGCCCGGCGGCAAGTCGCCGACCCTTCGGACGCGCCCGACCGGCGCGTGGGTAACAACCCGCGCCGCGTGCAGCCGCAGGCCAAGGATGCGCCCGCCGACACCACCGAAAAGCCGCTTTACCGGCGCACCTGGTTCCTCGTCCTGGCGGCTATCGGGCTGGTGCTGCTGCTGATTTGGGGCGTGCGCTACTACCTGTACGCCAGCGACCACGAGACCACCGACGACGCCTTCGTGGAGGGCAATGCCGTGCGGGTGAGCCCGCGCGCGGCCGGCCAGGTGCTGAAGGTGTACGTGCGCGACAACCAGCTGGTAAAGAAGGGCACGCTGCTACTGGAGATAGACCCGCGCGACTACCAGGCCCAGCTGGCCCAGGCCGAAGCCCAGGTGACCAGCGCCCGCGCCCAGCGCAACACCGCCGAGCAGGCCAGCGCCTCGCGGCGCAGCGTCATTGCCCAGCAGCAGGCCCAGCTAGCCGCCGCCGAAGCCAGCGTGGCCCAGGCCCAGGCCGAGGCGCGCGCCGCCCACGCCCAGGCCGCCAACGACGCCCGCAACGAGCAGCGCTACGCCGAGCTATACAAGACCGATGCCGTGTCGCGCCAGCGCTACGACCAGGCCCTGACCACCGCCCGCGCCAGCGCCGACCAGGCCGCCGCCGCCGACCAGCGCACCCAGGCCGCCCGCGCCCAGGCCAGCCAGGCCGCCGCCGTGGTGGCCCAGGCCCGCAACGACTACCGCCAGGCCACCGAGCAAATCAGCGTGTCCGACGCCCAGATTGCCCAGGCCCAGGCCGCCGCCGACCAGGCCCGGCTCCAGCTCTCCTACACCAAGCTCTACGCCACTGAAACCGGGCGCGTGACGGGCAAGGCCGTGGACGAAGGCCAGACCGTGGCCGTGGGCCAGCAGCTGCTGCTCATCACCTATGGCCAACTGTGGGTGACGGCCAACTTCAAGGAAACGCAGCTGGCCCGCATGCGGGTGGGCCAGCCGGTGCTGATTGAGGTCGATACCTATTCGGGCAAGCAGTTTCAGGGGTCGGTCGAGAGCTTCCAGCGGGGCACCGGGGCGCGCTTCAGCCTGCTGCCGGCCGAGAATGCCACCGGCAACTATGTGAAGGTGGTGCAGCGCATTCCGGTCAAAATTGTGTTTAATGGCCAGCCCGACCTGCACCTGCTGGCCCCCGGCATGTCGGTGACGCCCGAGGTGGACATCACCGTGGTGCCCACCCAGCAGGCCGCCGATACCAGCCACGTAGAGGCCAGCCCCCGCGTAGTGAACCACGAGGCCCGCCGCCGGGTGGGCCCCCAGTAACCTACTTATCGTCAAGCTCAACCGCCCTTCGCTCATGGAAGCCCCCACCCCCCCCGGCCGCTGGGAAGCCGACCTCAACGGCTTTTTTGCCAACCTCGCGCAAGAAGACCAGACGTTTATCGACAACCTGAAGCGCCAGACCGATTTTTATACGAACACCGCCCGGCCGGCCCTCGAAACGGCCGCCGCCGCCCTGCGCCCCCACGCCCGCACCTGCGACACCGGCCTCGACGATGGCCGCGTGTACCTCATCGTGCGGCACCTGGAGGGCCCCGTCGAGTTCCAGTACGCCGTGGTGGCCGAGGTGCGCATCGAGGCCGTGCTGCCCTACGTGCACTGCTGGTTCGAGGAAAACAAGCTGGCCGCGGCCATTGAAGCCGAGCAAGGCCAGCCCGAAGAGCCGCCAAAAGAGGAGAAGGACGATAAAAAGGACGACGACAAAGAGGGCGGCGATGAGGCCCCGGAAGGTGGCGACGAGAAGCAGGATGACAAGGAGCCCACCCGCACCAAAACCATCGAGTTGCTCTCTTCCTGGCGCGACGACCGCCAGATTGAGAGCGTGACGCAGGAGGAAATTCTCACCGATTTCCTCAACCATTATAAAGAAGCCGTAGCGCAGGCGCGCACCCACCTGCACACCACGCCGCGCTAACCCCGGCGGCCCTACCCCCCTATTTCCTCGTCATGGCGCAAACGCAAACCTTGTCTAAGCCCGCTGGGGCCGCCGCGCTGGCCGGCAACCTGAAGTGGGCCATCGCCATCACGGTGGCGCTGGGCACGTTCATGGACGTGCTGGACAACTCCAGCGTGTCGGTGGCCCTCCAGAATATTGGGGGCAGCCTGGGCGCCTCGCAAGACGACGTGACCTGGGTCATCACGGTGCTGCTGGTGGCCAAGGCCGTGATGCTGCCCACGGCCAGTTTTCTGTCCACGGCCATTGGGCGGTCGCGCCTGTTTATGCTGGCGCTGGTGGCCTATGGGGTGTCGTCGCTGCTGTGCGGGCTGTCGACGTCGCTGGGCATGCTGCTGGTCATGCGGGTCTTTCAGGGCCTGTGCGGTGGCATTATTCCGCCCGTCGGCCAGGCCATTCTCAAAGATTCCTTTCCGCCCGCCGAGCAGGGGCAGGCGTTTGCGCTGTTCGGCGTGGCCACGGTGGTGGCTCCCACGGTGGGGCCCCTGCTCTGCGGCTGGCTCGTGGACAGCTACAGCTGGCACTGGGTATTTTTCGTCAACGTGCCCATCGCCCTCATCACCGCATTTTTGGTGACGGCGCTGGTGAAAGACCCGCCGGAGCTGGTGAAGGAAAAAGCCAACGCCTGGGCCAAAGGCATCAGCGTGGACTACATCGGCCTGAGCCTGTTGGGCCTGGGCCTGAGTGCGTTGCAATACGTGCTGAGCCGGGGCGAGCGCGACGACTGGTTCAACTCGCAGGCCATTATCCTGCTTAGCGTCGCGGCAGCGGTGCTGCTGGTGGGCGGCATTATCTGGGAGATGCGCACCAAAAACCCGCTCCTCGACCTGAGCCTGTTTCGCAACCGCACGTTCACGGCCGCCATGCTGGTCATGTTCGTGGTGGGCGCGCTGCTCTATGGCAGCACCACGCAGCTGCCGCAGTTTTTGCAGTCGCTGCTGGGCTACCGAGCCGTCGATAGCGGCCTGGCCATCACGCCGGGCGGCCTGTCACTCATTTTGCTGATGCCCATTGTGGGCTGGCTAACGGGCAAGGTGCAGGCCCGCTGGCTGATTGGCATTGGCCTGGTAATCAGCTCGCTGGCTTGCTTTTATTACGCGCACATCCTCAGCACCACCGTTGATTTTCGGACGGTGGCCACGGCGCGCGTCTACCAAAGCTTGGGGCTGGGCTTCCTGTTCGTGCCCATCAGCGTGGCTTCCTACGTGGGCCTGGCCAAGTCCAAGACCAACCAGGTAGCCATGTTTACCAACCTGGTGCAGACCATCGGGGGCGGCTTCGGCATCGCGGCCATCGAAACCGTAATTGCCCGCCGCAGCCAGTTCCACCAGAGCCGCATCATCGACCACCTCACCTTCACCAACCCCGACTACGCGGCGGGCCTGCGCCAGTTCGCCACTTCCGTGTTCGGCCGGGTCAACGCCAGCGGGGGCGATGCCATGCAGCAGGCCCAGGGGGCCATTTACCGGGTCGTGCAGCAGCAGGCCACCACCCTGGCATACACCGACGCCTTCTACCTGCTGGGTTTCGCCTGCTTGTTTTCCATCGGGCTCGCTTTCTTCATGAAAGCCAACAAGCCCGGCGCGGGCGGCCAGGCTGTCGACGCGGCCGCGTAAGGCTAGTTGCCCTACCCCCCCTGGTGGCGACGTAGCTAGCCGGGCGGCAGGCTTAGAATGATGGGCGGGAAGCCTTCCCAAGCGGCGACGCCAGCGGCAGTGAATAGATTTGCAATCTGCCGCCCTACCCCCCGCCCGCCCACCCATGAAAATCCTGCTAGTTGAAGACCACGCCGAGCTGGCGCGCAGCATTGCGGGCTACCTGGGCCAGGAGCACTACCTCTGCGAGGTGGCGGGCACCTTTGATGAGGCGCGCGAAAAGCTGGTGCTCTTTAGCTACGACGTGGTGCTGCTCGATATTATGCTGCCCGATGGCAACGGCATCAACCTGCTGAAGCTGCTGCGCAAGGAGGGCGTGGAGAGCAGCGTCATCATTATTTCGGCCCAAAACGCGCTTGACTTTAAGCTGACCGGCCTCAGCGAAGGCGCCGACGACTACATCACCAAGCCGTTTCCGCTGCCCGAGCTGCACGCCCGCATCAAGGCCATTATGCGCCGGCGCAGCGGGCACAAAAACAACGTGCTCACGTTTCAGGACCTCACCGCCGACCTGGAGTCGATGGAATGTCGCGTTAAGGGCAAGCTACTGAGCCTCACGCGCAAGGAAACGAATCTGCTGGTCTACTTTATCAATAACAAGGGCCGGATGCTGACGCGCCAGGCCATCGCGGCCCATCTCTGGGGCGACTACACCGACAACCTCGACAGCGTGGACTTTGTGTATCAGCACGTGAAGAACCTGCGCAAGAAAATAACCGACGCGGGCGGCAAGGACTACATCAGCACCGTGTACGGCTTCGGCTACAAGCTCAGCGCGCCCGACCAGTGAAACTCAACTACCGCTACACGCTGGCCTACGCGGTGCTCACGTTTTTTGTGCTGAGCCTGGGCTTTGCCATCGTGTACGCGGCCTTGTCGCGGAGCGTAACGCAGGCCACCATCGGCAAGCTGGCGCACGTGAACGAGGTGGTGGCCCGGCAGCTGCAAAGCGGGCGCCCTACCCTCCCCGATTCGCTGCGAGCCAACGTACTGGTGCGCCGGCTGGCGCCCCCCGACACGGCCCGCCGCACCCGCACCGTGCTGGTGCGCGACGAGTGGGACGCCGCCCTGCAGGCCCGCGTGGCGATGGTGCGCCTCACCACCTACCCTCGGGCGCGCGGCCAGCGCTACCAAGTGGTGAGCCGGGCGGCGGTGGTGGAGCCCAGCGACGTGTACCTGACCGGGCTGGTGCTGGTATTTGCCTGGACGTTCGTGTTTTTGCTGGCGCTGGTGGTGATTCTCAGCGAGTTGATTTCGTGGCGCATTCTGCGGCCGTTCACGGCTACGCTGCGCGGCATTCAGCAGTTTGAGCTGGGGCAGCCGCGGCCCATTGAGCTGCAGCCTAGCCGCACGGCCGAGTTTAACGAGCTGAATGAGTTCTTGATACGCATGACGGCGCGGGCGCAGCGCGACTACCAGGGCCTCAAGGAGTTTTCCGAAAATGCCTCGCACGAGCTGCAAACGCCCATTGCCAGCATCAAGGCCAAGATTGAGCTGCTCATGGACTCGGTGCTGGCCGAGCCGCAGCTGGCCACGCTCACCACGATGCACGACGAGCTGGAGCGCTTGGCCAAGATTAATCAGTCGCTGACGCTGCTGGCCAAGCTCGAGCACTTCGAGGCTGGCCCGGCGGCCCTCACCGACCTCAGCCAGCTGGTGGCCAGCACAGAAGCCACCTTCGCCGACCTGGCCGAGATGAAGGGCATCACCACCACCCAACAGCTGTCGCCCGGCGTGCGCGTGCCGCTCGATACGGCGCTGGCCCAACTGCTACTCAACAACCTGTTTAGCAACGCCATTCGGCACAACCTGCCGGGCGGCCAAATTCGGGTGCAGCTTTCGGCTACCGAGCTGCTGCTGGAAAACACCGGCCACGCGCCCACCGCGCCGGCCGCGGAGCTATTTGGGCGCTTCAAAAAGGGCAACGCGGCGCTGGATTCCATCGGCATTGGCCTAGCCATTGTAAAGCGAATCAGCGAGTTATATGGCCACCGCATTACCTACGCCTACGCCGACGGCTGGCATCAGCTGCGGGTGACGTTCGCGCCGAGCGAGGGGGTAGGGCTGGGATAGAAGTGCTAAAATTTCAGAGAAATGTTAACAATACTTTGAAATTTCATCAAAATCGGGTGGCTCCTTTGCGGCACAGCTTCGGAGTAAGTAACTACTCACTTGAGCTTACTGTCCGCTTCTATTTTCCCACTCATGGCCACTAAGCTCGCGCCGGCACTGCTTCCCTACCCCCCCGCCGGGGCCGAAGTGGCGCGGCCGGAGGGCATTTCGCCACGCCGGCTGCGGGCCATTTTGAGCGGCTCGGTGGGCAACCTGGTGGAGTGGTACGACTGGTACGTGTTCTCGTCGTTCTCGCTTTATTTCTCGGGCTCGTTCTTCCCGTCCGATGACACCACGGCGCAGCTGCTGCAAACGGCCGGCATCTTCGCGCTGGGCTTTTTGATGCGGCCCTTCGGCGGCTGGATGTTTGGGCGCATTGCCGATAAGGTGGGCCGCAAGCAGTCGATGACGCTCTCGGTGCTGCTTATGTCGCTGGGCTCGCTGCTCATTGCCCTCACCCCTACTTACCAAACGGTAGGCCTAGTGGCGCCCGTGATGCTGCTCACGGCCCGCCTGCTGCAGGGCTTGAGCGTGGGTGGCGAGTACGGCGTGTCGGCCACCTACCTGGCCGAGATGGCCACGCCCAGCCGCCGGGGCTTCTACTCCAGCTTCCTGTACATGACCCTGATTGGGGCCCAGATTCTGGCCCTGGGCATTCAGCTTTTCCTGCAAAAAGTATTGCTGACTGAGGCGCAATTGCTGGCCTGGGGCTGGCGCATCCCGTTCGTGATTGGGGCGGGGCTGTCGCTGGTGGCGCTCTACCTGCGCCAGAACCTGACCGAAACCAGCGCCTTTGAGGCCCAGCGCGCTACCCCCGACGAACGCCGCGGCAGCCTGCGGGTGCTGCGCCAGCACCCGCGCGCGGTGCTCACGGTGGTGGGCCTCACGGCGGGTGGCACGTTGGCGTTCTACACGTTCACGACCTACATGCTGAAGTTTTTGGTGAACACGGCCCACATGCCGATGGGCACGGCCACGCTGGTGAGCTTCTTGTCGCTGGTGGTTTTTGCGGCATTGCAGCCGGCGTTCGGGGCGCTGTCGGACCGCATTGGGCGGCGGCCGCTGCTCCTTTTTTTCGGCGTGGGTGGGGCGCTGGGCACGGTGCCGCTGCTCACGGCGCTCAGCCACAGCACTACGCCGGCGGGCGCGCTGGCCCTGCTGCTGCTGGCGCTGGTTATCGTGAGCGGCTACAGCGGCATTAATGTGGTAGTGAAAGCCGAGTTGTTTCCGGTCGAAATCCGGGCCCTGGGCATCGGCCTACCCCACGCGCTCACGGTGGCCGTGTTTGGCGGTACGGCGGAGTACATCGCGCTTTGGTGCAAGCGCGCCGGGCACGAGAACTACTTTTTCTGGTACGTCGCGGGCTGTATTGGGCTGTCGCTACTACTGTTTTTGACGATGGCCGAAACCAAGCACACCTCGCGCCTCGATGAGGACGCGCAGGCCTAGCGCCGCGCTCCTGTCGATTTTCAATTCGTTATCAATCACTTAAACTTCTTCGCGTTATGCCTACCCCCTCGCCAGCTCCCGACGTGTTGCCCCGCCTCCGGCCCCTAGGCTTTGCGCAGGTCCCGGCGCAGACGCACCTCAACCTGGCGCCCGCCGCGCTGGTCGAGCACGCGCTGCGCCGCCAGGAAGGCCAGCTCACCGACACCGGCGCGCTGATGTGCGACACGGGCCAGTTTACGGGCCGCTCGCCCAAGGACCGCTTCATCGTGCGCGATGAGCTGACGCAGGACAGCGTGTGGTGGGGCGATATCAACCTGGCTTTTGAGCCGGCCCAGTTCCGGCAGCTGCACCAGAAAATGGTGGCTTACTTGGCTGATAAGGAAGTATTTGTGCACGACGCCTACGCCGGCGCCAACGCGGACTACCAGCTCAAGCTGCGGGTGGTGAACGAGCTGGCCTGGCACAACCTGTTTTGCTACAACCTGTTTCTGCGCCCCGAGGCCGACGCCGACACGAGCTGGGCGCCCGATTTCAGCATTATCTGCGCGCCCGGCTTCGAGGCCGACCCCGCCGTGGACGGCACCCGCCAGAAGAACTTCGCCATCATCAATTTCACCGAAAAGCTGATTCTGATTGGCGGCACGGCCTACGCGGGGGAGATGAAAAAAGGCATTTTTGGGGTGCTGAATTTCCTCCTGCCTACCCAGCACCAGACGCTGCCCATGCACTGCTCGGCCAACGTGGGCGCCGCCGGCGACACGGCCCTGTTCTTTGGCCTTTCGGGCACGGGCAAAACGACGCTTTCGACCGACCCGCAGCGCGGCTTAATCGGCGACGACGAGCACGGCTGGACATCCGACGCCGGCATTTTCAACTTTGAGGGCGGCTGCTACGCCAAGGTCATTGACCTGGCGGCCGACAAGGAGCCCGAAATCTGGCAGGCCATCCGCTTCGGCAGCATCGTGGAAAACACGCGCTTTGTGCCCGGCACCCACACCGTGGACTACGCCAACACCAGCGTGACGCAGAACACGCGCACCGCCTACCCCCTCGACTACATCCCGAATGCCGTGGAGCCGAGTGTGGGAGCCGCGCCGCAGCATATTTTCTTCCTCACGGCCGACGCCTTTGGGGTGCTACCCCCCATCAGCAAGCTCGATAAGAGCCACGCCATGTACCACTTCCTGAGTGGCTACACGGCGAAGGTGGCGGGCACCGAAATGGGCATTGTGGAGCCGCAGACCACGTTTTCGGCCTGCTTCGGGCAGGTGTTTCTGCCCCTGCACCCCACCCGCTACGCCGAAATGCTAGGCCAGCAGCTGGACCAAAACCCCGGCATCCACGTGTGGCTGGTGAACACCGGCTGGACGGGCGGCAGCTATGGCACCGGCACCCGCCTGAAGCTGGCCCACACCCGCGCGCTGCTCACGGCCGCCTTGTCGGGGCAGTTGGAGGGGGTAGGGTTTGCGCCGCACCCGGTGTTTGGGGTGGCTGTGCCGGCGGCGGTGCCCGGCGTGCCCACCGACATCCTGGACCCGCGCCGCACCTGGGCCGACCCGGCCGCCTACGACCGCACGGCGGCCGCGCTGGCCGAACAGTTCGTGTGCAATTTCGAGAAGTACGCCGACTTTGCCAGTGCCGACATCCTGGCGGGCGCACCCACCGGAACCGCCCCGCAGCTGGCCTAGCCCCCCATTCACATCGCTTTTTCTTCGCTACTTACCGGGCCGCCCGCCCGGCATTCCCACCCTTTTGCCCCTTGCCCATGAAACGCTGGTATTCCAATCTCACCGTGCAGGTGCTCACCGCCATCGCCCTGGGCGTGCTCGTGGGGGCGCTGTTCCCCAAGTTTGGCGCGGCCCTCAAGCCGGTGGCCGACACGTTTATCAACCTCATTAAGATGCTGATAACGCCCATCATCTTCCTCACAGTGGTGCTGGGTATTGCGGGCATGGGCAGCCTCAAAAAGGTGGGCCGCGTGGGGGGCAAAGCCCTGCTGTACTTCGAGATAGTGACGACGCTGGCCCTGGCCATCGGCATCGGGGTGGCCAACCTGACCCAGCCGGGGGCGGGTGTGCAGAAAGTGGCCCAGGCCGTGCTGCTCGATACCAAGAAAACCGAGGAAGCCGCCAAATTCACCGAAAAGGCCGGCGAGATGAACTGGGTCGAGTTCTTCACCCATATCGTGCCCGACAACGTGGTGGGCGCCTTTGCCAAGGGCGACATCCTGCAGGTGCTGCTGTTTGCGGTGCTGTTTGGCCTGGCCCTGAACCGGCTGGGCGATACCGTTCAGCCGCTGGTCAAGACCTTCGACCGGCTCTCGCACGTCATGTTTGGGGTGCTGGCGATGGTGATGAAGCTGGCGCCCATCGGGGCATTTGGGGGTATGGCCTTCACCATTGGCAAGTACGGCATCGCGACCCTGCTGCCGCTGGGCAAGCTCATGCTGGTGGTCTACGCCACCATGTTCCTGTTCATTTTCGTGGTCCTGAACCTCATTCTGCGCTACTACAAGCTGCGGCTGGGGCCCTACCTGAGCTTTATTAAGGAGGAGATTTTGCTGGTGCTCGGCACCTCGTCGTCCGAGTCGGCCCTGCCGCGCATGATTGATAAGATGGAGCGCTACGGCTGCTCGCGCTCGGTGGCGGGCCTGGTCATCCCGACCGGTTATTCCTTCAACCTCGATGGCACGAGCATCTACTTATCCATCTCGGTTATCTTTCTGGCTCAGGCGTTTAACATCCCGCTCACCTTCACGCAGCAGCTCTCGCTCATTGCCATTCTGGTGGTTACGAGCAAGGGCGCAGCGGGCGTCACGGGCTCGGGCTTCATCGTGCTGGCCTCCACGCTGGCGGCCACCAAGGCGATTCCGGTGGAGAGCGTGGCGCTGCTGCTGGGCGTGGACCGCTTTATGAGTGAGGCGCGGGCCATCACCAACGTCATCGGCAATGGCATTGCCACGCTGGTGGTGGCCAAGAGCGAGGGCGAGTTTGACGAGGCCCGCCACCAGCTGGCCTTGCAGGGCCGCTCGGTGCCCGAGGAGCTGCGCCCCGAGCCGGTAGCCGAGATGCCCCTCGTAGGCACGCGCCACGAAGAAGCCGTGCCGCACCACTAAGCGCGGCCTGGGTAGCCCTACCCCCATCCAACCAGTTCAACCCTTCTTATTCGGCTCGCACGGGCCGCCTGGCTGCGCTGTGCTCCTACTACTCATTCCCCGCCCACACTGATGGTTACCTCTGTTACTTCTTTTAGTCGCCTGGCGATGGCCGGCGCCTTGCTGCTGCTCGGCACCGCCGCCCGCGCTCAGGTGGTGATGCCCCCTACCCCCGGCAAAGCGCCCAACCCGGCCTCCAACGAGCTGCCCAAGCCCATGAGCCAGCCGGCCAAGTCGGCGCCCTATGGTGCGGGCATGAAGATTAATATCTCGGCCGACGGCTCCAAATACGTGCGCCTGATGACGGCCGTGCAGTTTTGGAGCCGCTATGCGGAGAATAATACCGGCACGGTCAACGGCACCGAGGAGCCCACCAGCAGCCAGGTCGATTTTGGTATTCGGCGCGCCCGGATGCTCATCGTGTCGCAACTCAACTCGCGCTTCGTCATCATCACGCAGCTGGGGATTAACTCGCAGAGCACCATTTCGGGCGGCGCGCCGGGCGAAACCACCGGGC
Source organism: uncultured Rhodanobacter sp. (assembly GCA_964657755.1). Classification (GTDB taxonomy): domain Bacteria; phylum Bacteroidota; class Bacteroidia; order Cytophagales; family Hymenobacteraceae; genus Hymenobacter. The sequence continues at coordinate 27,761 of CAZZWL010000014.1, forward strand.
CGGGCAAGAAGTCGCTGTTTTACCTGCACGACGCGATGGTAGACTACAAGGTGAACAAGTACCTGAGCTTCGGCGGGGGCCTACACGCCTACAACGGCATTTCGCGCCAGACCAGCTTCGCCGCGTTTTCGCTGCTCACGCTCGACGTGCCCGGTACGCAGTGGCCCGTGCTCGACGCCATCGACCAGACCGGGCGGGGCCTGGGCCTGTTTGCCCACGGCCGCTTCAATAAGTTCGACTACCGCCTCTCGGTGAATGATGCCTACAAAAACAACCTCGCCAGCACGCCGGCTACCCTGGCCACGGGCGTGGCGCAGTTCAACCCGCGGGCGCGGGGCAAGGTGTACCAGGGGTATTTCGACTGGGAATTTCTGGAAAAGGAAGCCAACCTCGTGCCTTTTCCGGTGGGCTCGTACTTGGGCGCGAAGCGCGTGCTGAACGTGGGCGCGGGCTTTCTCTACTACGGCGACGGCATGTACGTGCGCGACGCGGCCCTACCCCCCACGGTGCCCACCAACGCCTGGGCCATCCCGTACCGCACGCAGGATTTGAGCGTGCTCGCGGCCGACGTTTTCTACGACACGCCCATCGACACGACCGAGCGCACGGCCTTCACCTTCTACGGGGCTTTTTACAAGTACAACATGGGTAGCAACCTGGTGCGCTACGCCGGCAACCTCAACCCCGGCTACGGCTCGGCGGTGCTGCGCGGCAACGCCGTGCCCGTGGTGGGCACCGGCACGGCCCAAACCATCCAGACGGGCTACATCCTGCCCCAGCGTCTGCTCGGCCCCAAAATCCGCCTGCAACCCTACGTAGACTATATTCACGGCCGCTACGAGGGCCTGCGCCGCGAGGATGGCACCATCCGGGACGTGCACGTTTTCGACGGCGGCGTAAACGTGCTGCTCGACGGCCACAACGCCAAAATAACCCTCAACTACCGCGCCAGGCCCGATTTTACCAACGTGAACGACGTTAATTACCGGCCCGAAGTAACTATGCAGTTCCAGGCCATTTTGTAGCGCAGCATCAGCATTATTGCTCCATTGCCTGCCGCTCACGCCACATCAGCCCGGCCGGTAGTTCCTCAGCCGAAAACTCCAGGTGAATGACGCGGCGCGGCCGGGCGCTAGTGCTGCGGCTGGAGGCATGCAGCAGCAAGGGTTTCATGAGCATAGCCCCGCCGGCAGGCACGGCGCACACGAAGGGGGTAGGCGTTTGGCGAGCAATGGCCTCAGCGGGCACCACGCCTTGGCGGTGCGAGCTAGGTACCACTTTGAGCGCGCCGTTGGTAGCGTCGCAGTCGTCGAGGTGCAGGCGCAGGGTTACGGTATTTTCGAGTACCGCGACTGGCGGCTGCACGGCCACCCAGCCGGCCTTAGCCGTCCAGGGACCAAACCCAGGCTGCTCAGCGCGGTGCTCCACATTTATCATCAAGTCCTGGTGCCAAGCTACCAGCCAGTTGGAGCCCGCTGGCTTGTCAAAATAAATCGCCTTGGTGAGATGGCAACCAGCGGGAAATAATTCGGCCAATATTTCGCGCAGCTTCGGCGTATTCAGTAGGGATAGTAATGCCGGGATTTCGCCTACCAAATTGCGAATGGCGAATACATCTTGGTTACGCCGAAAATTGGGACCGGCGGCGGGCGCATTTTCAATGCATTGGAGCAGGGCCGCTACTTCGGGCGGCGTGCAGAGTTGCGAGATTATAGCGAAGCCATTTTGCTGAAAATGCGCTGTCGAAAACATGCTCATCTTAATCACCAAAAGCTACTAGGCCGCAATCTGCTGCAAATGCCTGCTTGAGAATAGAAGCTAAATTGGGGATAGCTGCCGCAACGGCGGGGGTTAGCATTGCCCACTTATGCTGAACATTCTGGCTTATCCAGCGAAACTTACCGTAGTAATCGAGGTGGCTTTCAATTATCTTCAAGTCCTGTGCTACTATAAATTCCTCGTATTCAATACCGCCAGCATAGTTTAAGCCTGGGGCGTGCATATTCTTTTCGTCTGGGATAAAGCTAAAATCAAGCATAACAAGCTTTATACCCCCACCGGCTCGCCCACTACTTCCTTTTCAATCCACTTCCCGTCCTCGCGCATCAGCTCGATTAATTCGTCAACGGCGCGTTCTTCGGGCACGGCTTTTTTGATGACTTCTTGGCCGCGGTAGAGGGCGATTTTGCCTTTCCCTACCCCCACGTAGCCGTAGTCAGCGTCGGCCATTTCACCGGGTCCGTTCACGATGCAGCCCATGATGCCGATTTTGATACCCTTGAGGTGGTCAGTGCGCTGGCGAATCATGGCCGTGGTTTCCTGCAGGTCGAACAGCGTGCGGCCGCAGCTGGGGCAGCTGATGTACTCGGTCTTGCTCATGCGGGTGCGCGCCGCCTGCAAAATGCCGAAGCTCAGCTGGTTGTAGTTACCCAGTATCTCCAGCCACTCGGCCTGCGGGCGCGGGGCGAGCAGCTCCGGGCCAATCACGATGCCGTCGCCCAACCCGTCGATGAGCAACCCGCCCAGCTCGGTAGCGGCATCAAGCTGAGTTTGTTCCAGCGGCTGGTCGGGGTAGGAGCGGGCAATGATGACCGGGCAGGTTACCTGGTGGTTGAGCAGCTCGAAGAAGGCCCGGCGCATTTCGGGCATGGCGTGGGCATTGGTGGTAGCCAGCACGAGCACCACCGTGGGGTCGTGGCGCAGGTGCAGCAACAGCGACGCATCGAGCACGTCGAGGGCCACCATCAGGAAGTTGAGCTGCGGGTGCCGCACCAGCTCTTCCATGTAGGTATCGGCCGTCATCACGGGGTAGTGGTGCGGGCGACGGCCGGCATCGACCCAGGCATCATAATTTAAAATCTCCTTCAGGCCGTTGGGCAGCATAAAGGGCACTGGCCGCTCCCCGGTGTAGATGTAATCGGCCCCCTGGTCCGACATCTGAAACTTATCCAGAAACGGCGAATACAGGTGGCCTGCGGCGCGCAGGTCGGCGTATTCCAGCTGGGGCAGCCGCGTCAGGCTCACGATGACGCGCGGCACATTCAGGCCTCCAAAGTTTGCTACCTCGTGCGTGGTGCGCCGGTGGTACTGAAAGGGATTAATGGGCTCTTCGCCTACCAGCGGCTTGATGGACTTAGCCAGAGCTGCCCGGCCTATATACCGGTCGATGAGCATGCGGGCCACCGGGGCTTCGGCCTCGGGCGCTTCGGTGAGGCTCACCCGCACGGTGTCGCCCAGGCCGTCTTCGAGCAGCGTGCCGATGCCCACGGCGCTCTTGATGCGGCCGTCTTCGGCCTCGCCGGCTTCGGTTACGCCCAAGTGGAGGGGGTAGGGCTGGAGGCCTTCTTCATCGAGCTTCTGCACCAGCAGGCGGTAGGCCTGCACCATCACCTGGGTGTTGCTGGCCTTCATGCTCAGCACCACGTCGTAGTAGTTTTCTTCTTCGCAGAGGCGCAAAAACTCCAGCGCCGACTCCACCATGCCCAGCGGCGTGTCGCCGTAGCGGCTTAATATCCGGTCCGAAAGCGAGCCGTGGTTGGTGCCGATGCGCATGGCCGTGCCGTGCTCCTTGCAGATTTTCACCAGCGGCCGGAAGCGCTCGCGGATGCGCTCGACCTCGGCCGCGTAGCTGGCGTCGGTATACTCGATTTCCTCGAATTTCTTTTTGTCAGCGTAGTTGCCGGGGTTCACGCGCACTTTCTCCACGATGCGGGCGGCCAGCTCGGCGGCGTTGGGCGTGAAGTGAATATCGGCGATGAGGGGCACGTTGCAGCCGCGCGCCCGCAGCTCTTTTTTGATAGTCAGCAGGTTCTGCGCCTCCTTCACGCTGGGGGCCGTAATGCGCACGTACTCGCAGCCGGCGGCCACCATGCGCAGCGTCTGCTCCACCGAGCCCTGCGTGTCCATCGTATCCACGGTGGTCATGCTCTGCACCCGGATGGGGTAGTCGCCGCCCAGCGGCACGCCGCCAATGTTCACCACGCGCGCCACGCGGCGCTTGTACTCAGTCAGGCTGGGGCAATAGGTCTTGTTCATCACGCAGAAAAAGCTAAGGCCGGCCAGCAGGAGCGGCGGCATACCACAAAGGTACGGCCGGGGGGAATGGGTAATTGGTAATGAGTAATGGGTACTAAAAGAACGTCATGCCGAGCTTGTCGAAGCATCTCGCTCGCAGCAGTAATCTCAATCGTAGAAATTACTGCTGCATGCGAGATGCTTCGACAAGCTCAGCATGACGTTCTTTTATTTTAATTACTCCCTACCCCCCACCTGCTGGCGCAGGCGCTGCACTTCGTGCTCCAGCTCCAGGTTGCGGAAGGTGACTTTCGCTTCGAGGTCGGCGTAGGAGTTTTGCAGCTGCTCCTGCAGCTGGCGCATCTCGGTCACATCGGTGTTGGTGCCCAGCCAGCGCACCAGCTGACCCTGCTCGTCGCGCACGGGCACGGCGCGGGTCAGAAACCAGCGGTATTCGCCGTCTTTGCCCCGTAGCGGGAAGGTCAGTTCCCAGGGCTGACCGGCGGCCCAGGCTTTGCGCACAAATTCCGTCACGGCTCTAATGTGGTCGGGGTGGTGCGTTTTATCCCAGCCCCAGCCCTCCATCTCGGCCAAGGTGGTGCCGGTGTAGTCGTACCAGCGCTTGTTGTACCAGTAGATGTGGCCATCGGGCCGGGCCATCCAGGATAGTTGGGCCACGTTGTCGGCCAGGGTCGTAAACTCCGCCTCCCGCTCCGTCATCTTGTCGTTAACCAGCTTTTGGTCGTGGATATCGGTGCAGGTGCCAAACCACGTCACGATAGCACCGGCCTCATCGCGCCGGGGTAGGGCCTGGCCCAAAAACCAGCGATAATTCCCATCCTGCCCTTTAAACCGGTACTCGATTTCGTAGGCGTCGCCGGTGGCCAGCGAGTGGCCCCACACCTGGCGCGCGCGGGCCTGGTCGGCGGGGTGCAGCAGGTTGTTCCACATATCGGGCCCCACGCTGTCGGCCAGCGTGTAGCCGGTGTAGTCAATCCAGCGCTGATTGAAATACGTGTGGAAGCCCGTGGGGTCGGTTATCCACACCAGCTGCGGGATGAAATCGGCCAGGAAGTGAAATTCTTCTTCCGTCGTGCGGGGCGAGGTAGGCGTAGCGGCGTTGGTCACGGCAAGAGGTAGAGATAGAGCGGGATAAGGGAAAGGATAAACCAGCACTACGGGCGGTCGAGCTGCATTTCCAGGCCCGAGCTAAAGTAGAGATTGAGCTGGCTGCGGGCGCCGTCGGTGGTGCGGCGCAGGCGCGTCACAAGCGCCCGCAGCTCTTCGGTCGGAAAGTTCAGGCTCAGGTACGGGCGATTAAGAAGCTCGTCGCGCTGCACGGCCCAGCTGCCGGTTTCGTTCAGGGTAGGCGACTGCAACTGTAGCAGTTCGCCACTCAGCAGCAGGCTGGTAGCTTGGGCCAGGGCACTGGCGGGGTCGGCCCTGTTGATTACCCGGTGGGCTACCCGCCAAGCGCCGGCCAGGTAATCATCGGGCACTTGCTGAAGATTAATGTCGAGTAATAAGTCGGACATAGAAGCCGGGGAAATCCGGAAGTAGTAGAGCTTTGGCTGCACAGTAGCAAAACGGTAAGTGGCAGAATACCGGCCGTTTTTTGCCAAATTCCGTTCATAACGCCAGCAAGTCGCACCTGGTTTCTACTGGCCCAGTCTGCTGCCAGAGCGCCGGGCTATAGCTTACGCCTAATTTACTACTAATCAAAATTATAAGTTCTATTTTTTTCTTGAAGAATGTTTGCCGCATTCTCAACCTGCCGCATCGGCCGGCCGGCCCCGCCACCTGCGGCCAGCGGGCGGCCTCATCGCCGGCATCCGCGAGCAGGCTACGCCGTATAGCACTAGCCCACCGGCATTATTTAGCTGCATGAAATACTTTTCCCTCCCTCCCAACTTACCTGGCCAGGTGCTAGCGGCGGCCCGCCACACCGGCCTGCGCGCCTGGCAAACGGGCCGCCTGTTTCGGCAGCTGGCCCAGCGCACCCTCGACTCGGTGCAGGAAGTGCTGCGGGCCGAAATCCAGAGCGGCCACGCCCGCCTGGTAGCCGATTTTTTGGCCGACAAGGCCCTGCCCGCCGCCCGCGCCCTGCTGCTGGAGCGCATGGCCGCCCGCCTGCTGCTGCGCCTGGGGCTGCGCGGCGCTTTCATGACCAATATCGCGGGCTGGGTGCTGCCCTTTGTGCTCGAAAAGCTGTTTCAGGCCGCGCGTGCCAGTGGCTTGCTTGCCCGCTTCGAAGCTAACCCCACCGTGGCCGACGCCCTGAGCCGCCTCGACGAGCTGCGCCAGGCCGCCAGCCGCCTGATTTTCCCCGATGGCGCCACCGAGGCCCGCGTGCTCACCGACGAGGAAGCCGCCGCGCTGCTCCAGCAGCCCGCCCGGCAGCTGGCTGCCCACCACGAGCCCCAGGCTACTGCCGGCTAACTGACTACCCGAACTAATACCCGCGCTTTAGCTCAACTTGGTTTTCTGGGGGTTGGCCGGCTTGCAGCAGGCGCAGGTTGCGCAGCAGCTGGGCCACTTTGCCGGCGGCCTCTTCGGGCTGGCCACCGCCGGTGTGTTGCGTCAGCAGCACGTTAGGCAGCGCCCACAGGGGGTGGCCGGGGGGTAGGGGCTCGGTGGCAGTCACGTCGAGCACGGCGCCGCCGAGGCGGCCGGCTTGCAGGGCGGCGATGAGGGCCGGCTCGTCGGTGGTGTTGCCACGCCCCACGCTGGCGTAGAGGCCGTGGGGGGGTAGGGCGGCGATGAGGTCGGCCGTGAAGAAATGCTGGGCGCTGCCGGGCAGGCAGTTAACCACGATATCGGTAGTAGGCAGCGCCGCCGCCAGCTCTTCGCGCGAGTGCAGCTGAGCCAGCGCACTAGTGCGCGCCAGCAGCCGCACCACGCAGCCAAAGCCACTGAGCTGCTGCCGCACCGCCTGCCCAATGGTGCCGGCCCCCAAAATCACTACCCGCTTGCCGCGCAGCAGCCCCATGCGGCTCCGGATGGGCGCTCCCACCCATCGCTGCTCGGCCTGGAGGCGCGCCAGCTCGGGCAGCGCCCGGTACAGCGCCAGCAGGCCGGCCACCATTGTTTCGGCGCAGGGCCAGGCAAAGTAGTCACCCATATTAGCCACCGGCGCCGCCACCATCAGCCCCTGGTAGCGGTCAAATCCGGCCGAGTCAAGCTGCCAAAACCGCAGGTTGGGGAGTGTCTGCGCCAGCCACTCGCGCGGCGGATTCCCAAACAGCACGGTAGTCCGCTCAAATTCAGCCGGGGCACCACCCGGCTGCTCGGCCGCATAGGTAATAGTGGCGGCGGGCAGCGCCCGGTGAAGCAGTGCGCGCACTGCGTCGGGCAGCGGGCTGTACACAAATAAATGCATCGGCAGGCGCCCGCCAAGCGGGCCATAATGGAAGCTGCTATACGCGCCTCAACGCGAAAAAGGGGTAGCGCCCCACTCCGCAGAGTTGAGCCCTACCCCTTTCAAGGCTGTGGCACTTGCCGCTTACGCGTTGCTATCCGAGCCTTTTTTGCTGTTCTTCAGGTCTTGCTCGGGGGTAGTGGCCGAGCCCTGCAGCTGGCCAGCGGCCGCCAGCAGGGCAGTGCCCAGCTTCTCGACGTGGGTGCGGGTGTTGCCCTCCGCGTACTCCGCCGTGCGGGCCGTCTCATTGCCAAGGCGGTGCAGCAGGCGGCCTACCTGGCTGCCATCGTAGGTACCGCTGTTGAGCAAGGCTTTCAGTTCTTGCAGGTCCACTACCAGCTTGTGAAACTCGGGGTTGCTGGCTGCCTTCAGGTCTTCAATCCAGCGCTGCAGGTGGTTGTCGGTACCAGCGCGGCTGGCTTCTTCGCTCAGGTCGCCCGTCAGCAATTTAATTGCGCCTTCCAGGTGCACCTGGTGTTGTACTTCGGTCTTTTCCATTGTTCTGGGTAAGAGGGGGTGGGTAGGCAGGTCCTCGCGGACCTGTCCGTCTCCCAAACGCAAGCCGGGGCGCGCGGGTTAGCTTTGGAGCAATAAAAAACCCCGTCGGCAGCCGGCGGGGTTTCTAAAGGGGGTAGGGAAGCTTACTCAATCTTGCCCATGCGCTCTTTCACGGCTTCCAGGGCCACGCGCATGTTCACGATGTCGGCGCGGGCGGCTTCCTGCTCTTTCAGGTTAGAGTCAACCTGGTTGTTAAGCTGCTGCAATTCAGCGGCATTGGCCGCCAGCTGCTGCTGAATTTCGAGCTTACGGGCCTTGTTCTTCTCAATCTCTTTCTTCACGGCCTCCGACTTGGCAATCACCGCCATATGGTTATTTTGCGAGGTCACCAGCGATTTTTCGGCATCCGTAATCTGAGCTACCAAGTCTTCGCGGTACATCGAGCGGGCAAAATCCTTCAGGTATTTCTCGCCGGCCTTCCACTGGGTAGGCGTCGAAGCCTGCCCGAGGTAGGCGTTGCCCAGGTCGATGCTCCACCACACCCCGGTGCCCGTGGGCAGCGCCTCCACGCGGCTAATGACGCGGACGGGCGTGGGCGAAATATCCGCAATCGTCACCCCGTCCATCGTAATGGTGCCTTTATTGTTCTTAACCTTGCCCGGAAACTGGTCATTGAGCTGCTTTATCCAAGCAGTTTCCACGCGCTTATTGTCGAGCTGCATGCTCACGCGCTGGCCTTTGCGGGGGATATTGTTGATATTCTGGTCTGCCTCATCAACGGGCGAGCGCTGAGCCGACACGTGCAGTGCACCCAACAGAAAGAAGAATAATAGTAGCGCGTTCCGTTTCATCGGTTAAAATAAAGGAGTAGTAAAAAGGAAGTTAAAACAAGGTAAAATACAAAGAATAAGCACCGCCTTTATTCTCTGGACGCCCAAATTTAAGCAGCTTATTTCAATACTAAAGGGATAAAACCAAAATTTTATCGTAGTTTATTTTTTCTTGCCTAAGTCCTATCCCCTACCCCACCCTAACAGCCTCAACAAAACCTCTTGCCGACGGTTGAATTGCCCATGCCTCAGCTCACTATTTGCCGTTCCGAACATTTTAACGCGGCCCACCGCCTGCACCACGCCGCCTGGAGCGCAGCGCGCAACCAGGAGGTATTTGGCAAGTGCAACAACCCCAACTACCACGGCCACAACTATAACCTGACGGTGCGCCTGACCGGCAGCGTAGACCCCGCCACCGGCTACGTGTTTGACCTCAAAGAACTCAGCGATATCATTAAGAAGCAGGTGCTCAACCGGTTTGACCACCGCAACCTCAACCTCGACACCGAGGACTTCCGGGAGTTGAACCCCACGGCCGAGAATATTGCCGTCGTTATCTGGCGGCGGCTACGGGCGGCCCTACCCCCCCAGCTGACGCTGGCCGTGACGCTGCACGAAACCGACCGTAATTTTGTCGAATATTATGGAGAATAACCTCGCCGGACCCGCCGCCAGCCCCACGCCGGTGGCCGACCACCCGGACCACCACCTGCCCCTGGGCTTGCGCACCCCGCTGCGCCCCGACGCCTTTGACCACAGCGACGACCAGAAGATTGCGGCCATCGCCGGGCATTTTCGCGCGATTATGGAGGAGCTGGGCCTCGACCTGACCGACGATAGCCTGGCTGGCACGCCCAAGCGGGTGGCCAAAATGTACGTGCAAGAGTGGTTTAAAGGCCTCAGCCCCACGCAAAGACCCGAAGTGCGCCTGTTTGAGAACCGCTACGAATACCGGCAGTTGCTGGTAGAGCGCGACATTACGGTTTTTTCGTGCTGCGAGCACCACTTTGTGCCCATCGTGGGCAAGGCGCACGTAGCCTATATACCTGATAAACACGTAGTTGGCCTCAGCAAGCTCAACCGGGTGGTGCAGTACTATGCCCGCCGCCCCCAGGTGCAGGAGCGCCTCACGCGCCAGATTGCCGAGCACCTGCGCCAGAGCCTGGGCACCGACGACGTGGCCGTGCTCATCGAAGCCGACCACCTCTGCGTGATGAGCCGCGGCGTGAACGACACCAGCAGCTCGACCATTACCAGCGAATATGGTGGCAAATTTTTAAAAGACAGCATTTTGCGCAATGATTTTCTACGTCAGATAGGAAAATAAATGACTGGTACCTACTGATGAATGACTAATTTCTTGACCTGAATTAGTCATTCATCAGTAGGTACCAGTCATTATAAACATTAGCCACTATTAACATGAAAATCCTCATCACGGGCGGCACGGGCATGATTGGGCAGCGGCTGGCCGAGCTACTGCTCGACGGCGGGCACGAAGTAGCGCTGCTCACGCGCGAACCGCAGAAAACCAGCCACTTCCGGCTGTTTGGCTGGGACCCGCAGGCTGGCACCATTGACCCGGCCGCCGTGCCCTACGCCGACGCCATCGTGAACCTGGCGGGCAGCAGCGTGGCTGATGGCAAGTGGACCCCCGAGCGCAAGCACGAGATTATCCGCTCGCGCCTCGATGGGCTGGAGCTGCTGCACCGCGAGCTGGCCAAGGCGGGCCACCACGTACAAACGCTGCTATCGGCCTCGGCCATTGGGGTTTATGGCGACCGGGGCGAGGAGGTACTGCATGAGAACTCGCCCATTCCGGCGCCCGGCGACGATTTTCTGGCCGATGTGGTGGTGCAGTGGGAAGCCGCCGCCCGGCGCGTGGGCGAGCTGGGGCCGCGCGTGGTGCTGCCGCGCATTGGCATCGTGCTCAGCCCCGAGGGCGGCGCGCTGGTGCCGATTGCCAAAACCGTGCGCTACGGCGCGGGCGCCCCCTTGGGCTCGGGCCGGCAATATATGAGCTGGATTCACGTGGATGACCTGTGCCGCCTGGTGGTGCGGATGCTGGAAGACCCGCTGTGGCAGGGCGAGTACAACGCCGTGGCGCCGCACCCGGTGACCAACAAGGAGCTTACCGAAACCCTGGCCCAGGTGATGCACCGCCCGCTGCTGCTGCCCAAAGTGCCGGCCTTTGGGCTGAAGCTGGCGATGGGCGAGATGAGCGAAATCGTGCTGGGCTCGCAGCGCGTGAGCGCCGATAAAGTGCTCAGCCAGGGCTTTAGCTATGAATACCCGCAGCTGCAGGCGGCGCTGGAGTCGTTCTACAAAGAATAGCAAGCGGCTATTTTACCCCAGAATAAGCTCCGTGGCGGCCCGCAAATCGGCCACGCGCGGCTCGTAGGCTACCGGCTCGGCGTGGCCCACCAGGATGCCACGCACCCCGAGCCGCGCCCCGGCTTCGAGGTCGCGGGCGCGGTCGCCGACCAGCCAGCACTGGGCGGGGTCGAGGTGAAAGCGGGCCACGGCTTTTTCGAGCATCCCAGAATCGGGCTTGCGCAGGATGGACTCGCTGACGGACGGGTGATTGGCGGCGAAATAGAGCGCGTCGAGCTGGTAGCCACACGCTTGCTGCAATAGGTTGTGGCAGGCCAGCACCTCGGCCCGCGAGTAGAGGCCCTTGGCAATGCCGGCCTGGTTGGTGACGACCACCAGGTAGTAGCCGGCGGCTTTGAGGCGGGCGATGCTCTCGGGCACGCCGGGGCAAATGCGAAAGCGCTCGGGCGTCCACACGTAGTCACCCATCTCTTCGTTGAGTACACCGTCGCGGTCCAGGAAAACTGCTTTGTTCATTTTTAGCGTGGTCGGCTGCCAGCCAGTGACGGATAGCTTTTGTTCTAAATAAAATTGACTACCAAACAAAGCTATCAGCCAACCGCTGTTAGCTAACAGCTCCAAGAAATGCGCATTGCTATCCTCGGCGGCGGCCTCACGGGCCTCACGCTGGCCTTTTACTTGCAAAAAGCGGGCGTGGCCTACGACCTGTTTGAGGCCAGCGACCGGGCGGGCGGCAACCTGCTTTCGCCCTACCCCCCCGCCGGCTACCAGCTCGAGGCCGGGCCTAACTCCTTGCTGCTAAGCCCCGAGCTGGACGAGCTACTGACCGAGCTCGGCCTGCAGGACCACGTGCAGGAAGCCGCCCTGGTGAGCCAGCACCGCTACGTGCTGCGCGGCGGCCAGTACCGGGCGCTGCCGGCCTCGCCGCCGGCGCTGCTGGCCAGCCCTTTTTTTAGCTGGCGCACCAAGCTGGGGCTCTTGAGCGAGCTGCTGCGCCGCCCTACCCCCCCCGTGGCGGGCGAAACGGTAGCCGCCTTTTTCAGCCGGCACTTTGGCAATGAAGTGGTGCAGTACGCCGTGAACCCGTTCGTGGCGGGCATCTACGCCGGCGACCCGGCCGAGCTGCTGCTCTCGCTCACGTTTCCGCAGCTGGCGACTTTGGAAGAAAAACATGGCTCGCTGCTGCGCGGCCTGGCCAAAGGCCCCAAAACCGCCCGCCGCCGCACCATTACGCTGCGCGGCGGCGTGCAGGCGCTCACCGATGCGCTGGCGGCCCGGCTCACGAGCTACCACCCTGGGCAGGCCGTGACGGCCATTACGCAGCTGGCGGTCAACAAATATCAGCTGGCAGTTACTCCTACCCCCTCCTCCGGCGCTGAGCATCCGGCACCAAGCGCCACCTACTCGCACCTGGCGCTGGCCCTACCCGCCTACGCGGCGGCCGAGCTGCTGGCGCCGCACTTCGCGGCGGCGGCGGCGGCGCTGGCAGCCGTGCGCTACCCCCCCATGACGCTCGTGTACTCGGCCTACGACCGCGCGGCCGTGGCGCACCCGCTAGCAGGATTCGGGGCCCTGAACCCGCGGGTGGAGGGCACTTATTCGGCGGGCTCCATCTGGACGAGCTCGCTGTTTCCGGACCGCGCGCCGGCCGGGCAGGTGCTGTTTACCAGCTTTGTGGGCGGGGCGCAGTTTGCGCGGCAGGCCCAGGAGCCCGAGGCCGCGCAGCTGGCCGCGGTGCACCAGGAGCTGAGCCAGCTCTACGGCATCGCGGGCGCGCCGCGCTGGCAGGGACGCTACTACTGGCCGCGCAGCATTCCGCAATTCGACCAGCACCTGGCGGCGGCGCGGGCGGCGGTGGCCCCGCTGGCGGCCCAGGGCATTGTGCCAGTGGCCAACTGGCAGGCCGGCGTGAGCGTGCCCGACTGCGTGAAGTACGCCCGGCGGGTAGCTGGGCAGCTGGCGATGGGTAATGGGAATTTGAGTAAGGAGCGTAATGCCGTGCAGCCATAAGAACGACATTACGCTCCTTACTCAAATTACCCATTACGCAATCCTAACCCTCCGTATCTTTGCGAACGATGAGTACAATGGCCGCCGGACTGGTCTTGATTCCGACGTATAACGAGCGGGAAAATGTGGAGATTATTCTACGGGCCGTTTTTGCGCTGCCCAAGGATTTCCACGTCCTGGTTATTGACGACGGCTCGCCCGACGGCACGGGCGCGGTCGTGCGCAGGCTGATGGCGGAGTTTGCGGGCCGGTTGTTTCTGGAAGAGCGCGCGGGTAAGCAAGGCCTGGGCACGGCCTACATCTTCGGCTTTCGCTGGGCGCTGGCGCGGGGCTACGATTACGTGTTTGAGATGGATGCCGACTTTTCGCACAACCCACAAGACCTGCTGCGCCTGCGCGAGGCCTGCGCCGTGCAGGGCTACGACCTGGCCGTGGGCTCGCGCTACAGCGACGGCGTGAACGTGGTAAACTGGCCCATGAGCCGGGTGCTGATGTCGTATTTCGCCTCCAAATACGTGCGCTTTATTACTGGCATGCCCATTCACGATGCCACGGCGGGCTTCAAGTGCTACTCGGCGCGGGTGCTGCGGGCCATCGACCTGAGCAAAATTCACTTCGTGGGCTACGCCTTCCAGATTGAGATGAAATGGCTGGCCTACTGCCTGGGCTTCCGCATCAAGGAAGTGCCCATCATCTTCACCGACCGCACCAGAGGTCAGTCCAAAATGTCGAAGGGTATCTTCAAGGAAGCCCTGTTTGGCGTGGTGCAGATGAAGGTGAGCAGTTGGGTGCACCCCCCACGGCGCACTCAGGACGCGCCGCAAGGGCAGCCCAGCATCAGTGTAGGATAAGCAAATGTGCGGTGAGCTTCGGCTTGCCGGGGCGAGTGCAGGGTACCGCTGGTGCGAAACGGAATAACGGCAAGCCCAAGCTTACCGCGCACGCGCTTACCCTACCCCCTCGTTTTTGCGTATCGGGTAAGCACAACGCTACCGGATGGAAAACACGCCCTTGTTCTGGATTCTGTTTAATCTGCTGGTAATCGGGCTTTTGCTGCTCGACTTGCTGGTTCTCAACCGCCGGGCCCACGCCGTGAAGCTGGGCGAGGCGCTGGGCTGGAGCGCGTTCTGGATTACGCTGTCGCTGACGTTCAATTACTTCGTGTACCGCACGATGGGCCACGAAGCGGGCCTGCAGTGGCTGACGGGCTACCTCATCGAGAAGGCGCTGAGCGTGGACAACCTGTTCGTATTCCTGCTCATTTTCACCTATTTCAAGGTGCCGGCCGAGTACCAGCACCGCATCCTGTTCTGGGGCGTGCTGGGGGCGTTGGTGCTGCGCGGCATCTTCATTGTGGCGGGCGCGGCGCTGCTGGCCAAGTTCCACTTTTTGCTCTACATCCTGGGAGTTTTCCTGATGTATACGGGGGCGCGCATGGCCTTTAGCGGCGGCGGCGACCCCGAAATCGACCCCGACAACAACCCCATCGTGCGGTTTCTAAGCCGGCATTTGCCCATTACGCGGCAGCTCGACGGGGGTAAGTTTTTCACGCGGCGCGAGGGCATGCGGTTTGCTACCCCCCTGCTGGTGGTGCTGGTGATGATTGAGACGACCGACGTGGTATTCGCGGCCGATTCCATCCCGGCCATCCTGGCCATTTCGCGCGATACGTTCGTGGTCTATACCTCCAATGTATTTGCGCTGTTGGGGCTGCGGGCGCTGTATTTTGCGCTGGCCAGCCTCATGCGGCTGTTTCATTACCTCAACTACGGGTTGGCTTTCATCTTGATTTTCATTGGGGGTAAGCTGTTGGCCGAGGATATTTTGCGCGAGCGCTTTAACCTGGAGCTACCCATGCCGGTTTCGCTGGGCATAGTGGGGCTGCTGCTGCTGGGCTCGGTGGGAGCGTCGCTGCTGTGGCCTAAAAATGACGAGTAATGGGTAGTGGGTAGTGGGTAATGACTTTTATCGCATGCTACTACTCACTTCGCTACTCTCACTTACGCCGTACCTATTACCCATTACCAAGTACTCATTTCCTTGAATCACCTCGCCGAACACCTGGCCCAGGGTTTTAGCCAAACGCCGAAAACACTGTCATCCAAATACTTTTACGATACTACGGGCAGCTGGCTATTTCAGCAGATAATGGGGCTGCCCGAGTACTACCCTACCCGCACCGAGCTAGCCATCTTTACCACGCAGGGCGCGGCCATTGGGCAGGCGCTGGCGGCGGGCGCGGCCGCCGGGCAGCCGCTGGCCGTGGTAGAGCTGGGCGCGGGCGATGGCTTGAAAACCAAGCTCTTGCTACGCCAATTGCTGATGCAGCCCGTGGTCCTATCCTACGTGCCGGTCGATATCTCGCCCTCGGCGCTCGACGAGCTGGCGGCCACGCTGCGCCGTGAGCTCCCTACCCTGCCCACCGAGCCGCTGGCCGCCGAGTACGGCGCCGCGCTCACCACGCTGGCCACCCGGCCGGGGGCCAAAGCGGTGCTGTTTCTGGGCTCCAACATCGGCAATTTTACGCCGGCCGAGCAGGTGGTTTTTCTGCGTGCGCTGGCCCAGCCGCTCACGGCGGCCGACCGCCTGCTGGTGGGCTTCGACCTGCGCAAGGACCCGCGCCGCATCCGGGCGGCCTACGATGACGCGCAGGGCGTCACGGCCGAATTCAACTTCAACCTCTTGCACCGGCTCAACGCCGAGGCCGGGGCTGATTTTCAGCTCGATGCCTGGCAGCACTTCCCCGACTACGACCCCAGCACCGGGGCCATGCGCTCGTGGCTGGTGAGCCGCCGCGCCCAAACCGTGCGGGTGGCGGCGCTGGCCGGCCAGCCTTTCGAAATTGCCGCCTGGGAAGCCATTCAGACCGAAAGCTCCTTCAAATTCAGCCTACCCCAGATAGCCGGGCTGGCCGCCGGCGCGGGCCTGCGGGTGGTGGAGGTGTTTCAGGACGAGGCCGGCGACTTCGCCGACGTGGTGCTGGCCGTGGCGGGGTAGGGACGTAATTTTGCGTCTGTCAAAATTTAGTAGAACGTCATGCTGAGCTTGTCGAAGCATCTCGCTCGAATCGTTAGGGATACTACTCTAACGGTGCGAGTGAGATGCTTCGACAAACTCAGCATGACGTTCTTTATTAACTACTTACCACCCTACCTCCTCTCGTGAAATCCCACCTTCGCCCTACTATCTTACTCGCCTACCCCGTGGTGCTGAGCCAGCTCGGCCACGTGCTGGTGGGCGTCACCGACTCGGTGCTGGTGGGGCACCTGGGCAAGCTGCCGCTCGACGCGGTGGGCATGGGCGTGAGCTCGACGTCGCTGCTGTTGGTGCTGGGGCTGGGCATCAGCATGGGGGCGGTGCCGCGCGTGGCGGCGGCCAACGGGCGCGGCGACCACGCGGCGCTGGGCGGCCTGCTGGTGGGCACCGTGTGGCTGAATACGCTGGTGGGCGTGCTGCTGGCGGGCCTCAGCCAGCTGCTGCCGTTACTCCTACCCTACCTGGGGCAGGCCACCGAGGTAGTAACGCAGGCCACGCCCTGGGTGCGGGTGGTGGGCCTGTCGCTGCTGCCGCTGATGGTGTTTCAGGGCTTTCGGGAGTGGGCCGAGGGGCTGGGGCTGACGCGCCAGGCCATGCAGCTTTCCATCGCGGCCAACGTGCTGAACGCGCTGCTGTGCTACGCGCTCATTTTCGGGCACTTCGGGGCGCCCAAAATGGGGCTGATGGGCTCGGCCTGGGCCACCCTGATTTCGCGCCTGGGTATGGCCCTGCTAATGGCGCAATTCGTGCTGCGCGCCGAAAAGCTGCGCGCGCGCCGGCCCGCCCAGGCGTCGGCCTGGCTGCGGCCGGGCCTGGCCGAGCTGCGCGGGCAGCTGGCGCTGGGCCTACCCATCGGGGTGCAGATGATGCTGGAAGTGGGCGCGTTCAGCATGTCGTACCTAATGATTGGCTGGATTGGCGTGACGCCCCAGGCGGCCCACCAGATTGCCATCAACGTGGCCTCGGTGACGTACATGGCGGCCACGGGCATTGCGGCGGCGGCCACCATTCGGGTGGGCAACCTGCGCGGCAGCGGCGACCTGGTGGGCGCGCGGCAGGCGGGCTTCGCGGCCTACTGGCTGGCGTTTGGCTTTATGAGCGCGATGGGCCTGCTGCTGATTGGGCTGCGCCACGTTATCCCGACCTTTTATAATACCGACCCGGCCGTGGTGGCGCAGGCGGCCACGCTGCTAGCCATCGCGGCCGCCTTCCAGGTGTCGGATGGCCTGCAAGTGGTGGGCCTGGGCGCGCTGCGCGGCCTCGAAGACGTGAAGGTGCCCTCGGTGGTGGCGCTGCTGGCCTACTGGGCCATTGCCCTACCCCTCGGCTACGGCCTGGGCTTCGGCCTGAAGCTCGGCGCGCCCGGCGTGTGGCTGGGCCTGCTCACGGGCCTGAGTATCGTGGCCGGGGTGCTGGTGCTGCGCTTTCGCCGCCAGACTGAGCCGGGCAGCCCGACCGCCGGGCCCGATGAGCTGGGCAAAATACTGGTCGAGGTGGAAGAAATGGTAGTGCTGGGCCAGCCCGCAGGCTAACTCCGGAACTTGCCCGGCCGGCTTAGCCGTTGCGGAGGGGGGTAGGGCCGGGGGGGTTACCCAGCAGCTTTGCCCATTTTTCTGCATCCGTAACCGTTTTTTTCATGCGCATTCTTCTTGGCTACTGCCTAGCGCTGGGGCTGTTGGCGGCGCGGCCGGCCGCCGCGCAGGCCACCGTGAAGCTGCCCGCCGGCTTTATTCGGTGGTCGGCGAGCCGGCCCCTCAAGCTCAGTGATTTCAAGGGCCGGCCCCGCACGGGCCAGACCCACGCGGCGCTCACCTCGGCTAATATTAATACCGGCGCTATTTGCCGGGGCGACGTGTTTATGGGCACTGCCCAGGCCAGCTTCGACCCCACGGCCTCGTGGGTGCGCGACCCGGCCGCCATAACGCCCGCACTGCTGCGCCACGAGCAGCTGCACTTCGATATTGCCGAGGTGTATGCGCGCCGCCTGCGCCAGCAGCTGGCCGCCCTGCGCCTGTCGTGCAGTAAGTTGGGCGACCGCTTCGACCGCGTGAGCCAAGCCGCTTACGCCGCCTGGCAAAAGGCCGAGGACGACTACGACCTCGACACCCGGCACGGCCTGGAACACGCGCGCCAAGCCGAGTGGGAAGCCCAGGTGCGCCAGCAATTGCTGGATTTAGCCGAGTTTGCCGAGAAAGACGCCTGATTTCCTACCCCCACCGCATGATTTCCTGGGCTGACTTTGAGCAAGTAGACCTGCGGGTCGGCACCATCGTGGAGGCCCGCGAGTTTGCCGAAGCGCGCCGCCCGGCCTACCAGTTGATGCTGGACTTTGGCCCCGACATCGGCCTCAAAAAGTCGAGCGCCCAGCTCACGCACCACTACACGCCGGCCACGCTGCTGGGCCGGCAGGTGGTGGCCGTGGTCAACTTTCCGCCCAAGCAAATCGGGCCATTCTGGTCCGAAGTGCTGGTGCTGGGCGCGCCCGATGCCGCCGGCCACCCGGTGCTGCTGGCCGTGGCCGCGCCCGTGCCCAATGGCAGCCGGGTGCACTAGGCGCGGGCCGCTAATAAGAGTGGAATGTGGGCGTAACCCCCGTTTTCTTTTGGCGCTGCGATAAGGAGTCGATAACGCCCGCGTAAATCTCGTCCAGGTCCTTGGCGTGCGAAGCGTAGTAGCGGTAGCTGCGCTCAAATACCGAGTCGGTTTGCGACACGCCGTTGCGCCACAGCAGGTCGCGCTGCTGACTCAGAAACAGCGCCCTAGCCGAATCGGGGGCCAGGCGGCTGGTTTCGACGCGGGCTTCGAGCAGGTGAATTTGCACGAGCAAGCTCGTCATCTTTTCCTTGGGCAGTAGGTTGGGGGGGGTAGGCACCTGCTCGGGGCGGGCGCAGCCGGCCGCCAGCAGCAGGCCCAGCGCCAGCACGAGTTGAGTCAACGACGATTTCACCCCCAAAAATACGCCTGCGCCGTAGCTTCGCCTTCCTACCCCCTGCCCGCCATGCCACCTGCCACCGCCTCTGCCCGCCTGCCCGCCAGCCTCACGGCGCTAGTACGCCGCCTGCGCCACCTCGAAATCAGGATGCGCCAGGCGGTAGAAGCGCAGCTGCAAGGCAATTTTCGGTCGGTTTTTCGGGGCAATGGGCTGGAGTTTGACGACGTGCGGCTGTACCAGTACGGCGACGAGGTGCGGGCCATCGACTGGGCGGTGAGCAGCAAGGGCCACGGCACGTTCGTCAAAACCTACAAGGAGGAGCGCGAGCAGCAGGTGCTGGTGGCCCTCGACGTGAGCGCCTCGCAGCGCGTGGGCGGCGGCCCGGCCGGCACCCCGCGCAAGCTCGACCTGGGCCGCGACCTGGCCGGCGTGCTGGCCCTGAGCGCCGCCCGCCAGGAAGCCGCCCTCGGCTTGCTGGCTTTTTCGGACCAGAAGGAGCTGTACCTGCCGCCCGCCAAGGGCCTGCGGGCGGCCTACGCCATGCTCCAGCGGCTGTATGAGCTGGTGCCGGTGTCGCGCCACACGGGGGTAGGCGCGGGCATCAGGCAGGTATTGAGCTTATTGCGACGGCGCACGCTGGTGGTGCTCATCTCCGATTTTATCGACGACAACTACGAGCGCGAGTTGACCATGCTGGCCCGGCAGCACGACCTGGTGGTGGTGCAGCTGCTGGCCCCGCAGGAGGCCAACTTTCCGGCTCTGGGCATCGTGCCCCTGCGCGACGCCGAAACCGGCCTGCTGCGCTGGGTCGACACCTCGGCGCCGGCCTTCCGGGCGCAGCACGCGGGCCAGCAGCAGGCGCGGCAGCAGGCGCTGCGCACGCTGTGCCGCCGCCAGCGCGTGGGCCTCATCACGCTGCGCACCGATGAAGATTTTGTGCCCCAGCTGGTGGGTTTATTTCGGCAGCGCAAAGGCTAGGCGATGGAAAAGCAGCTCGCACATTCTCAACAACATAAAGCGCCTCTGGCCTTTGTGTACAGAATTAAAAATGATAAATTAAAAATTAAAAATCAACCCATCAGATTTTTAATTCTGTACACAAAGGCCCGCTGGTTTGCAAACCGCTTTAGCACACTAAGCAACGCCTTCCGCCTGGCTTTGCTGCTGGCCGGGGGGGTAGGGCCCGCCCAGGCGGCAGTGGGCGCCGGGCCGGTGGGGCGCTTTTCGCGCACCGTAGTGGAAGTGGGACAGCCCCTGAACTACGAGCTAAGTTACCTCCACGACCCAGCCGAAGAAGTAGTTTTCCCCGATTCGCTGGCCGCCTTCGGGCCGTTTGAGTACGTGGGACGGCGCTGGCTACCTACTCGCACCGAAAACGGCCGCAGCCTCGACCGCGTGGAGTATCAGCTGCGCACGTTTTCGCTGGCGCCGGTGCAGGCGTTGCAGCTGCCGGTGCTGGTGCTGCGCGGCCCCCACGATACGCTGCGCCTGCTGCCGCCCCTGGCGCGGGTGCGGCTGCGGCGCGTGGCCCCTACCCCCCCCTCGACTGCCGAAGCCGGCCCGCCTACTC
Organism: uncultured Rhodanobacter sp.; assembly: GCA_964657755.1. Lineage (GTDB taxonomy): Bacteria > Bacteroidota > Bacteroidia > Cytophagales > Hymenobacteraceae > Hymenobacter. The sequence continues at coordinate 48,406 of CAZZWL010000014.1, forward strand.
TGCGCGGCGGCTACCGCTGGCTGCCGCTGGCCGCAGCCTTCAACTACCCGTTTTGGCTGGCGGGGCTGGCGGGGCTGCTGGCGCTGGGCGGCGGCGCCTGGGCCCTCTACGGCCGGCGCTGGCGGCAGCGCTACGGCCGCTACAAGCGCCGCAAAAACCACGTGTATTTTCTGGCGCAGTTTGCCCGCAACGCCGAGCGCTTCACGCTCTCGCGCTCGGCTACGGTAGTTGAGCGCACCGTAGCCTTGTGGAAAAATTACCTGTCCAGCCTCGACAATTCGAATCTCAGCTCGCTTACTACCAAAGAATTAACGCAGTATTTCAACAATGATGAGGACGTGCGCCGCGCCCTGCGCGCCACCGACCGCGTAGTGTATGGCAACTTACTCAGCGAAGATGCCCAGGAAGTTGATGCCGCTTTCCAGCGCCTGCGGGCGTTTGCCGAGCAGCGCTACGGCGCGCTGGCTGGTGAGTGAGTTGCGTAGAAAACGTCATTCCGAGCTTGCCGAGGAATGACGTTCTTCATTTACAGTATATTCCGCTATAATCAGCAAAAACATGCCGCACTTAGTAGTACTCACCGGGGCCGGCGTATCGGCCGAAAGCGGCATCCGCACCTTCCGCGATACCAATGGCTTGTGGGAGGAGCACCGCATTGAGGACGTGGCCACGCCCGAGGCCTTTGCCCGCAACCCGGCGCTGGTGCTCGATTTTTATAACCAGCGCCGCGCCCAGGCCCGCGAGGTAGCCCCCAACGCCGCCCACCTGGCCCTAGCCGGCTTTGAGGAAGTGCCGGGCTGGACGGTGAGCATTATCACCCAAAACGTGGACGACCTGCACGAGCGTGCCGGCTCGACCCAGGTGCTGCACCTGCACGGCATGCTGCGCGAAATGCGCTCGGTGCGGGACGAAAACACCATTTACGCCTGCGACGGCGACATTGCCTTGGGCGACCTCGCGCCCGATGGCGGCCAGCTGCGCCCGCACATCGTGTGGTTTGGCGAGCTGGTGCCGGCCATCGAAGAAGCCGCCGAAATCGTGGCTACCGCCGATGCGCTGCTCGTGGTGGGCACGTCGCTGCAAGTGTACCCGGCCGCCGGCCTGCTGCACTACGCCCCCGCCGGCTGCCCGGTCTACGTTATCGACCCGCACCAGCCCGAGGTGAGCGGCCGGCGCGGCGTGCGCTACGTAGTCGAGCCCGCCGGCATCGGCGTGCCGCAGGTGCTGAAGGAGCTAGCAGCGAGCGGGTAGGGTACGGGGCTTGTCCCCGCCCGTGGTTGGACGAATTTGGTAGCAATCGCTCAACGACGGGCGGGGGCAAGCCCCGCACCCTACCGCCCGTACTGATACAGAATACCGGTGTCGAAAGGCGTCCAGAGGCTGGCTTTTTGGCCACTGACTTTTAAGCCACGGTTCGACCAGGTATTGCAGGTGTTGAGGACGCTGTAGCGGCTGTTGGCCTCGTAAAAGGCGTCGTGGTCGGCATAGCTGTGGCCCGGCACCCAGTTGAAATTGCCGGCCGCGTCGCGCTGAAAGCTTTTCTCCACGTAGGCAATCAGCCGGCGATACTGGGCGGGCGTGAGGCGCAGGGGCACGCAGTTGGGGCCCGGCGCCAGGTCGGCGGCCCGGTAAAAGGTGGCGTGCATGAGCGTGGTGCTCAGCCAGAAGCCGGCCCGCACGGCGGTGCTGGGCTTGAGCTCGGCCCAGGTGGGCGTGTCGAGGTAGAAGCCTTTGTCGCCCCACCCTACTCCCACGTATTCGTAGGTCGGGTCGTGGGCCTGGGTATTGCCAAAAGGCAGCTGCCGGCTCCAGTCGATAAACTCGCTTTTGACGGGCATTACCAGGTCGGTGTGCACGCCGTTGGAGCGGATAAAAAACGGCACGGTGGCGGCCTCCGTGGTGGTTTCGGCGGCCACCGGAATGCGCGACAGCACCTGCGCTACCCCGTAGTACGCGGCCACCGCGCCCACCACCGAGCCCACCGACCAGGCAGTTATTTTCAAGGTTTTGCGCAAAAGCGGCGACATAAGCGGGAAGTACTTTTACGGACTAGTACGCGATTCTGCCAAAAGTAACCCGCCCCCTACGCTTTCACCCGCATGGCCCAGCCCGCTGAAGAAATTTACGCCATCCCGGCCAAATACCGGCAGATGGAAAACACGCACATCCTGTTCTGGCTCGTCAAGGACATCAGCTGGTGCATGGTCTGGAAAACCCTGGGTATCTTGATGATAGGGCCGACCCTGGGCATCGCGCTCGTCATTGCCTGGCGCACCCGCCACCTCAAATCGGAACTGGCCCACAACCTGGCCATCGTGTTCTGGATTTCGGCCAACTCGTACTGGATGCTCAGCGAGTTTTTCGGCTTCGACACCGTGCGCGTCGGCACGCTTACCGATGGCAAGCACTTGGCTATCATTCCGTTCGCCATCGGCCTGGGCATTCTGGCTTACTACTACCTCGTGCAAAAGCCCCGCGAGGCGCGGGCCGCGCAGGTCGCCACGCTGTAGGCGCGCCGGCCCTGGCCCTACCCCCCTTCGCGGCGCTGAATGGGGGTAGGGCCAGCTTAAATCTTACCCTCGCCGACGCAGGTCACACCAAATAACTTGTTTACCCTGGACACTTTCATTTCCAGGGAAGTAAGGCCCAGTAATATCTTATTGAGGAGCGTGTTGAAGGGTCGCATGTTGGAGGCGGCGTCCTTTTTGCGCAGGTTGCTGAGTTGGCGCACCGACCACACCAGCGGAAAGAGCCCGCCGTAGAGGTAGTAGTTAGTGATTTCGCGGAAGCCAGCCTGCCGCAGCACGTCGCGTAGCATGGGTATGCGGTAGCGCCGGTAGTGGCCCAGGAACACGTCGTGTCCGCTCCAAAGCGACTGAAACGCCGGCACCGTGATGAAGAAGGAATTGTTGTCGCCCACGCAGGCCGCTTTCACGCTTTGCAGCATCGCCAGGTCGTTTTCGAGGTGCTCCAGCACGTCCATCAGCACCACTAGCCCGTTCTCGATGCGCGCCGGAATGGCGTGCACTTTTTCCACTTTGGCGCCGCGCGTCGGGGCCATCTCCGCCTCCGAATAGCCCGTATCGACCAAGTAGACTTTGGCGATTTGCGCGCCGTACTTCTTCTCCAGCTCCAGGGCAAAAAAGCCCGAGCCCGAGCCAATATCCACGATGGTCAACGGCTTACCCCCCGCCAGCGCCCGTTGGGCGGCGCGCAGCAGCGGCAGTTTTTTGCTTTGGTAGTACCAATGCACGTCGGGGTTGACGCCGTTTTCAAGCTCTTTTAAATCCATGCGGGTGGGTTAATCTCGGGCTAAAGTAGGACCGGCAAATATAGCCCCGGCGGCTTTGCCTACTCCACCGGGGGTAGGGCACGCCTACCACAGCGGCTGCACCTGCGGCCCAATCAGCCGGTCGTAGATGGCGCGCACGGCCGTCATCTGCTCCGGCGTCAGGGGCGGCAGCTCTTCCGTTTTCAGGTTGGAAAGCAGCTGCTCGGGTCGCGAGGCGCCGGGAATAATGCAGCTCACCTCCGGAAACATCAGTATCCAGCGCAGGGCCAGCGGGGCCAGTTGCGGCTGGTTGGGGAAGAGCTTTTTTAGCTCTTCCACCGCCGCCAGGCCGGTGTTGTAATCTACACCTGCGAAGGTTTCGCCCTTGTCGAAAGCCGCGCCGTCGCGGTTGAAGTTGCGGTGGTCATCGGGCGCGAAGGTGGTTTGGGCCGAGAACTTGCCCGTGAGTAGCCCGCTCGCCAGCGGCACCCGCACGATAATGCCCACCTCGCGCCGGGCGGCTTCCTTAAACAGTAGCTCGGCCGGCCGCTGCCGGAACATATTGAAAATCACCTGCAGCGTGGTCACGTTCGGGAATTCAATGGCCTTTAGCCCTTCTTCCACCTTCTCCACGCTCACGCCTAGGTTCTGAATTTTACCCTCGTCCTTGAGGCGGTCAAACAGCTCAAAAATCTCGGGGCGGTAGTACACGTCGGTGGGCGGGCAGTGCAGCTGCACGAGGTCGAGGGTATCGAGCTGCATATTGCGCAGGCTGTCCTCCACGAAGCCGCGCAAAGCGGCTGGCTGGTAGGCCTCGGCGGTGTGCGGCTGCAAACGCCGGCCGCATTTGGTGGCCACGTAAATGCGCTCGCCAGCGCGGCTGCGCACGAGGCGGCCCACCGCCTTTTCGCTTTCGCCATCGCCGTACACATCGGCAGTATCAATGAAATTAATGCCCGCGTCCACGGCAGCGTTCAGAATGCGGTCGGCGTTAGTGTGGTCGAAGGGCTCGCCCCATTTGCCGCCCACCTGCCAGGTGCCGAGGCTAATTTCAGAGATGGAGAAACCGGTTTTGCCGAGCGTGCGGTGGTGCATGGGGGGTAGGAAATAAGTAGGTAAGCTGCCTTGCTAACTCCAAAAACCGCCGCGGGTTGCACAGGTAACCGTAGAACACAGATGGTGCCCCGCGCTCACTAGCACAATTTCTAAGTCAGGGATATTTGTTCCGGTCCGACGGCGAAGCCGTCCGACCGGTTGTCGCGAGAACGAAAACTGCACGACTAGCCAAGCGGCGCACCCGTCAACCGGTCGGACGGCTCTGCCGTCGGACCGGAGCAAATACCCTGACCTGGGGTAATTGCCGCCGTTACGGTCGACCTTTTCCAGCTTAGCAGCAATACCCCGCACACTACCAAAACGGTTCCGCCAATCTGGGCCGCGAAAATTGGCTCGCGCAGCAGGAAATGCGCCTGCGCTATCGTCGAAATTGGCCCGATGCCGCTGATAATGGCCACGTTATTGGACCCAATTCTTTTCAGCCCCTGCGCAATCAAAAAGGAGGGTAGGACGGTCGAAAACACGGCTAGCAGCAGCCCATAGCCCCACAGCTCTTTGCCCGCTACCAAAAGCTGACCAGTACCAACCAAAGCAAAATGCGTGAAAATGCCCGCCGTAGCGGCCAGCATCGCGTAGGCCGTGAATTTAGTAGCGCCGACTAACGGAATTAATTTTCCGCTACCCACTATATACATCGAATACGTAATGGCGCACAGAAATACCAGCAAGCTGCCCCAATAAATTTCCTGCCGGCTCGTGTCAATTGTCAATTCGCCCGCATAGGCAATGGCAATACCGAGATAAGTGAGCAGCAGCGCCCATTTTTGAATGCTAGTAATTCGCTGTTTAAAAACGATGGCATTAATAAAAACCACGAAGCTGGGATACAGAAATAACAGCAGCCGCTCCAGGCCTGCCGATACATATTGCAGCCCCATAAAATCGAGCAAGCTGCTCACGTAATAGCCCAGCATTCCCAATAAAATAATCAGCCCCCACTGCGGGCGCGTCAGGTGCACATTCGTTTTTTTATTTGAAACGACAACGGCCACCACCGCATAAAAAGGCAGCGCAAATACCATCCGCAGCGTGAGCAGCGTCAGCGCATCAGTGTGCGTAGCGCCGAAAGCTAATTTGACGAATATGGCTTTGGTGGAGAATAATATGGCCCTGAGTAGCGTGATAAGAAATCCAGTGAGAGGTAAGGCGGGGCGGGTAGTCAGGTGCATGAATTTTTGATTCTCGGAAACTAAGTCCCCTATGGTGCTAAGACAGGTAAATTCTCATTTGACCAATCAGAAAGGCCATTTTCCCCATAAATACCAGCCATTAAAAATCGGTCTAAAAATTCAGCCAAAGAATTTGTCATAAATAACTTCCTCTGCTCTGACTCAGGATGAAAAATGGAGTAACCAGTTTGTTCATCATTCCCTAATTCTACTCCCCATAAATCAGAATAAATCAGGTACTCAGCAAAATAAAATTGACCATATCCATCAGCTTTGCATCGCCAGTCCTCTAATATTTCTTCAAGAGGAATTATTCTGAATAAGTCCTCATCCGACTCAAATCCATTTGAAAATGAGTAAAACTTTTTAAAGTCAGGCGGCAGAACCAAATTGACTTTAGCTTCAAAATCCTTAAAAATCGGCTCTGTAGCTGCTGGATAAAGAGTAATATCATTTGGCCCAGCTTTTATTTTGGCAATTATTTGTTCTATATCCATAAGGCAGACGGACTTCGGAGAAACATAAACTAAAACGGCCGCCCCGGTTTCCCGAGGCGGCCGTTAAATTACTCAGCGAAACGCAGCTTACACTACTGCCGCGCCCGTCTCCTGCATCTTAATCAGATTCAGGGCCGAACCAGCTTTGAACCAGGCAATTTGGCCTTCGTTGTAGGTGTGGTTAACGGTGATGAGGTCGGTGTCGCCGTCGGCGTGGCGCAGGCGCACCTGCAGCGGCTGGCCAGGGGCGAAGCTCGTGAGGCCGAGGATGTCGATTTGGTCGTCTTCCTCGATGAGGTCGTAGTCGTTCTTATTGGCGAAGGTGAGGCCCAGCATACCCTGCTTCTTGAGGTTGGTTTCGTGAATGCGGGCAAAGCTTTTCACCAGCACGGCGCGCACGCCGAGGTGGCGGGGCTCCATCGCGGCGTGCTCGCGCGAGCTGCCTTCGCCGTAGTTCTCGTCACCAATGACGATGCTGCCGATACCCATGCTCTTGAGCGTGCGGGCAGCCATTGGCACGGGCACGTAGGGAGTGCCCTGGATGCCGCTCGACTTCACCGCGTTGGTTTCGCCGGTGAAGGCGTTGGTGGCGCCGATGAGCATGTTGTTGGAAATATTATCCAGATGGCCGCGGAACTTGAGCCACGGGCCGGCCATGCTGATGTGGTCGGTAGTGCACTTGCCGAGCGCCTTGATGAGCACGCGCAAGCCGATGAGGTCGGTGCCTTCCCAGGCCTTGAAAGGCTCCAGCAATTGCAGACGGTCCGAGTTTTTATCAACCAGTACCTGCACGGCGCTGCCATCGGCGGCGGGGGCCTGGAAGCCGGCGTCCTCCACGGCAAAGCCGGCTGGGGGCAGCTCCACGCCGGTGGGCTCGTCGAACTTCACGTTGCCGTTTTTGCCGGGCAGCGTGTCGGTAAGCGGGTTGAACGTGAGGTCGCCGGCAATGGCGAAAGCCGTCACGATTTCGGGCGAGGCCACGAAAGCGTGGGTATTGGGGTTGCCGTCGTTGCGCTTGGCAAAGTTGCGGTTAAAGCTCGTAATGATGGAGTTACGGCGCTTGGGGTCGTCGGTGTGGCGGGCCCACTGGCCGATGCACGGGCCGCAGGCGTTGGCGAGTACTACCCCCCCCATTTCGGCGAATGTGTCGAGGAGGCCGTCGCGGGCCACCGTGTAGCGCACCTGCTCCGAGCCGGGCGTGATGGTGAACTCGGCCGCTACGTGCAGGCCCTTATCCACGGCCTGCTTGGCGATGCTGGCGGCGCGGGTGATGTCTTCGTAGCTCGAGTTGGTGCACGAGCCGATGAGGCCTACTTCGAGCTTCTCGGGCCAGCCGTGCTCTTTTACGGCGGCGGCAAACTCCGAAATCGGCCAGGCGGCGTCCGGCGTGAACGGGCCGTTCACGTAGGGCTCCAGCGTGTTGAGGTCGATTTCGATGAGCTGGTCGTAGAAGTCGGCTGGGTTGGCGTACACCTCGTCGTCGGCGCGCAGGTGCTGGGCCACGCCGCGGGCCAGGTCGGCGATGTCGGCGCGGTCGGTGCTGCGCAGGTAGTCGCCCATCTTCTCATCGTAGCCGAAAACGGAGGTAGTAGCCCCAATTTCCGCGCCCATGTTGCAGATGGTGCCTTTGCCGGTGCAGCTCAAACTGTCCGCGCCTTCGCCGAAGTACTCGACGATGGCGCCGGTGCCGCCCTTCACGGTCAGGATGCCGGCCACTTTCAGGATAACGTCCTTGGCCGAGGTCCAGCCGCTCATCTTGCCGGTCAGCTTCACGCCAATCACCTTCGGAAATTTCAGCTCCCAGGGCATGCCGGCCATCACGTCCACGGCATCGGCGCCGCCCACGCCAATGGCAATCATGCCCAGGCCGCCCGCGTTGGGGGTGTGCGAGTCGGTGCCAATCATCATGCCGCCGGGGAAGGCGTAGTTTTCGAGCACTACCTGGTGGATAATGCCGGCGCCGGGCTTCCAGAAGCCAATACCGTATTTATTAGAAACCGAAGCCAGAAAATCGTAAACCTCGCGGTTTTCCTCGTTGGCTAGGGCGAGGTCTTCGGTGGCACCGTCCTTGGCCTGAATGAGGTGGTCGCAGTGCACGGTGCTGGGCACGGCGGCGGTGGACTTGCCGGCCTGCATAAACTGGAGCAGCGCCATTTGAGCGGTGGCGTCCTGCATGGCCACGCGGTCGGGGGTAAAATCGACGTAGCTCACGCCGCGCTGGTACGATTCGCCGACTTTGCCACCGTAGAGGTGGGCGTAGAGGATTTTTTCGGTGAGCGTGAGCGGGCGGCCAACGGCCGCGCGGGCCGCTTCAATGCGCGAGCCGAGGCCCGCGTACACGGCCCGAATCATATCAAGGTCAAACGCCATAGGAGGGAGAGTGGGTTATTAGCTTACGCGCAAAAGTAACTTCTATTTCCTGTCATTGCGAGCGCAACAAAGTGAAGCGCGGCAATCTTTCCTCCGCCGGGGTTTTGCGCGGGTGATGTTTCCCGCAGCGGTCGCCGGGGTTTACGCAGAAGACGCAGCGTGCGGGCGATAACTAAACGGGTGCCGCGCTAGTTTTGGGGCTTCTACTTTGCTATTTCATGAAAGCCTACCCCCTTCTTTTGAGCGCGGCGCTGCTGGCTGGCTGCCAATCATCTACCACCGATACGGCCCAGGCCGGCGCGGGCGCTACTTCGGCGGCGGCGCTGCTCACGCCCGGCCCCTGGCGCGGCGCGCTGGAAATGCAGGACCAAACGCTACCCTTCCAGTTTGAGGTGAAGACCGAAGCCGGCAAGCCGGTAGTTTACCTCATCAACAAGGGCCTGAACGGCGGGGAGCGCCTGCGCTGCGACGAGATTTCGGCGGCCGGCGACTCGGCCACCATCCGGCTGCACGTGTTTGACGCGGCGCTGGTGGTGCGGGCGGCCGGGCCGGGCCAGCTGAAAGGCGCGTGGGTAAAATACGACGCGAAAGCGCCGTACCGGGTGCCGCTGACGGCCATGACGGCGGCCGTGGCCGTGGCGGCTAGCGCGCAGCAGCCCGCCGGCCAGCAGGAAGCCGCGAATTTTGGTGGAACCTGGCGCGTCACATTTAAGGATGAAACCGGCAAAACGTACCCGGCCGTGGGGGTTTTTAAGGCCGAGAATGCGAAGGCTGGGCAATATTCGGGCACCTTCTTAACTACTACCGGCGACTACCGCTACCTATCGGGCAACGCCTCGCGCAGCAACCTGACGCTGAGCACATTCGACGGTAGTCACGCCTTTATTTTTTCGGCGGCGGCAGGCAAAGCTCCCAACGCGAAAAATCCGGTGACCGCCCTGAGCGGCGACTTCTACTCCGGCAAATCGGGCCACGAAACCTGGACGGCTACCCTCGACCCTAAGGCCAAGCTGCCCGATGCCGACACGCTCACCTACCTGCGCAAGGGCGAGTCGCGGCTGAACTTCACCTTTCCGAGCATCGTGCAGGGGGGTAGCATCTCCCCTACTGACCCCAAGTACAAGGGCAAGGTGGTGGTGCTGCAAATCCTGGGCTCGTGGTGCCCCAACTGCATGGACGAAACCGCCTACCTCGCGCCCTGGTATGAGCAGAACAAGGCGCGCGGCGTCGAGATTATCGGCCTGGGCTACGAGCGGATGCCCGAATACGACAAGGCGGCCGCCCGGCTACTGAACATGAAAAAGCGCTACAACATCGGCTACGACCTGGCCGTGGCGGGCGTGAGCAACAAAGACTCGGTGGCCGCGTCGCTGCCGCAGCTGGCGAAGTTTCTGGGCTTCCCGACCACCATTTTTCTCGATAAAAAGGGCGTGGTGCGCAGCATTCGCACGGGCTTTTCGGGGCCGGGCACGGGGCAGTATTACGAGGAGGAAAAGGCGCATTTCAACCGCACCGTGGACAAGCTGCTGAAAGAGTAGCGGCGGCGGCTCACGCAACCTTCACCCTACCCCTTCGTTTTAAGCGCCATTGTCCGGCTTGCGGGTGATGGCGCTTTTTTAGGGCTACCAAGTGGCGCGGCGCCAGTAGTAGCCGCACTTGCATCGGCGAAAGGAGGGTAGGCGGGTGCCGCGCCGCTAGGCAGGTTTGGCCTGACAATTGGACTACCGTCCGTACTACGTTTCACTTTTCCCACCATGACGACCATTTCCCGCCGCGTGCTGCGGCCTGCCGCGCTGCTGTTGCTGCTGCCGCTGGCCAGCGCTACCCCCACCAAGCTTTACCAACCCGCCGCCCGCGTGGCCGCGCCGCTGCAAGGTGCCCAGCCCGACCCGCAGGTGATTGCCCAGTTTGGCCTGTATAACAACCCCAAGCTGCAAGCCTACATCACGCAACAGGGCAAGCGCATGACGGCCATCTCGGACCGGCCCGGCGACTACGGCTTCACCATCGTGGACTCGCCGGTTATCAACGCCTTTGCTACGCCCGATGGGCACGTGTACTTCACGCGCGGCATCATGGCGTATTTCAACGACGAGGCGCAGTTTACGGGCGTGCTGGGGCACGAATTGGGGCACATCACGGCGCAGCACGGCAAGAAGCAGCAGCGCAACTCCATCTTGTCCAGCATTTTGGTGGGCGCGGCCACGATGGTATCGCCCAACCTGCTGGGCCGCATCGCGCAGCCCGCCGCGCAGCTGGTCAGCCTCAAATACAGCCGCACCGACGAGAATGAGGCCGACGCGCTGGGCGTGAAATACTCGACCAAAGTGGGCTACGACGCCTCGCACATGGCCAATTTTTTTCAGACCCTGGAGCGCACCGAGGCGCAGAGCGGCAGCAGCACGCCCACGTTTCTCTCCACCCACCCCAACTCGGCCGACCGCTATGAGCGCGTGAAAGGCCTGGCGGCCCAGGCCCAGCAGAGCCTCGGCAAGCGGACGCTATTGGTGAACCGCGACAGCTACCTGCGCTCCATCGAGGGGCTGCCGTTTGGCGATGACCCGCGCCAGGGCTTCGTTGAGAACAGCGTGTTTTACCACCCCGATTTGAAATTTCGCTTCCCGATTCCTTCGGGCTGGAAATCGCAGAACTCGCCCGAGCAGTTTCAGATGGCCGAGCCCAACGGCAAGGCGCTGCTGGCTTTTTTGGGGGTAGGCGGCAGCTCGCTCGACGAGGCGGCCCAGACCCTGGCCAAGAAAATCGGCATTACGCCCGGCAACGCGCAGCGTACTACTATTAACGGCTTTCCGGCGCTCGTGTTTGAGGGCGACCAGCAGGCCTCGCAGGACCAGCAGAGCACGCCGGCCCACGTGCAGAGCTTTATTATTCAGGATGGCAAGTCCATGTTTGCCTTCGTGGGGCTGGCCACGGCAGCCACGTTTGGTACCTACGCGCCGCAGTTTGCCAGCGCCGCGCAGGGCTACCAGCGCCTCACCGACGCCAGCAAGCTCAACCGCCAGGCCGAGCACGTGCACATCAAGCAGGCCAAGGCGGCCACCACTCTCTCGGCCGCCCTGGCGGCCAACGGCGTGCCCAGCAAGCGCCTCGAAGAAGAAGCCATTATCAACGGCATGCAGCTCACGGACCGCCTGCCGGCCGGCATGCTGTTCAAAGTAATCGGCCAATAGGGCACCCCAAGTGGCCAGGCTTTGGGCAAAGTGAAGGGGGTAGGGAGCGTAT
>CAZZWL010000015.1:0-25901 GCA_964657755.1 uncultured Rhodanobacter sp.
GTGCTGCTTCAGCACCTTTTGCATAAAGGCGCGCGTGGCGTCGTCCAGCAGCTTCACCTCTGCGGGGGTAGCCTTTTTCTGAAAGCGTTCCAGCTCCTGCTGGCGCAGCTGCTCCAGGCCGGCCTTCATGCGCTGGATGAGCGGCGACACGAGCATCTCGCGGCTCCAGTCGCCGAAGTCGCGCAGGCTCTCGGCGATAATCGCCTGCACCTGGGGCACGGCCGCCAGGCGCTGCTCCAGCGCGGCCGAAGCCTTGCTCTGGATAGCATCGACGTTGTAGACCAGCACGCCGGGCACCTGCTCCACATCGGCGGCCACGGAGCGCGGCACGGCCAGGTCGATGAAGAACTTGTAGCTCAGCACGTCCAGGTTGGCCACCAAGTCGCGGGTGAAGAAGGGGGTAGCGAGGTTGATGGACGAGATAACCACGTCGGCATCGCGCAAGGCCACGGTCAGGTTTTCAAAGTCGACGATGCGCAGCCGGCCGGGGGCAAACTCGGCGGCCAGCGCCTCGGCGCGGGCGCGGGTGCGGTTGCAGAGGGTGACGCTGGCAAACGACTTACTATCGGCCAGGTGGCGGCACACGTCGCTCCCGATTTCGCCCAGGCCCACCACTAACACGCGCGGGCTGGCTACATCGGCCGTCAGCTCCTCCACCAGCTCCAGGGCGGCGTAGCTCATCGAGGCCGCGCCATCGCGGAAGCTGGTTTCCTGCTGCACGCGCTTGTTGGCAAAGAAGATAGTGTGCAGCAGGCGGTGCAGAAACGGCCCGGCCGCGTCGGCATCGGCCGTCCACTGATAAGCGTTTTTTACCTGGTTAATAATCTGCATATCGCCCACCACCTGCGCATCAAGGCCCAGCGCTACCTCAAACAGGTGGCGCGTGGCAGTTTCAGCATCGGCGTAGAGGTCGAAGTATGGCGCGAAGCCCACCGCATCGGGGCGGTTTTTGAGCTCACCCAGCGCCCGGATAATAGCGGCCGAATAGTCGTCGTCGTGCGCGTAGTAGATTTCCGTGCGGTTGCAGGTGCTGAGCACCAGCAAGTCGCTCAGGTGCAGCTCGGCGCGCAGCTGCTGCAAAAAACGGCGGCAGGCGGTTTCATCCAGCGCGAGCAGCTCGCGAATAGCAAGCGGGGCATTGCGGAAGGATAAGCTGACTGCCTTAAAAGGATGGGACATAACACGGGCCGGCTCAGGGTCGGCCAGTAAAATTACTGCACAAATAACGGTCCCTAAAAAACAGGCAAAGCCCTGATTGGGTTCGGCCGGGCACCCTAGTATATGGGGTGAGTCATTTGCTCGTTGAACGTGGGTGGTTACTCTCCGGATGCCGGGCCCGACCTTTGCCTCTTCTATGCTTCCTCCCCTCTACGACCAAAAATCGCGTATCAAGCTGCTGGTGTTGCTACTAGCGCTGCTCATTGCCGGGGCTACCGTGGTGTATACCAATGTGCTGGTGCAGCGCCTATCGGAACGCGAGCAGCACCAGATTGATTTGTACGCCAAAACGCTGCGCTACCTCATCAACACCGAGGACACTAAAAATCTTCAGTTTTTGCAGGAACAGATTATTGAGGCCAACACCACGATACCCGTTATCCTGACGGACGGCGAAAATATCAACGACGCCAAAAACCTGAACCTGGGCACGCACCTCTCCGAGGCCGACTCGGTGCGCAAGATGAACGCCGTGCTGCTGGAGATGCAGAAGCGCCACCCACCCATCGTCATTGAGCTGGCCGGCGGTACCCACAACTACGTGTTTTACCAGGATTCGCGGCTGCTGCGGCAGCTGCGCACCTACCCCCTGGTGCAGCTCGGGGTTATCGCCTCGCTGGCCGTGATAGCCTACATCACGTTCAGCTACTCGCGGCGGGCCGAGCAAAACCGCGTGTGGGTGGGCCTGGCCAAAGAAACGGCGCACCAGCTAGGCACGCCGCTCAGCTCGCTGGTGGGCTGGCAGAGCTACCTGCGCGAGTCGGCGCGCTTCCACGACGAGCCCATTGTGGAGGAGCTGGGCAAGGATATCAAGCGCCTGGAAATTATTACGGAGCGCTTCAGCAACATTGGCTCGGTGCCGGTGCTCAAGGCCGAAAACCTCTACCACACCACCCGCAACGCCATTGCCTACCTCGAAGCCCGCGTGTCGCGCAAGGTCAAGTTCAGCATCGAAACCGAGCTGCCGCTCGACACCCCGGCCTGCCTCAACGTGCCGCTCTTCGACTGGGTGGTGGAGAACATCTGCAAAAACGCCGTGGATGCGATGGACGGGCGCGGGTCCATCACGCTGCGGCTGTGCCGGGTGAAGCCCGGCCGGCAGTGGTGGCGCCGCCGCGCGCCGCACCCGCAGGTAGCCATCGACATCACCGACACGGGCAAGGGCATTCCTAAGAATAAGCTGGAAAGCGTGTTCCTACCCGGCTACACCACCAAGAAGCGCGGCTGGGGCCTGGGCCTGGCGCTGGCCCGCCGCATTATCGAAAATTACCACCAGGGCCGCCTCTACGTGAAGGGCAGCGAGGTTGGCAAGGGCACGACTTTCCGGCTGGTACTCAATCAATAAGTAATGAGTGGTAGGTACTGGGTAATGTCGTTCTGATATTTTGAACGACATTACCCAGTACCTACCACTCATTACTTACTGCCTACCCCCCCATAACGAGCTGGTCGGGCAGGTTCATCAGGTAGTCGCCGTAGCCGCTCTTGCGCAGGGGGGCGGCAATGGTGCGGAGCTGGTCGGCATCGATAAAGCCCTGGCGGAAAGCGGCTTCCTCAATGGAGCCCACCTTCAGGCCCTGGCGCTGCTCGAGCACGCGCACGAATTCGCCGGCCTGCATCAGGCTCTCAAACGTGCCGGTGTCGAGCCAGGCCGTGCCCCGGCCCAGAATACCCACCTTCAGCTTGCCGCGGCGCAGATACTCGCGGTTCACATCCGTGATTTCATACTCGCCGCGCGGGCTGGGCTCCAGGTTTTTGGCAATTTCTACTACTTCATTGTCATAGAAATAGAGGCCCGGCACGGCGTAGTTGCTCTTGGGGCTCGTGGGCTTTTCCTCGATGCTGAGGGCCACCTTGTTTTCGTCGAACTCCACCACGCCGTAGCGCTCGGGGTCGTGCACGTGGTAGGCATACACTACCCCCCCCTCGGGGTCATTATTGGCCTTGAGCAGCTCTTCCATGCCTTCGCCGTGGAAGATGTTGTCGCCCAGCACCAGGGCTACTTTGTCCTGGCCAATGAAGTCGGCACCCAGCACGAAGGCCTGGGCCAGGCCATTGGGCAGCTCCTGCACCACATACTGGAAATTACAGCCCAGGTTCTGGCCATCGCCGAGCAGCTTCTGGAACTGCGCCTGGTCGTGGGGGGTAGTGATGATGAGAATTTCGCGGATGCCCGCCATCATCAAAATCGACAGCGGATAATAAATCATCGGCTTGTCGTAGACGGGCATCAGTTGCTTCGACACGGCCAGGGTGAGCGGGTGCAGCCGGGTGCCGGAGCCGCCGGCGAGGATAATTCCTTTCATGAGCGCAAGGTTTCGCGAGGTTAAAAGAGGTTTCGCAAGGTTATTACGGAGTGATTTTTTACCTATGAAAGACCTCGCGAAACCTTGCTACCCCTCGCGAAACCTTGCGTGCTAATTCCGTTCTTTAATAAACTCCTGGTTGGCTTTGAACCAGCTTAGCGTTTGCTGCAGGCCCTCGCGGATGCGCACTTGCGGCGCGTAGCCTAGCCGGGTTTCGGCCTTGGTGATGTCGGCCAGCGAGTCGCGGATGTCGCCCGCGCGGTTGGGGCCGAATTTAGGCTCCAAGGTCGAGTGGGCTTCTTCGCGCAGGATGTCGTACATCTGCACTAGGGAGGTGCGGTCGCCGACGGCGATGTTGTAGACCTGGCCCAGCGCCTCGGGGTTGGTGGTGAGGGCCGCCCGAATGTTGGCCTGCACGCAGTTGGCCACGAAGGTGAAGTCGCGGGTCTGTCCACCGTCGCCGTTGAGGGTAGGCGCGTTATCTTCCAGAATGGCGTCGATAAACAGCGGAATCACGGCCGCGTAGGCCCCGCCGGGGTCCTGGCGCGGGCCGAAGATGTTGAAGTAGCGCAGGCCGATAATCTCCATGCCGTAGGTGCGGGCAAACACGTCGGCGTACAGCTCGTTGGCGTATTTGGTGACGGCGTAGGGCGAGAGCGGCTTGCCAATGCGTTCTTCCACCTTGGGCAGGCCGGGGTGGTCGCCGTAAGTGCTGCTGCTGGCCGCGTACACAAAGCGCTTCACGCCGGCCTCTTTGGCGGCAAACAGCATTTTTACGAAGCCCCCTACGTTCACCTCGTCGGTCGTGACGGGGTCGTTGATGGAGCGCGGCACCGAGCCCAGCGCCGCCTGGTGCAGCACCACATCGATGCCCTGGCAGGCGCGGGCGCAGGCCTCACGGTCGCGAATGTCGCCCTCCTGCACCTCCAGCGCCGGGTTGCCCTCAAACAGCCGCAGGTTTTTGCGAAAGCCGTTGGAAAAATTATCCAGCACCCGCACCTTCCCTACCCCCTGCTTCAGCAGGTATTCGACCAGGTTGGAGCCAATGAAGCCGGCCCCGCCCGTGACGAGAAAATTCAGGCCACTAAGTGACTGGTCAGTAAAAGGTTGTTCGTACATCTTTTTGAATTATGAGTTATGAGTTATGAATTATGAGCGGCACCAAGCGGAATTACGGGCCCGTTGCCAACTCCTAATTCATAACTCATAATTAAACACCGTACTGCTTGGCGTTGTAGTCCTGGTAGGCGCCGCTGGTCACGTTGTCGAGCCACGCCTGGTTGGCCAGGTACCAGTCCACGGTCTGGCTCAAGCCCTGCTCGAAGGTGACGCTGGGCTTCCAGCCGAGCTCGTTCATAATTTTGCTGGAGTCGATAGCGTAGCGCATATCGTGGCCGGCGCGGTCTGTTACGAAGGTGATGAGCTGGCGCGACGTGCCAGCGGGCTGGCCGGTTTTTTCATCTACCACGTCGCAGAGCAGCTCAATAAGCTTGAGGTTCTGCCACTCGTTCACGCCGCCGATATTATACGTATCGCCCAGCTTACCCTTATGAAAAACCGCGTCGATGGCCGTGGCGTGGTCCTTCACGAAGAGCCAGTCGCGCACGTTTTCACCTTTGCCGTATACGGGCACTTTTTGGCCGGTGCGCAGGCGGTGAATGGCCAGCGGAATGAGCTTCTCGGGGAAGTGGTTGGGGCCGTAGTTGTTGGAGCAGTTGCTGAGCTTCACGGGCAGGCCGTAGGTGTGGTACCAGGCCCGCACGAAGTGGTCGGAGCTGGCCTTGGAAGCCGAGTAGGGTGAGCGCGGGTCGTAGGCAGTTTCTTCGGTAAACATCTCGGGGCCGAAGTCGAGCGAGCCGTATACCTCGTCGGTGCTCACGTGGTAAAACGTGTGGCCCTCAAACCCTTTGGGTTTCCACAGGTTTTTGGCGGCATTCAGTAAGTTCACCGTGCCTATAACGTTGGTTTTCACAAACGACATAGGGTCGGTGATGCTGCGGTCGACGTGGCTTTCGGCGGCCAGGTGAATAACCGCGTCGGGCTCCTCAGTTGCAAAAAGCTGGTCAATAAACGCTTGGTCCGCAATGTCACCCTTGACAAATTGGTAGTTGGGCGCGTGCTCGATGTCGCGCAGATTTTCCAGGTTACCGGCGTAGGTGAGGGCATCCAGGTTGAGAATCTGGTACTCAGGATACTTGGTAACAAACAAGCGCACCACGTGCGAGCCAATGAAGCCGGCTCCGCCGGTAATGAGAATTTTCATCTACTTGGATTGTTAAATTGTCAGCTTGTTGAACGGTTGGTTGGCGGAAGCAGGGCAGTCAGTCAACAATTCAGCCATTTTTTCCTAAAGTAAGCTGCCATTTCCAAGCGCTGGCCAGCGAGTCGAACAGGGAGGTGGTGGTTTTGAAACCCAGTACGTCGGCCGCCTTCGTGGCATCGGCGTAGATGGCGGGCACGTCGCCGGGGCGGCGCGGGCCAATGCTGTAGTTCAGCTGCTGGCCACTGGCCTTCTCAAAGGTTTTCACCACTTCCAGCACCGAGTTGCCGTGGCCGGTGCCCACGTTAAAGGTTTCAACTACCTCGCCGGCCTTGCGGTCGAGCAGGCGCTGTACGGCGGCAATGTGGGCCTGGGCCAGGTCTACCACGTGGATATAGTCGCGGACGTTAGTGCCGTCGGGCGTGTCGTAGTCACCTCCGTTGATGGTCAGCTTCTCGCGAATGCCGGCGGCCGTCTGCGTGATGAAAGGCACCAGGTTATTGGGTACGCCCAGGGGCAGCTCACCAATGCGGGCCGACTCGTGGGCCCCGATGGGGTTAAAGTAGCGCAACAGGATGGTATGCAGCTGGTTGCCGGGCGCCGCCGACACATCGTGCACGACATCCTCGCACATCTGCTTGGTGCGGCCGTAGGGCGAAGAAGCCGGTTTGGTGGGGGTAGCCTCCGTCACGGGCAGCGCGTCGGGGATGCCGTACACGGTGCAGGAAGAGGAAAAAACCAGGTTGTCGACCCCTTGCTCCCGCATTACTTCAAGCAGCGTGAGCAGCGAGCCCACGTTGTTATGGAAGTATTCCAGCGGCTTCTGCACCGACTCGCCGACCGCCTTAAAGGCCGCGAAGTGGATGACACCGTCAATAGTACCCTCGGCCTTGAAAACCTGACGCAACGCGGCGGCATCGCCGCAGTCGATACGGTGGCACGGCACATCGCGGCCCAGGATTGCCTGGATGCCCGCCAGCGCTGACTCTTTCGAGTTGCTGAAGTCGTCGATGATGACGGGCTCGTAGCCAGCCTGCGCCAGCTCGACTACGGTATGGGAGCCAATATAGCCGGCGCCGCCAGTAACCAGTATCTTTTTCATAGATTGAGCGTGTTAAAATCGTTTGTCATTGCGAGCGTAGGGCGGCAATCGCACTAGCACAAGTCGTGGGGATGCGATTGCCGCGCTGCGCTCGTGAATGACACATTATTATTACCTAAGGTAACCTGAGCTACAAGCTCCAATAGTGCAGGTCGGCCATTGGCTTGGTGCGGTACAGACCTTTGATATCAACCAGCACGGCGCTATCGGCCGTAATGGACTGGAAATAGGCTTCGTCTTTGTCGAGGTAGGGCTTGTGGCTCACGGCCACGATAACGGCATCGTAGTCTTGGCGAATTTTATCAGCGGCCGTCAGGCGGAAGCCATACTCGTGGTGCAGCTCGTCGGAACTGGCGTGCGGGTCCACGATATCCACGTTCACCGAAAAATTCTTCAGCTCCTGAATCACGTCGGCCACCTTCGAGTTGCGAATGTCCTCCACGTTTTCCTTGAAGGTGGCGCCCATCACCAGCACCCGGCTTTTGGCCACGTCCTTGCCGCGCTTAATCATCATCTGCACCGTTTTGCGGGCGATATAGGCGCCCATGTTGTCGTTGGTGGTGCGGCCCGAGAGGATAACCTTGGCGTCGTAGCCCAGCTCCTTGGCCTTATAGGTGAGGTAGTACGGGTCCACGCCGATGCAGTGGCCGCCCACCAGGCCGGGCGAAAACTTGAGGAAGTTCCACTTGGTGCCGGCGGCTTCGAGCACCTCGTAGGTATTGATATTCATGCGGTCGAATATCATCGACAGCTCGTTCATGAGCGCGATGTTGACGTCGCGCTGCGTGTTTTCGATAATCTTGGCCGCCTCGGCCACCCGGATGCTGCTGGCGCGGTGCACGCCGGCCTTCACCACCAGCTCGTAGACTTTGGCCACCACGTCGAGGCTTTCGGCATCGCAGCCGCTCACCACTTTTATGATGCGCGTGAGGGTGTGCTCCTTATCGCCGGGATTGATGCGCTCGGGCGAGTAGCCCACCTTAAAATCGCCGGCGGCAAAGCTCAGGCCCGAGCATTTCTCCATCACCGGAATGCAGTCTTCCTCGGTGCAGCCGGGGTACACGGTGCTCTCAAACACCACGTAGTCGCCTTTTTTCAAGACTTTGCCCACCGAGGCCGACGCGCCGAGCAGCGGCTTGAGGTCGGGCTGGGCGTGCTCATCGATGGGGGTAGGCACGGCCACGATGAAGAACCGGGCCTCGCGCAACACCTCCAGCGAGTCGGTGAAGGCGATGTCGCAGCCCTCGAAAGCGGCGCTGTCCAGCTCACCGCTGGGGTCCTGGTGGTGGCGCATCATCTCCACGCGGCCCGCGTTGATGTCGAAGCCGATAACCGAGAGTTGCTTGGCAAATTCGAGGGCGATGGGCAGGCCCACGTAGCCGAGGCCAATTACGGCCAGCTTGGCTTCTTTGCGGAGGAGTTCGTCGTACACTTCTGAGTAATTAGGAGTTATGAATAGAGAAGCTATGAATGGACGCTAACGGATATACCGGCTTGACTCATAAGGCTTACTGATTTTTTATCGGGGCTTAGCTGGTAGGTTTCGCCGCCTTCGGGGCAGGTGGCGCGGCCGGCCGCGTCGAAGCGGAGCCGGTGGCCGGCGGCGCTCATCCAGCCCTGCGGCCGGGCGGGCGCCCCGTAGACGAGCGCGTAGGCCGGCACGCTGCGCGTGACCACGCTGCCCGCCCCCACGAAGGCGTAGCGCCCCAGCCGGATGCCGCACACCAGCGTAGCATTGGCCCCGATGCTGACGCCGCGCTCGAGGTAGGTAGTCAGGTAATAGTCGGCGCCCCGGCGCGGCACGGCGCTGCGCGGGTTCTTGACGTTGGTGAACACCACCGACGGGCCCAGAAATACGTCGTCTTCGCACACTACCCCCCCGTAGAGGCTCACGTTGTTCTGCACCTTCACGTTGCGGCCCAGCGTCACGCCGTCGGCCACGAACACGTTTTGGCCCAAAGAGCAGTTTTCGCCCAGCACCGCGCCCGCCGCCAGGTGGCAAAAGTGCCAGATGCGACTGCCGGCGCCCACGCGGCAGCCCGCGTCGAGCACGGCGGTGGGGTGAGCGTAGAAGTCGGCAGCGGGTTCGGCCACGGGGCAGGGGGTAGGGCTTGGCGCTCGCAAAGGTAACAGGCTAAGCGGGGTTAGGGGGTAGGGCGTACTTTTGAATAAATTGTATTCTTCGATTTAGGCTACTTGCTTTCTATGGAACTACCTGCATTGCAAGCTGACTCGCCGGCCCGCGTATCGCCCGAAGACTACCTGCGCCTGGAGCGCGCCGCTGAGTACAAGCACGAATACTACGCCGGGGAAATCCGGGCGATGGCCGGCGCCAGCTTCGCCCACAACCAGGTTTGCGCCAACCTGACCATCAGCCTGGGCAACCTGCTGCGCGGGCGGGGCTGCACGCCGCTGGGCAGCGACCAACGGGTACACGTCAAAAACCGGGCTTCTTATTTGTACCCCGACGTGAGCGTGGTGTGCGGCACGCCCGAATTTTTGGAAAGCAAAAAGCCCGACACACTCCTCAATCCACGGGTGCTGGTAGAGGTGCTTTCGACTTCTACTAAGGACATTGACCGGGGCGAGAAATTTATGCTCTACCGCCAGACTTCCAGCCTGCGGCACTACCTGCTGCTCGACTCGGAGTCGGTGCACGCTGAGTTGTACTCGCTTGACGAACAGGGGCGGTGGGTGCTAACCGAAACCCGCGACCCCAGCGCCGTGCTCCACTTCGACCATCTCGGCTGCCAAGTGCCGCTGGCCGAGGTCTACGCGGGCATAGCGCTGGCCGCGGCGCCGGAGCCACCCGCCGATTAGCGCCAGCCGCTACGGCTGCCACACTTCGGCCGAGTCGAGGGGGGTAGCCGGGCGGGCCAGCAGCACCAGCTGGGCATCTTCGTAGAGCACGCGGTAGCCGGGGCGGGCGCGCAGCGCGGCCAGGGCCTGCCGGGCCTGGGCCTGCGAGAGCGGCCAGGCAGCGTGCTCATCGGGCTCGCGTAGCAGGGCCACCAGCCGGGCCGTGCGTAGCACGGGAAACAAGTACAAGTCGCGCCGGGCAAGCAGGTGCGGAGCCAAGCTGGACGAGGCGCTGAGTGCCACGCCGGCCGGCACCCGCGCCAGGGCCGCGCGCAGGCCGGCCGGGTCGGCCACGGCGCTGCGGTAGTGGCTGCCGATGAGGAAGTTGCCGGTGGCGCGGTCGTACCACTGGCTGCGGCGCGTGTAGAGCGTGACGACCGTGAACACCGCCGCGCCCGCCAGCGCTGCCACCCACGCGCCCCGCCGAAAACCAGCCCTACCCCCCTGCCGGGCCCGCAACGCATCGACCACGGCCAGCGTGAGCACGGGCGCAAACTCGATGGAGTACTGCCCGTTGATGCCCCAAAAGCCGTAGTCGTTGGCCAGCAGCTTCTGGGCCAGGATGGGCAGCAGCATGAGCCCGTACCAGGGCCGGCGCCCCAGGGCCCAGCCGCCCGACACCAGCACGGCGCCCCAGGTTTCGAGCTTGATGTAGTCGTAGTCGGCAGCGGGCAGCGTGTTTTGGAACAGGGCCGCCCACAGCCGCGCGGGGTGCGTGAGCACGTTGGCCAGCACGGCGGGCAGCGACGCGCCCCACTGCGCATAGCGCGTTAGCTGCATAAAGGGCCGGTGCGTGGTGTCGAGGGCGGGCATTACGTAGTGCGTAATGAGCTGGTAGTAAACCAGCGACCCCACCGCGCCCAAGGCCAGCCACGCCACCCGCGCCCGGTGCGCCCGGTGCTGCCAGGCCAGGGCCAGCAGCACGCAGGCCAGCCACAGCGCCATATTTTCCTTGCTCACCAGGATGAACAGCGCCGCCAGCGCGGCCCTACCCCCCCGCCCCTGCGCCACCCACAGCGCCAGCCAGGGCAAGGCCATCGCGCCCAGCACATTGTCGTGGTAGTCGTAGCTAAAGGCCGAGTACACGCCCCACTGGCAGCCCAGCAGCGCCAGGGCCCAGTGGGCCGCGCGGGGGCTACCCCCCTGGGCGCGGGCGTAGTGCCAGGCGCCCAGCAGCCCCAGCAGCACCGCCCCGATTTGCAGCAGCAACAGCGCCCAGGCCCCGCCCACCAGGTAGTAAAGCGGCGCGGCCAGCGCGGGCGTCAGGCTGAAGTGGGTGGCCAGGAAGCTGGTGGGCGGCGCATCGGGCAGCAGCGTCACGCGCGGGGCCCGCAGGTGGGCAAAGTCGGCCACGGCCTGCGCCGTGAAGCCCAGGTCGAGGGCGGCGGTGCGAAAATTCCAGTGGTTGACCAGCGAAATCAGGCTGTAAATGAGTCCAAAGACGAGCAGCAGTACCGTGCGTCCGCGCCAGGCCGGCGAGAAGGAGCGGATGCGTTGCAATAAATTATGCACCATGAGTAAGAAAGAATCGGATAACAGCGAGCCCTTGGACACGCCCGCTTGCTGCTAATAGGTCCGCTGGCGCTACGGCGCCGGCGGACCTATTAGCAGCAAGCGGGCGGCGGCGGCGTCCGTTTGGCCGGCCCAGATGGCCCGGATAGTTTCGCCCTGGCCCGCTTCGGTAGCCCAGTAAACGTCGCCGGGGTAGTGGGGCAGCGTGACGCCCCGCGCCCCCGGCATTTGAAAGTACGTGTTGGGGTCGAGTTGGCGCACCCGGCCCTGCGCATATATCAGCCACTCGTTGCGGTAAGCGGTGGGCTGGTGGGCAAACCACGAAATTTCTTCGCGGCCCCACACCGTGGGCCACTGGCCGGGCTTATCGGGCGTGCCAGTGGGGCCGTTGTCAAATTCGGCCTGGGCGGGCAGGTGGCGGCAGTACCACCCACCGGGGGCGCGTCCGCCCGCGCTCAGGCCATAGATTGCCCCCCCCAGGTTGGTGGGGTCGCCCAGGTCGAGGTGGGCGCTGTGGGTACCGGCGCGCACCGTATCGGCCTCGTTGGGCCGCAGGGGGCTGGAATGAAAATCGAACAGCAGCTGGCGCACGGAGTCGGGCAGGGGGCTGCCGGGGCGCGGGTCGTAGTATTCGCCGTGGGTGTGCGCATCGCAGAGCACGAAGCCCCGGTTGCGGGTGCGGGCATAGCGGCGCACCCGCTGGAGCAGGCTCCAGGCAGCCCGGTGGCCGGGGTCGCGGTCATCGATGAGGCGAATCTGGCCGAAGTGCAGGGCTTCGCAGCCGGCGTCAATCTGGCGCACGGCGCAGTAGTAGAACCAGAGCTGCGCCTCGGGGCGGCTCAGGTCGGGCACGCCGGGCGCCTGGCCGGGGGGGCGGCCGTCCCAGCGGTAGTGGTTGCTGTCGGCGGCCGCGTAGTAGCCGGGGTACATCATGTCGGCAAAACGGAAGTGTCGCACGGCCGGGGCCAGGGTATCTTCCCCCAATTCGGCCCGCAAGCGGTTGGGCACGGTCAGGCTATTGACCTGCGGCTCCACTATCTCAAAAATGCAGCCCTGCGCCACGATATCGGGCTGCCGGGCGTGCAGCACCCGGATGTTGTGGTGCAGGGTATCGAGAATAGCTTGGGCCACGGCATCGGACCAGGGGGTAGCCCACCAGCCACCCAGGCGCCCCGCCAGGCGCATCCCCGCCGCAGTGGCCCAGTGCATTAGCTCATAGCGCTGCCCTACCACGGCCGCCGAGGGCAGCGCCAGCGACTGCACTGATAGCGAGCGGGCCAAGTAGTGTCGCACCAGTGCTTCCGACACGGGCGCCAGCGTGTCGGCGGCCGGGCGGGGCTGGGCCGCCGCCGGTTGCCACCCCAGCAGGCAGCAGCCCAGCCCCAGTGCTAGTGCCAGTATTTTTTGCCAGCGGCGGGGCCACGGTGGCCCCGGGCCGGTGCTAGCTGTGCTAGCGCGATAAGTACGCATAACCCACATTTTTTCATAACCAACGCCAGCTAAAGCCCGGTTCCCCTACCCCTCCAGCGGGGGAAACCCGGGCGCCGGCAGGTTGCTTTCCGATACGATGTAGAGGGGCCGCTGCCGCACGTTGGCTCCCAGCCGGGCCAGGTATTCGCCAATAATGCCGATGGCAATCAGCTGCACCCCGCCCAAAAACAAGATGCTGACCATTAGGGAAGGCCAGCCGGGCTCATAGTGACGCGTGACGAAGCGCGAGTACAAGGTGTAGAGCATCACCAGAAAGGCCACGCCCGACACCAGGAAGCCGCCCACCGTAGCCACCTTCAGTGGCACGTCGGAGAAAGCCGTGATGCCGTCGAGGGCAAAGCGCAGCATCTTGCCGTAGGTATAGCCCGTGACGCCGCCGGCCCGCTCGGCCCGGTCATACTCCAGAAACGTTTGCCGGTAGCCAATCCAGGAAATCTGGCCGCGCAAAAATTTGTTTTGCTCGGGCATCTGGCGCAGGGCCAGCACCACTTTGCGCGAGATAATGCGAAAGTCGCCAGTATCGACCGGAATCTCCACGTGCGTGAGCGCACGCAGAAGTCGATAAAAAACCTTAGCGGTCAGCCTTTTAGCCGGGCTCTCCCCCTGGCGCGAGCGCCGCCGGGCGTACACCACCTCGTAGCCCTCGTGCAGCTTGGCGTAGAGGGCCGGAATCAGCTCGGGCGGGTCCTGCAAGTCGGCGTCGATGATGACGACGGCCGCGCCCTCGGCCCGGTCGAGGCCGGCCGTGACGGCAATCTGGTGGCCAAAGTTGCGGCTAAAGCTCAGGTAGCGCACGTGAGCCGGGTCGTGCTCGGCCAGCAGCAGCAGCTGGGGTAGGGAGCTATCGCGCGAGCCATCGTTCACAAAAATCAGTTCGTAGCCGCCGGGCAGGGCCAGCGGGGCCAGCAGCGCGGTAAGCCGCCGGTGCAGCTCGCCGATGTTGGCCTCCTCGTTATAAATCGGGATGACGACCGACAGCGCCGGGGGGGGGTAGGGATGCACGGCAGCCAACATGCTAAGCAGCCTTTTGGGCCAGGGCAAACACGCTTACCCCCACCGGCAGGTTAACGTGGCGCAGCACGGCATTTTCGGCCCGCACCCAATGCAGCAGCAGCTTATTGAGCGGCCCGGCAAACTGGTGCAGGTCGCCGGTAGAGCCGGCGGCGGCCTCCGGCTTTACGCCGCCGGCCAGCAGGCGCCGCAGCAGGCGTAGGGCGGCCGTCGGGAAGAACAGCGCCGCGTTCCAGAACGAGCTGCGCCGCGGGCGCAGGCCCGCCCCGCGCAGCGCGGCCAGCAGCCCGGCCCGCGAGTAGCGCCGGAAGTGGTGGTTGACCACGTCGTGCGCGCTCCAGAGGTAGGCGTGGGCGGGCACAAACACCAGCAGCTGCCCACCGGGCCGCAGCACCCGCACCCACTCGCGCAGGGCCTGGCCCTCATCCTCAATATGTTCGAGCACGTCGGAGGCAATAACCAGGTCGAAGCGCGCATCGGCAAACTCCAGGTGGGCCCCGTCCATCACCGACACGTGGGGCACGCCCCGCGCCTGCGCCAGCTCAATGGCCGGCTCGCTCACGTCGATACCCGTCACGTCGGCGTAGCCCTGCTGGCGCAGGCGCTGCATCAGCGGCCCACCCGAGCAGCCAATTTCGAGGATGGCGGCCGTGGCGGGTAGCTTCAGCTGCCGAATGAGGTCGTACACGGCATCGCGGCGGCTGGCAAACCACCAGTGCTGCTCCTCCAGCTGATGATACTTGGCTTCGTAGGTGAGGTCCATATAGGAGCAAAGGTAGAGATTGCCCACCAGAGCATTTAAGGGTAACCCGCGAAGCAAGGGGCAAAGCAATCCTGGCGCTATACTTTTGCAGTTGGCGCGCCGCTCGCAAAACTATTCACTATCACATGCAATTTGTCCGTTTGCTGCCTTACCAGCGTCTGGTTCGGCATCCTTATCATGTGGCGGCGGCGCTCCTTTTTGCGCTAGTGACGGCAGTGCTCTACGGTCCCTACCTGCACACTATGCCCGAGGGCATTCACGTGTGGCCGCAGGCCGACCGGCTATCGCTTGCCATCAATTTTTACGATGGGGGGTTTAATTTCTGGGTTCCGCGCACCTCTTCGTTTTCACCGGGGCCTTTTTCTTCCATTGGCGGCGTGAACGGGGTCGAATTTCCGCTGCAGCCCTACTTAGCGGCGTTAAGTGGACTAATAGTAGGCCGCGAAAACATTTTGCCAGCTTTCCGGCTGCTTGATGCCACGATGGCCGTGATGGGCTTCTGGTACCTGTTTCGGCTGGTGTATGAGCGCACGGGCAGCTTTGGGGCGGGCCTGCTGCCGGGGGCCATGCTACTCGCATCACCCACTTTCATTGCTTACGCGGGCAGTACCTTGCCCGACCCATTTAGCTTGTCGCTCACCTTTGTGGGGTTCTACTATTGGCTACGTTATTTCGGGCCCCGGCAGCGTTTCACCGACCTGCCGCTGGCCCTGGGCATTTTGAGCCTAGCGGCCCTCATTAAGACTACCGGCGTGCTGCACTTGCTGGCTGCGGCGGGCATTACTCTGTTGTACGCTTACTTTGAGCCGCAGCGCTTTACTACCCGGCAGCGCTTGCTGCTGCTGGCTTCTCTGGGGGCCGGGCTGGGGGCGGTACTAGCATTTTACCTACACAACCAGTGGCTCAATACCACTTACCGCGCCGAGCAGTTTCTGGCCGCGCCCATGCCCGTAGTACCGGTAGAAACCTGGCATACGCTGAATATGCGTTTTTTCGACCTGTGGCGCTACGAGTACCTCAGCCGCACCGATTATTGCATTCTGAGTGGATGTGTGCTGATTAGCCTGGCGCTGGCACGGCGCGGGTGGCGGCAGTTTCGGCCGCTGCTGCTGCTGCTGCTGGCCACGCTGGGCGGGGGCTATCTATTTTACCTGGTGCTGGGTCCGCAAATTAGTATTCACGATTACTACGTCATTTGCTCCTACTTGCCGTCGGTGCTGCTCGTGGTAGTGCTGGCGCTGGCGCTACTAAGCACCCTACCCCCCCTGCGAGCCCGGTGGCCCCACCGGCTGCTCACTGCCGGCTTGGTAGTGGTGAGCGGCTACCTGGCCTGTTCGAGCTTTGCGAAGCTAGCGGGGCGCATGAGCGATTACTACCCCCCCGCCAGCGCAGGCTACACCCACCGCTGGATGCGCGGCGGCGCGGCCTACCTGCGGCAGGCCGGCGTGCCGCCGCAAGCCAGGGTAATGCTACTGGGCGACTACGGCCCCAACACGGGCCTCGTGTACTTCGACCGCCGGGGTGAAACCTGGCTGAACTGGGTGCCCGACATGCCCATTCCCGTGCTCGAAGAGCGGATGTCGGCCGATAGCCTGCAATATGTTATCATGCCGGCCGAGGTCTACGCCCAGTTTGCCCCCCGGCGGGCAGAGTTGCTGGCGGCATTTGAGCCGGTACTGGAGCAGCCCGTGGCCGTGCTGCGCCGGCGCCATCCCGAGCACTTGGCGTGGTAGCCTCTTTTTCTCGCCTCCTTTATTAGCCCGCCTTGTTGAATCCGTTTTTACTTTCTGCGCGCCGTAGCTTGGCTAACCCTACCCCCCGGCCAGCCGCTAAGCAGGGCACGTGGCCCCGGCCCCAGTGGCTGCTGCTAGTGGCGGGGCTAGCCGGCACCATCGGGCTGCCGGGCTGCCGCTACCACGCCGCCTACCCCGAGGTGCGCGAGCACCGGGTGTTTTTTAACGATTTTGAGCAGCTTGATGGTTGGCTACCCGAGGCCTCCCCGACCCTCACCACCGAACGGGCACACTCGGGCCGATACTCCGTTATGGTAGATGCCGCGCACCCCTTTTCCATCACTTACCACACCAAGCTGGGCGAGCTGGTGTCGCTGCGACCCCGACGCATGCACCTCAGCGCCTGGGTATGGGTAGAGAGCTCAAGCGACGATGCCAAGCTCGTTTTCAGCGCAACTGCCCCCAACGACCCGCAGGGAAAATCAAAAGTCTATGCGCTGGTTTTTTTTGTGGATAGCTGGCCCTACCGCCGCTGGACGCACGTGAGCCGCGATATTGACCTACCGCCCGAGGTTTCCTCACAGGCCGACTTATCCATCTATTTATGGAATGACAGCAACCCTGACCGCGTATTTGCCGACGACTGGGAACTCACTGACTTGCATTAGCGGCCACCGCGTACTCCCTTTTCTTACTTCTCCCTTCCCTTGGTTATGCTTACCTGTTTCTTACAACGTTTTTTGCGCGGCTTTGCCGGGCTGGCTATGGCTAGCCTGCTGCTGTTAGGCTGCACCACCCAGCCAGAGTCAACAGGAAGTGACACGTTGATGCACAACGACTTCGATAGCCTGGCTGGCTGGCTAGGCGTGACGCCCCCTCCCTCCCTCACGCGCGAAAAGGCGCACTCGGGCGCTTACTCCATCAAAGTGGACAGTAACACGGAATTTAGCATTGGCTACACTAAGTCGCTGGGGCAGCTGTCCGACGTGCGCGTTACCAAGCTCCAGGTTGAGGCCTGGGTATGGGTACCCAACCCCAGCAGCAATGCAGTGCTCGTTGTTACGCTTGCCGAGCCGGGCGCCAAGCCCCTAAGATGGAACGGGTTTGACTTGGTGAAAGCTGGGGCCAAGTACGGCGAGTGGACTAAGGTGAGCCAAGTCGTTGAGGTACCCGCCGCCGCCACCACTAACACGCTACTCAACATCTACTTGTGGCGCACCAATGCCCCACAGCCTATTTATTTGGATGACTTAACGGTTTCAGCCGTTCGGTAGCTTTTGGCTTCCGGGCCCGGTGCCGCCGGGCAGCATGTATGGCTTCTTCCAATCTTGTGGCTACCCTGCGCGCCTACCCCCCCCGGTGGGCCGCACTTGGGCTCTTTGCCGGGCTGGCACTTTTATTTTACGGCCCCTACCTCTCTCACCTACCCGAAGGGCTGCACGCCTGGGCGCAGGCCGACCGTCTATCGCTGGCGCTGAATTTTTACGATTTTGGCCTCGATTTTTGGCGCCCGCGCACTTCCTCCTTCGTCTCCATTGATGGCATAACGGGAGTAGAGTTTCCGCTTCAGGCATACCTGGCGGCCCTGGGCGGGGTACTTTTTGGGCGCGGCGCCATTCCTACGCTATTTCGGCTGCTCGACGTGGCGGTGGCCGTTGTTGGTTTTTGGTATCTGTTTCGGCTGGTGTATGAGCGCACCGGCAATTTTGTGGCGGGCTTGGTACCAGGCGCTTTTATGCTGAGCGCGCCCACCTATGCCTTCTACGCGGGCACTTTCCAGCCCGACCCCGTGAGCCTGAGCCTGAGTTTTGTGGGCTACTACTACTGGCTGCGCTTTTTTGATAGCCAACACTTTCGCAGCCTGCTGCTCGCCATTGCGATGCTAACGCTGGCCAGCCTCATCAAAACCACGACTGCGCTGTACTTAGCGGCCGTGGTGGGCATCACGATTCTATGGGCCTGCCAGGAACCCACGCTGTTTACTTTGCGGCAGCGCCAGTTACTACTGGCAGCAGTGGTGGCCGCCGTTGGCACGCTGGCTCTGTTTACACGGCATAATCAGACCCTGAACGCCGCGTATGCTTCGGAGCAGTTTCTAGCTACTATCCGCCCCATCTCAACCCCGACCGAATACCACCAAGTGTGGCTAAACCTTCGGCGCGACTGGCTGGCGGAATACGCCACCAAGACGATGTACGTGATGCTGATAGGCTGCGCTGGCCTTGTGCTGTGGCGGCTGCGGCGCTACCTGCGCCGGCCCCGGCTGCCCTTGCTGCTGCTAATGGCTGCGTCGCTGCCCTTGGCGTATCTATTCTATAAGCTGCTGGGCGCACAGCTCGATGTGCACGACTACTATATGATTTGCTCGTTTGCGCCGCCGGCGGTGCTGCTGCTGCTGCTGGCACTGCTCGAATTTGGGCCGGCGCAGGGCAGGAGGCGGTTGCTTGGTACAGTTGGGCTGGGACTGCTGACGGTGTATCTGCTCAGCAGTGGCTACCGACGCCTGCAGCGGCGTTTCAGCGATGATTATCTACCCTTTAGTCAATTTTATACCCATGCCTGGATGCGCGGTGGGGCCAGCCTGCTGCGGCAACTGCAAGTGCCCACTACGGCCCGCATCTTGGTCCTCGACGACCCGGCACCCAACCTGGCACTGGTGTACTTTGACCGACGGGGCCTAACCTGGCAGCCGGACCTATCCTCCTTGCACGGCGCGGACCTGCTGCGCAAAATGGTGGGCGATAGCCTAAACTACGTTGTGATGTCACCAACTGCTTACCAGCGGCTTCCCGAGCGGGCAGCGCTGCGAGCCGATTTTGTAGTGTTGGCGGAGCAGCCAGCCGCCGTGTTGCGCCGCCGCAAAGTAAATGCTACCTGGTAGCCCAGCGGCTAACACGGTTCCCAGCCTCCCCCCCATTGAGTAGCGCTTCATGCAGCACCGCACCACCTACTTTACTGAGGGCGTAGAAGCAGCCGGGATGGAGCCGGTGAAAAAGCAGTGAGCAAAAGAATCTCATACTCACCATTTCACCCCCTCACAAACTGCCGGTGCGGCCACCATCCACGGGCAGGCTGGTGCCGGTGATGTAGCCCGCGGCCGGCGAGGCCAAGAAGGCTACGGCCGCGGCCAGCTCGCTGGGCTGGCCGAAGCGGCCGGCCGGAATCTGCCGGAGCATGGCGGCTTCTACCTCGGCCTGGCTCTGGCCGGTGTCGGCCATTTTCTTGTCGATGAGCGCCTGGTGGCGCTGCGTGAGGGTGGCGCCGGGCAAGATATTATTGACCGTGATGCCCTGGCCGGCCACCTCGCTAGCCAGCGTTTTGGCCCAGCTGGCCACCGCGCCCCGGATGGTGTTGCTCACGCCCAGGCCGGGCAGCGGCACTTTCACCGACGTGCTGATAATGTTGATGATGCGCCCGTAGCCACCCACTTTCATGGCCGGCACCAGCGCCTGCGCCAGCAGCTGGTTGCACACCACGTGCTGCCGAAAGGCCGCCTCAAACGCCGCCACCGGCGCGGCCAGCAGCGGCCCGGCCGGCGGCCCGCCGGTGTTGTTCACGAGTATCTGGAAGCCGGCCGGGTGCAGGGCCAGGTGGCCGGCCAGTACCCCCGCCAGCCGGGCCGGGTCGGCGAAGTCGGCCACCAGAAACCGGTGGCGCTGGCCGTTGGGGGTAGGCAGGGCGGCGGCCACCTCGCGCAGCCGGCTTTCGTCGCGGGCCAGCAGGGTCACGGTGGCGCCTTCGGTGGCCAAAGCTTCGGCAATGGCTCGGCCAATGCCCTGGGTGCTGCCGCCCACCAGGGCGTTATAAGAACTAAGTATCATGTAGTTGAGCGTAATATAAGGGGGTAGGGACGCGCCCCCGCGCGGGCGGACGCTTAGCCAGGCTGGCTACCCGGTTTCGCCCCTCATACGGCCGGGCAGCTGCCAACGACCACCCGGCGCCCGAATAGCAGCCCCCTAGCCAGCCGCCACCACGCGGCCCACCGCGCCAGCGCGCGCCTACGGCCGCACCACCACGTAGCCCTGCACCACCTGCTCGCGGTAGCCCGCGGGCAGCAGCGTGCGCAGCAGCTGGTGCGCCGGCTGCCCCCGCAGCTCGGGGTGCACCACGAACACCGCCCCCCGGTAGCGCGCCCAAAACGCCCGCACCTGCGCGGGTGCCAGGGGGGGTAGCAGCGCCAGCGAATCGGGGTGCTGCTGGGCCAGCAGCAGCGCGCGCAGCACCGGCTCGCGGCCAAAAGCGGCGAAGGTAGCGGCCGGCACCCGCGAGATGTAGGCGCCCGGCAGCGCCTTGCCGTGCTGGGTTTGGTAGAACAGTTCGGCGGGGTCCATGCGGCCGATTTCGCGGTAGCCATCGAGCAGGCCGAAGGGCAGCGGAAACAGCACCGGGCCGGGCTGGGCGGCGGCCACCCGGTAGGCCAGCGGCACGTCGGCGGCCCGAATGAGGGGGTAGGCCGCGGGCTGAAACTCGATGAGCAGCAGCAGCCCTACCCCCCCGGCCACCAGCCAGCCGCGCCCGGCCGGCCCGCGCCGCAGCCCGCCATCGAGCCGAATAAAAACCACCAGCGGCAGCAGCAGCGACAGCAGCAGCACCAGCCGCGTGGGGCAGCGAATGTTGTTCAGAAACGGCACGAAATGCACCAGGCTGGTGGGCAGGCGCAGCAAATCGTGGCCCAGCCAGCGCAGCTCGGGCATGGTGAGCAGGAAGAACAACAGCGCCAGCGCGGCGAAGGGCCGCGTTTCGGCGGGCACGCCGGCGGTTGGCAAAGTATCCAGCCCCGGCTGCACACGCCGCCGCCCGGCCCCGAGGGCCAGGCCCAGCGCCAGCAGCGGCAGCAAGTAGCCCAGAAACGTCACGTTCTCGACCGAGCCGGGGTTGTGAAAGCGCGGGCTGCGCCAGAGCGCCTCGGTGGCGGCGGTGGCCAGCCAGCGGTTGCCGAGGGGCGGCACGAGGTAGCCGGCCAGGTCGCCGCCCCACCACAGGCCGGCCTTGTCGTCGAGCCCCAGCAGCGCCAGGCCCCGCGAGAGGAAGTGGCCGAGCACGAGAACCACGCCTACCCCCGCCCACGGCCGCCACGTGCGCCAGTTGATTTCGCCCAGCCGCAGGCCCCACCACGCCGCGTAGCCCACCGAGAAATACACCAGGCCCGCCAGCGTGTAATAATCACTAAACAAGGTAATTAGCAAGAGCAGCCCCGCCCAGGCCACCTGCCGCCCGCGGCGCACCCGCGGCCGCCAGCGGCCCGGCTCGAAGGCCAGCCCATCCAGAAAAGCCAGGAGGTAAAACGGCACTGTGGCCGTGAGCAGCAGGTGGTAGTGCTCGGGCCAGTGCGCCAGCTTGTAGGGCGAGAACGCGAACACGAAGCCCACCAGCGCGGCCAGCAGCGGCTGCCGCACCCAGCGCCCCGCCAGCCGCGCCGCCCCCACCCCACTCAGCACGAAGCTCAGCAGCAGCCCCCCGTTCACGGCCCAAAACTCCTGGCGCAGCGCCACGTTCAGCAGGCCCAGCACCGGCGTGTAGGTGTGCAGCCACAGGCCCGTGCCCTGGGGGTAGAGCAGCAGGGGCGTAAAAAACGGGTTGTGCCCGGCCGCCACCTGGCGCCGAAAATTCCAGGCGTTCCAGATGTACTGGTTGGCATCGTGGTGCGGCCGGCCCACGAAGGCGGTGCTCCACTCGCGGCCCAGCGGCCACGAATACCAGGCAAACAGCGCCGCGTAGGCCAGCGCGGCCAGCAGCAGGCCGCGCCCGCGCAGGCTGTTGGCGGCAAGAGGGGGGGTAGGGAGCATGCGGCAGCGGGCCGCGCGCTTGCCGCCCGGCCCCAACAAAAGTAGCCCGGCCGCAGTAGCTAGCTTTGCCGCCTCACCCTTTTGCGTATTGCCATGCCCATCGCCCGCCCCTTCCATTTTCAGCAGTGGATTGCCGACCACCGCCACCTGCTCAAGCCGCCCGTGGGCAACCAGCAGGTGTACAAGGACAACAAGGACTTCATCGTGATGGTGGTGGGCGGCCCCAACGCTCGCAAAGACTACCACGTGGACGAGGGCGAGGAGCTGTTCTTTCAGCAGGAAGGCACGATGACCGTCAAGATTATCGAGGATGGCCAGCCGGTGGACATCGTCATCGGGCCGGGCGAGATGTTCTTGCTGCCCGCCGGCGTGCCGCACTCGCCGCGCCGCCCGGCCGGCACCATCGGCCTGGTGCTGGAGCGCTACCGCACCGCCGGCGAGCTCGACGGCTTCCAGTGGTACTGCGAAAACTGCGGCCACAAGCTCCACGAGGAGTACGCCGAGATTACCGACATCGTGGCCCAGCTACCCCCCATCCTGGACCGCTTCTGGGCCAACGACGACCTGCGCACCTGCCAGGTCTGCGGCACCTACATGGAGGCGCCGGCGAAGGCACCGGCGGCTTAAAGCCCGCATGAAATCGCGCCTCGTTTTTTGGTTTGCGGCCGCGCTGCTCATTCTGGCCCAGTTTCAGGACCGCCGCTGGGATGGCCTCGAAGTATTTGACTTCGACCAGGGCGGGTACTACTGCTACTTGCCGGCCACTTTTTTGTACGGCGACCCCGGCCGGGTCGATTCGCTGGGCAAGCTGGTGCAGCAGCGCTGGCCCGCCAACCGCGACCACTCGGTGGCCTCACTCGGCATTCACCAGCTGCCCAACGGCCGCTCGGCCACCAAGTACCCGCTGGGGGTGGCCGTGGGCGAGTTGCCGTTTTTTGGGGGCGCGCACCTGTTTGCGCGCCTGCACGGCGACCCACCCAATGGCAATTCGCGGCCCTACCAGCAGGCCATTATGCTAGCCGGGCTGCTCTACGGCATCCTCGGGCTGTGGGTGCTGCGCAAGCTGCTGCGCCGCTACTATAGCGACCAGGTAACGGCCTGGACGCTCGCGGGCATTGCCCTGGGCACCAATTTTTTCGTGTATGCCAGCTACGAAGCGGCGCTTTCGCACGCGGTGCTGTTTTTGTGGCAAGCCGCGCTGCTGTACTGCACGGCCCGCTGGTACGAGGCGCCGCGCCGCCGCTGGGCGGCGGGCATTGGCCTGTTTCTGGGCCTGGCTACCCTCTGCCGGTTTGTGGAGGCGCTTTACGTGCTGGTGCCGCTTACCTGGGGGCTGAGCAGCGCGGCGGCTTGGCGGCAGCGGCCGGCCCTGTGGGGCCGCTACCTCGGCCAGTTGGCGCTGGCGGCCGGCCTGGGGCTGGCGGTCGTCAGCGCCCAGTTTTTTTTCTGGCACGCCGTCAGCGGGCAGTGGTTTCTCGACGGCTACCAAACCGAGGTCTTCACGTTTCGCCATCCGCACGTGCTCGATGGCCTGGTTAGCGTAGAGAAAGGCTGGTTTCTCTACACCCCGCTGGCGGCGGTGACCCTGGTGGCCGGCCTGCCCCGGCTGCGGCGCTACGTGCCGGCCGCCCTGCCTACTACCCTGCTGCTGCTGCCCGTGCTGCTGTACGTTACCTTCAGCTGGCGGCAGTGGAACTACGGCTGGACGTTCAGCACCCGCCCGCTCGTTAGTATTTACCCGCTGCTGGCCCTGTCGCTGGCCGCCCTGCTGGCGGCGGTGCTGCGCCCCCGCGCCCTAAGCGGCGTGGCCGTGCGGGCACTGGTAACCGGGTGCATCATCCTGAACCTGTGGCAAACCTGGCAGTACATCGGGGGTATTTTGCAAGGCGAAGGCTACACGGCCGCGCTCTACAAGGAACGCTTTTTCTGGCGCAACTTTCCGCCCACGCAGCCCGTAGCCGAGCCCGCCAAGTGGTAGCTACACGAGCCGCTGGCCAGGCCGGGGCACCGGACCAGCCTGACCAAATAAGGCTTGCAGCCCGGCCGGCGTCACCTTCGTGAAGTCGTGGATAGTGGCCAGCGGCGCCTGAAAATCCTTCGCCTTCAGGGTAGTGAGCACGGCCACGCAGCGCATGTTGGCGCGGTAGGCAGCCTGCTCGCCCAGGATGGCATCCTCGAATACCAGGCAATTTTCGGGGGGTAGGCCCAGCTGGCGGGCCACCACGGCGTAGGTGTCGGCGTGGGGCTTGCCCTGGCGCACGTCGTCTTCGCCCACCACCACGTCGAAGTGGCGGCGCAGGTCGAGGTGGTCGAGGATGTAGGCGAGGGTAGGGCCGCCCGAGCCGGTGCCAAGGCCAATCTGGAGGCCGGCGGCGCGGGCGGCGGTCAGAAACTCGACCAGGCCGGCCAGCGGCCGGCGCTGCTTCCAGTACAGGGTGCGGTAGAGAAATTCGCGCTGGGCGGCGTACTCTTTGAGCTGCTTCTCGGGCACTTCGTGGTGAAACACGCGCTGCAAAATCGCGGTGGCGGGCATGCCGTTGAGGCGGCCCAGCAGGCGGCGGGCATTGGTGGTCAGGCCCAGGTCGCGGAAGAGCAGCTGAAAGGCGCGGGCCTGCACGGCCGTGTTGTCGACGAGCACGCCGTCCATGTCAAAAATGAGCGCTTGGAGGTTGGGCATAGTCAGGTAACACAAGGGAAACGTGCGCCGCTGTACGGCCCACCAGCCACCGGGTATCTTTGCGAACTGTTTTTATCCGCTTTTGCATGAAAAAACTTGGATTGCTGCTGCTGCTGGCCCTGCCGGCGCTGGCGCAGAAAAAGGGCGCGGCCCTACCCCGCCCCAAGCTGGTGGTGGGCATCGTGGTCGACCAGATGCGCTACGACTACCTCTACCGCTACTGGGACAAATTTGGCAGCGGCGGCTTTAAGCGGCTGCTGGGTGAGGGCTTTAGCTACGAAAGCTGCCACTACAACTACGTGCCCACCTACACCGGGCCGGGCCACACCAGCATCTACACCGGCACTACCCCCTCCACCCACGGCATTGTGGGCAACAACTGGTTTGAGCGCGAAACCGGCCACGTTACCTACGTGACCGACGACCCCACCGTGCAGGCGGTGGGCGGCACGGCGGCGGCCGGCCAGATGTCGCCGCGCCACAACCTGGCCACTACCATCACCGACGAGCTGCGGCTGGCCACCAATTTTCAGAGCAAGGTCATTGGCGTGTGCATCAAGGACCGGGGCAGCATCCTGCCCGCCGGCCACGCCGCCAACGCCGCGTATTGGTACGACGGCTCGAACGGGGGCTTCATCACGAGCACGTTTTATACCCAAGCGCTGCCCGATTGGGTAACTAAATTCAACGGGGCCGGCCACGCCGCCGAGTACCTCAGCCAGCCCTGGAACACACTGCTGCCCATTGGGCAGTACACCGAAAGCACGCCCGACGATGTGCCCTGGGAAGCG
The DNA here is from genome assembly GCA_964657755.1 of uncultured Rhodanobacter sp. Classification (GTDB taxonomy): domain Bacteria; phylum Bacteroidota; class Bacteroidia; order Cytophagales; family Hymenobacteraceae; genus Hymenobacter. Next base: position 25,510 of record CAZZWL010000015.1, read on the forward strand.
GCCTTCAAGGGCGAGGCTAAGCCGGTTTTCCCGCACGACCTGCCCGCGCTGAGCGCTACCCCCCCCGCCGCCGTGAAGGCCAACGAGAAGTCGTCGGGCGAGAAGCAGCCCGCCGCGCCCACCCGCAACCTCGACCTCATCCGCTCCACGCCCTTCGGCAACTCGCTCACCGCCGATTTTGCCCTCGAAACCCTGCGCCAGGAGCAGCTGGGCCAGCGCGGCCAGACCGATTTTCTGGCCCTCAGCTTCAGCAGCACCGACTACGTGGGGCACCAGTTTGGCACCACCGCCATCGAAACCGAAGACACTTACCTGCGCCTCGACCGCGACCTGGCCCGCCTGCTCGACGCCCTTGACAAGCAAGTGGGCAAGGGCGAGGCGCTCGTATTTCT
>CAZZWL010000015.1:25911-27181 GCA_964657755.1 uncultured Rhodanobacter sp.
CGCCGACCAGGCCGCCGGCTTTTTGGAGGCGCACCGCCTGCCGGGCGGTGGCCTGGGCACCGCCCCCATGCGCGACTCGGTGCAGCGCGCCCTTGTGCGCGCCCACGGCCCCGGCAAGTGGATACTAGACTTTGAGAATCAGCAGGTTTACCTCAACCGGCCCTTGCTGCTGGAGAAAAAGCTGGAGCTGGCCAAGGTGCAGAACGAGGTGGCCGAGATGCTGCGCCAGCAGCCGCACATCGCGCAGGCCATTTCGGCCACCGACTTGCAGCGCAACGCCTGGCCGGTGGGCCTGAGCATGTACCAGGCCAACGGCTTTTACGCCCCGCGCTCGGGCGACGTGCTGTTTGTGATGTCGCCGGGCTGGCTCGAAGCCTACGCCTACCCCGTGGTGAAGGGCACCACGCACGGCGTGTCGTGGGCCTACGACACCCACGTGCCGCTGCTGTGGTGGGGCTGGCACGTGCGCCACGGCGAGTCGGCCGAGGAAGTCAAAATCGTGGATATCGCGCCCACGGTGGCCCGGTACTTGCACATTCAGGAGCCCAGCGGGTGCAGCGGCACCCCTTTGCTGGAGGTATTACGCTAGCCGTTCGGCGATTTTTTGCATTTTTGCGTAACGTAGTTTCTATTATTTACTCTTCACTCCTCCTTCCAAGTGGCTCAATTCAACCCCTGGCACGACGTCTCGCGCGGCAAAAACCTTCCCACCACCGTTACCGGCGTCATTGAAATTCCGAAAGGCAGCAAAGGCAAATACGAGCTGGACAAGGAAAGCGGCATGCTCATGCTCGACCGCGTGCTGTTTTCGGCCGTGCACTACCCCGCCGCCTACGGCTTCATTCCGCAGACGTACTGCGACGACCACGACCCGCTCGATATTCTGGTGCTGTGCTCGGTGGATATTCCGCACATGTGCCTGGTCGAGGCCAAGGTTATCGGCGTGATGCAGATGCTGGACCAGGACGAGGAGGATGATAAAATCATTGCCGTGGCCGCCCACGACGTGTCGGTGAACCACTACAACGAGCTAGCCGACCTACCCCCCTACATGATGCTGGAGATGCAGCGCTTTTTCGAAGACTACAAAGCCCTGGAAAAGAAGCAGGTGATAGTGAAGCAGTTTCTGGGCCGCGAAGATGCCTACCGCATTATCGACGCCAGCATCAAGCTCTACGAAGACACCTACGGCGACCGCGCCAAGCAGTAGGCTGCTGGGGCCTACCCCCCAGCTGGGCCTACCTCAGAACGTCATGCTGAGCAAAGCGAA
>CAZZWL010000015.1:27191-58246 GCA_964657755.1 uncultured Rhodanobacter sp.
CATTTCCTCCAATGGTGCGGTAGAGATGCTTCGCTTTGCTCAGCATGACGTTCTTTTGAGTTATTACTTTCCCTCTTCCCTGCTGAATGCCCGCCGCCCGCCGCGCCCTACCCCTGCGCCTGCTCGATGCGCTGCTCTACAGCAGCGCCTGGCTGGCGGCGGCCGCCGCGGCCCACACGGCCGCTACCCTGCGCCAGTGGCCGGGGCTGGGCGGCGCGGCGGGCCTGCACGTGGTGGTGCTGGTATTCGCGGCCACGCTGCTCACCTACAACCTCGATGCGGCGCTGCCCTTCAAGCACCGGCAGCCGCCGGGCACTTCGGGGCGCAAGGCCTGGCAGCAGCGCCACCGGCCGGCCATGCTGGGGCTGGCCGGGGCGGCGGCCCTGGTGGGCGCCTACCTGCTGCTGGCCGATGGCTGGCTGCATTTTCTCCCCGTTCTGCTGCCGCTGGCGGCGCTGGCCATTGGCTACTCGTGGCCGCTGCTGCCGTGGCGGGGCCGCTGGCGCGCCATCCGGGAGGTGCCGTTGCTGAAGGTGTTTCTGATTGCGGGGGTGTGGACGGCCGTGACCGGCGGCCTGCCCGCGCTGGCGCTGCACCAGCCCGTGGCGGCGGTGCAGGGGCTGCTGGCCAAGCGCTTTTGCCTGGTCACGGCCCTGGCCATTGTGTTCGACATTCGTGACTACAGCCGCGACCAGCTGGCGGGCCTGCGCACTTTCCCCACGCTGCTGGGCATAGGCGGGGCCAAGGCCGTGGCCCTGGGATTTGTGGCGGGCGCGGTGGCGCTGGGCCTGGGCCGCGGGGCCGCGCCGCTGGCGGTGCTGCTACCCGCCGGGGCGGCGGCGGCCGTCATCCTGGCGGCTCAGGAGGCACGGGGCGACTACTTTTTTGCTCTGCTCACCGACGGCGTATTGCTGGTGCAGGCGGCGGCGTACTTCGTGCTTTGACTGGCCGCGCCGGGCCGGCTGCTCCACTATTTTGGTGGGCGGAACCGGGTTGGGCATCGTGCCCGGTGTACTGAGCCAGCGAAACTTCTGTCCCATCTGCTGCGGCGCGCGCGGTTTGGCATACGTTTTTGCCCGAGATTGGGCAGCGGCTGGGGGGCGGCGCGGGCGTTTGGCGGGGGGCCCGCTGCCCTACCCCCCCTCGCGCCGCCAAAGCCGCTGGGCGCGGCCGCACCCCAGCCCGGCTGGTATTTAGGCACGATTATTTGGCATTTTGCGGAAGACCACGAAAAACCCGGCAAACCCGGCTGTTAGTCAAGCAGCTACGTAATTCTACCGACGCCTCATTCCCTTTGCCTTTTCCATGAGCCCTGATTTGCTTGAGCTTACGCGTAACTATTTCATTGGCAGCACCGTGCGGCAGATTAGCACGGCTTTCGGCGAGAGCGAGAGCAGCGTGAGCACGGCGTTGCGGGGGGTGGTGCCGGTGGCGCTGGGCGCTCTGCTGGCGCGCGCGCAGCAGCCCGGCGGCGTGGCCGATTTATTTGCCCGCGTGTACCGGGTGCACCGCCGCGACCCGCTGGGCGACTTTGGTGGGCTACTCGGGGAGGTGAGCGGGCCAGCGGGTGGGCTCCCCGCCAGTGAGGGCGGCCTGCCCGGCCCCGGCCCCGGGCTGGTACGCACGGTGTTGGGACCGGACTATGATGCTGTGGCAGCATACATCAGCCAGCAAGCTGGGGTGCAGGCCGCTACCGTACCCCAGCTCCTGGGCCTGGTGGTGCCCGTGGGCCTGGGCCTGCTGGGCCGCTACGCGGTGCAGCACACCCTCGATGCGCGCGGCCTGGCCGATTACCTGGCCAGCCAGGGCGGGCCCATCGTGAGCGCGCTGGCCAGCCTGCCCGAGGGCATTGGCCAGCGCCTACTCGGCCGGCCCGCTGGCGCGGCGGCGGCCCCGGCCTTTCGCCCCCCCGCACCAGCCCAGCCAGTGCCGCCGGCCCCGCCCATGCCGACGCCAGCCACCCCAGCGCCCATGCCGCCGGCCCCGCCCATTTCAGCGCCAGCGCCGACGTCGCAATTGCCCCCGGTATCGGCGGCCCCGCGCCCGGTGCCGCCGCTGGCACCGCCCGCCCCAGCTGCTGGCCGCCGCTGGCCGTGGCTGCTGGGGCTGCTGCTGGTGGTAGTGCTCGGGGTAGCCGCCGGGCAGCTTTACCTGCTGCGGGGTGCCGCGAAGCCGCCGCAAGGGGCCGCGCCTACCCCCGCCAAACGGGCCGACTCTACGGCTACGGCCGGGCTTACTGACCGCCCCGAGCTACGCGACAGCCACCTGGCCTACATCGCGGGCCGCGCTACCCTGCCGCTCGCGGGTGGCGCCCGGCTGCGCGTGAGCAACAATTCGGCCGAGGCCCGGCTCTATCATTTTCTCCAGGACCCTACCCAGACGGTGAGCCTCGACAAAACGCAGGGCTGGCTGCTGCTCGACCAGGTGTACTTCCGGCCGGGGCAGGCCACGCTCACGCGCGAGTCGCTGGTGCAGCTCCAGAACCTGGCGGCTATTCTCAAGGCCTTCCCCCACGCCGTCGTTAAGCTCGGCGGCTACACCGACGACCAGCGCAGCGCTGACAAGAACCTGGTAGTCAGTGCCGACTGTGCCAACGCGGCGCGCCGGCAGCTTCTTAGCTACCGCATTGCCCCCGGCCGCGTCGCCGCCGAGGGCTACGGGCCGGCCCCCACGCGCACCGCCCTTCCAGCCGGCCGCACCCAAAGCCGCCGCGTGTACGTACGGGTCAGCAGGAAATACTGAGCGGGCCCGGCGCCGCTGCGCAAGCACCTTACTATGCAGTAATCCACTGACTTTCAGGGCTTCAGTAGTCGCCCACCGGGCGCTTTCCGGCTCGACGTGGCCCCTCTGGCGGCGCCCTACCCCCTGGCGCGGCCTTGCTCCTCTATGGCCACTTGCAACCACCAGGCAGCAAGGCCGCTCTTTCTATTATGCGCCTCTTTTATTGTGATAAGCAAATGAAGCCACTTATACTTCTGACGCTTGGGGTGCTGGCTGCCCCACTGCGCGGCCACGGCCAGGCCGGGCAGCCCGTCCGGTTTGGCCTCAAGGCCGGGGCTACCCTCTCCAACATTGTGGGGCCCGGCACCAGCGGCGACCCCGCAGTTTCACCCTTGGTGGGGGGGATAGGCGGGGTGTTTGCCACGGTGCCGCTGGGCACCGCGCAGCGCTGGTTTTTGCAGCCCGAATTGCTGTATAGCCAGCAAGGCTACCGGCTGGCCCACCCGGCTACTGATTACACGGCCAGCTTCCGCTCCGACTACCTCAAGCTGCCGCTGCTGCTGGGCTTCGCGCACGGCGGCTTTTTTGCGGCGGTGGGGCCGCAGGTGGGCTACTTGGTGCACGAACGCAGGGTATTTCGCTACCACGACTATTCCCCGGTAACCGGGACTTCGCCGAATATTGTCGAAAACGTAAATACTGACCTGCGCTACCGCCAGCGCTGGGAGTTTTCGGCCGTGGCGGCCGTGGGCTACCGCTGGCGCTGCGGCGCGGGCATCGAGCTGCGCTACACCGACACCTTTGGCAGCCAGTCGCGCGATGGCTTATCCAGCAACTACGGCTATCCCGACGCCCACAGCCTGAGCGGGCAAGTGCTGGCCAGCTACGTATTACCCTGGCACTAAGCGCTTAGCGCGTGAGGGCCCGCAGCGCCGGGCCGAGGTAGGTCACCAAATCCTCGGCAAGGAGGCCGGCCTCGCCGGTGGCGGCGGCGGCCAGGTCGCCGGCGTGGCCGTGGGCCAGCACGGCGAGGCGGGCGGCCGTGAGGGCGTCGAGGCGCTGGTCGGCGCGCAGGGCCAGCGCGAGGCCGGTGAGCACGTCGCCGCTGCCGCCGGTGCCCATGCCGGGGTTGCCGGTGGTGTTGAAATAGACCTGCCCATCGGGCGCGGCCACGGCGGTGTAGGCCCCTTTCAGGATGACGACGCACTGATATTTTTGCGCAAATGCGCGCAGCAAATCGAGGCGATAGTAGTCGTCTTTGGTCTTCTCGGTGAGGCGCGCAAACTCGCCCAGGTGGGGCGTGAGCACGGTGCCGGGGGGTAGCAACTCGAGCAGCTCGCGGTGCGCGCCCAGCAGGTTGAGGGCGTCGGCATCGAGCACGAGCGGCACCCTCGCCTCGCGCAAGAGCTGCTCCAGCACGGCGCGGCTGGCCCCGGCCTGGCCCAGGCCGGGGCCCATGCCAATGGCTTGGTAGTCTTTTAGTTCGGGTAGCTCACTGATGAAGTCGACCTGGGGGTCGGGCAGGCACATGGCCTCGGGCCGGGTGGTCTGGATGATGTCGTAGCCGCAGCCGGGCACGGCCACCGTCAGCAGCCCTACCCCCCCGCGCAGGCACGAGCCCGCCGCCAGCACGGCCGCGCCCACCTTGCCCCGGCTGCCGGCCAGCAGCAGCGCGTGGCCAAAGGTGTTTTTGTAGGCAAACTTGCCGCGCCTGGGCAATGTCACATCGGGCACGGGCGCGGCCAGGGCCGCGTCGAAGCCGCCTACCCCCGGCAGCCGGGTCAGGTGCCAGGGCGTAGCGGCCTGGGCGATAAAATCGGGGCTCAGGCCAATATCCACCACGTGCCACTCGCCCACGAACTCCGCGTTTTGCGGCAGCAGAAACGCCAGCTTGGCCAGCCCGAAGCTGATGGTGTGCGCGGCCCGCACCACCGGCGCGGCCGGGTCGGGCTGCGGCGCGTCGGCCAGCAGGCCGCTGGGCAAGTCCACGGCCACCACGCGGGCCGGGCTGTCGTTGAGGTGCCGGACCACGGCGGCGGCCACGCCCGTGAGCGACCGGCTGAGGCCGGTGCCAAACAGGGCATCGACCACCAGCGTGCCGGGCAGGATGGGGGGTAGGGACTCGGCGCTTAGCTCGATTATCGGGATGACCTTGGGCAGCACGTGGTGGTTGTACTCGTAGTCGTCGGAATATTTTGGGGCGGGCAGCAGGCCCAGGCGCACGGCGTAGCCGGCCCCGTAGAGCAGGCGCGCCAGGGCCAGGCCGTCGCCGCCGTTGTTGCCGGGGCCGCACAGCAGCAGGATTTCGCCCGCCTCGGCCGGGGTGAAGTGCTGGCAGAGCCAGCCGGCCAGGGCCGTGGCGGCGCGCTCCATGAGGGCCGTGGAGGTGGTGCGCTGCTCGGCGATGGTGGCCTGGTCGAGCGCGCGGATTTGGGCGGCGGAAAGGAGTTTCATGGGGAAGAATTTTACGCGGAAAGCGGTGCGCGGGCTATTTTCGGCCATGCAAAGAACCACCCACTTTTTTATTGTGCCCGGCCTGGGCAGCTCGGGCCCCGAGCACTGGCAAACTTATTTTGAGCACCAGAACCCCGCTTTCACCCGCATTCAGCAGCGCGAATGGGACGCCCCCGACCGCGCCGAGTGGGTCGAAACAATCGAGCAGGCCCTGGCCGGCGAAGACCTCAGCCAAGTGGTGCTCATCGCCCACAGCCTGGGCTGCGTGACGGTGGCGCACTGGGCCACTACCTACGGCCACCGCCTCAAAGGGGCGCTGCTGGTGGCGCCCAGCGACGTGGAGACGGCGCACTACGCCGCCTTCCCCACCACGGGCTTCGGGCCGATGCCGTTGCAGCGGCTGCCGTTTCCGAGCAAAGTGGTGACGAGCACCAACGACCCGTGGGTGAGCCCGGCCCGCGCCCGGCAGTTTGCCGAGGCTTGGGGCAGTGAATTGGTGAACATCGGCCCGGCTGGCCACATCAATACCGCCAGCGGCCACGGCGACTGGCCGGCGGGCCTGGCGCTGTTGCAAGAATGGGCTTAGCGCGCTAGCCTGAACTCTACGCGGCGCCATACGTTTTACCTACACCAACCCATAGCAACTGATTTTATGCAAACCTGGAACGACGTTATCCGCCTGGCCAACCACGGCGCCCCTACCCCCCCCCGCCGCGTTGAAAAGACCGATGCCGAGTGGAAAAAAGAGCTCACCGCCGAGCAGTACCACGTCACGCGCGAGCATGGCACCGAGCGCGCCTTCACCGGCGAATACTGCGAGGCCCACGAGGCCGGCCTCTACGCCTGCGTGTGCTGCGGCACCCCGCTCTACGACTCGCGCACCAAGTTTGAGAGCGGCACCGGCTGGCCCAGCTTCACGCAGCCCGTGGACGAGGCGGCCATCAAGTACAAGAAAGACACCAGCTACGGCATGACCCGCGTGGAGGTGCTCTGCAACGTGTGCGACGCCCACCAGGGCCACGCCTTCCCCGATGGCCCGGCGCCCAGCGGCCTGCGCCTATGCATCAACTCGGCCAGCATCAAGCTGGTGACGACGAAGGAGCCGGCGGCGCAATAAGGTCGTTTTGAAGTAAAAAAGAACGTTATGCTGAGCCCCGCGAAGCATCTCGCCCGCGCCGTTGAGTTACTAATCCAACGAGTTGAGCGAGATGCTTCGACAGGCTCAGCATGACGTTCTTTTTTATCTTTCATCCCGCTAATTTTCCCCTACCCCATTCCCACCCCGTCATGTCGCTGCTTTTCACTGATTTTGCCTCCTGGCAGGCGCACTGCACGGCCACCGGCGAGCCGCTCTACCAACCCGTGCTGGCCTATGAGATTGAGCAGAAGGGCGCCACGGAGGAAGCCATCTGGCCCACCTTGCAGCGGGCCTACGACGTGATGCGCGACGCCGTGCACGAGGGCCAGACCGGCAACATGACTTCGCGCTCGGGCATGATAAACAACGGGGCCAAGAAAATTGCCGCCTCGCCCGTCACGGTGCTCTCGCCCGAGTTTAAGCAGCTGGTAATAAGCGCGCTGGGTGCTAAGGAAGTGAACTCGTGCATGGGCCGGGTGGTGGCCGCGCCCACGGCCGGGGCATCGGGTATTTTGCCGGGCGTGCTCACCACCATCCAGCGCATTCACGGGCTGAGCGACCGCAAAATACTGGAAGGCCTGCTGGTGGCGGCGGGGGTGGCGCTCATCATTGAGCAAAATGCCTCGCTGGCCGGCGCCGTGGGCGGTTGCCAGGCCGAAACCGGCTCGGCGGCGGCAATGGGCGCGGGGGCCATCGTGTACTGCCTGGGCGGCTCGGTGGCGGAGACGTTCGCGGCCGTGGCCATCACCATTCAGTGCATGCTGGGGCTGGTGTGCGACCCCGTGGCGGGCCTCGTGGAGGTGCCCTGCGTGGTGCGCAACGCCTCGGCGGCGGCCATCGCGTTCTCCTCGGCCCAGATTGCCATCGCGGGCGTCGACCCGGTTATCCCCGTCGACCAGTGCGTGGCGGCCCTCGGCGAGGTGGGCCAGAGCATGGAAACCCGCTACAAGGAAACTGCCCTCGGCGGCCTGGCCAATACCAAGCGGGGTAGGGAAATCGAAAAGCTGGTGCTGGTGCAGGACGTCAATATTTTGCCCGACGAGTAGCCTACCCCCCGCCGGGCCGCCTATTGAGCCGCCTATTGAATGGAGACTGGCGTCATCAGCAGCGCACTCAAAAAACGGAGGGCGGGCTGGTAGCGCTCGCGGCGCTCGTGGTAGTGCTGCCAGGCGGCTTCCTCATCGGGGCGCAGGGGCAGGCCGGCGGCGCGCAGGCTTTGCCAGGTGGCGGCAAATTCCTGGCGGCCGGGCGCGGCGGCAGCTAGCTCGGCGGTGTTGCGCAGCTCGGCCGGCTCTATTTTTGACTTGTCATCAAAGTAGCGGTGCACGCGGTTGAGCGAGAGGCAGCCGGCCACAAAAGTCAGCTCTACCTGGCGCGAGCGGGGCGCGTCGAGGGCCGAGAAGAGCAGGTTGGCCGCATCGAGTATCAGGCCGGCGGCCGTCACCCACGAGCGGCCGGCCTGCGGCGAGCGAAAAAAGGCCAGCACCGGCAGCGACGTGTGGCTTTCGTCCAGCTCCACAAACCACTGCTCCCAGGCCAGCCACTGCGCGTCGTCGTTCGAGAAATCGTTGTCGTGCCCCAGCCAGCATAGCAGGCCGGTGGCCGAAGCCGGCATTCCGGCCCGCAACTCCAGCTGCGCCACTACGATTTCGCGCCGCGAAAATGCCTGGTAGATAGTGGGCAAATACGAGATAAGCAGCGTGAGCAACAGCAGCCCCAGCGTGGCTTCGGAGTAGCTGAATACGTTGACTACGAAGCCACTTTGCTTGGCAGTGCCCAGCGTGAGCAGCGAGCTGCCGCTCAGCTCGTAACTCCTGGTAAAATCCTTGACCCCCAGCGCCCAGTAGATGCCCGTGTAGCCCAGGCCCACCAGCGCCAGCCAGCCAATGGGCAGCGCCACCAGTCCCACTGGGGCGTAGTGCGCCAGGATGCGGTCGCGCTGGGAGTAGGTGCGGGCCTGGCGCGCCGCGAAGTCAAACAACGCCCGCACCCCGCTGAAAACGAATATGTTAAGCCGCACTGACTCGTTGCGCGGCAGCACAAACGAGCGAATGGCCCCCGATACGGTAGTGATAACCAGCCAGCCGCCGGCCAGTCCCGCCAGCACGCGCAATCCTTGTTCAAGCAGTGGAGACATGGCCCGTTGTACGAGCCTGATTACTAAAACGCTGCTATGCCCGCGCTGCCCACAGCTGCCGAAACGACTTGTCAGCCACTTGCAGGCTTTCGCGGCGCTTGCGCCAGCCGGCCTGGTCGAGCAGGTAGCCGAGGCTGAAGTCCTTGAGGCGGCCGGGCAGCACGTCGAGGGCCCAGCGGTGGCGCATGCTCCAGCGCCACAGGCCGATGGCCACCTTTTCGATGGCGTTGTTGTGGCCTTCGCGCACGCTTTCCTGGCGATTGAGCAGCAAGAGGTTGTGCAGGTTGATGCGCACCGGGCACACGCTGGTGCAGGCCCCGCACAGGCTGCTGGCGAAGCTCAGGTGCTGGTGCTCTTTCAGGCCCGAAAGGTGCGGGCTGATGACCGAGCCAATGGGGCCGGAGTAAGTGGTTTCGTAGGTGTGGCCGCCGATGTTTTTGTACACCGGGCACACGTTGAGGCAGGCCCCGCAGCGGATGCAGCGCAGCGCCTCGCGGCGGTCGGGCCGGGCCAGCAGGTTGGTGCGGCCATTGTCGAGCAGAATCACGACCATCTCCTCCGGCCCGTCGGGCTCACCGGGCTGGCGCGGGCCAAAGTACACCGTGTTGTAGACCGTGACTTGCTGGCCGGTGCCGCTGGTGCTGAGCAGCGGCCAAAACAGGTCGAGGTCGGTGAGTTGGGGAATCACTTTTTCGATGCCCACCACCGCAATGTGCAGGCCCGGAAACGTGGCCGAGAGGCGGGCGTTGCCCTCGTTCTCCGTCACCGCTACCCCCCCCTCTTTGGCCAAGAGGAAGTTACCGCCCGTGATGCCGACCTCGGCCGCCGTGTACTTGTCGCGCAGCAGGTGGCGGGCGGTGAGCACGAGCTGCTGCGCGTCGTCGGTGCTTTCAGTGCCCAAGTGCTTGACGAAGATGTTGTTGATGTCGGCCTTGCTCAGGTGCATGGCGGGCGTCACGATGTGGTAGGGCCGCTCGCCATTGAGCTGCACGATGTACTCGCCCAGGTCCGTCTCGACCGACTCAATGCCCCTACCCTGCAAATACTGGTTGACGTGGATTTCCTCGGTCGTCATGCTCTTGGCCTTCACCACGGTGCGCGCCTGGCGGGCTTCGGTGAGGCGGCCGATTTCGGCCAGGGCCTCCTGGGCATCGTTGGCCCACACCACGCGGCCGCCGCGCGCGGTGAAGTTCTTTTCAAACTCCAGCAGGTAGTCGTCGAGCTTTTCCAGCACCTGCGCTTTGAGGCGGGCGGCGCGGGCGCGGGCCAGCTCGTGGTCGTGGTAGTGCTGCAGGCCGGCGGTCACGGCCGCGTCGTACTTGCCGATGTTGAAGCGGATTTTGCGGCGGTGCTCGAGGTCGAAAGCTTTGGTTTCGGCATCGAGCTGGAAGTCTTGAGCCTTTGTCATCTTTTTAGCGCGAAGTTTCGCGAAGTGGGGCGCGAAGTTTTGTAAAGCCGCTTCTTTAGAGCTTGTTGACTACGCGGTGAATGTACTCGCGGAGCGAAACCACGTTGAAGTTAATCAATAAGCCCAGCTTGCAGCCGGTGATACCTAAGTAGTTTTGAAGCTGCTTGAAATGGACCGGCGCCAGTGCTTCTACCGATTTCAGTTCGATGATAACCTTCTATCCAACCAACATATCGAGTCGGTAACCAATATCCAGTTGCAAGCCGTCATATACTACGGGCACTCCCACTTCGGTAGCTACCACCAAGCCGGCTTTGCGCAGCTCGTGGGCCAAGGCCAGCTTATATACGTTTTCCAATAAGCCCGGCCCCAGCACAGTGCTCACCCTAAATGCCGCCGTGCGGATGTGTCCATCAATATCATTCTCGTGCATAAAAAGCGGCTTTACAAAACTTCGCGCCCCACTTCGCGAAACTTCGCGCTAAATACTACGGCTTATTCGAATCCACCACCGGCCGCGCGTCGCGGTTGGCCAGGTCCCAGGCCAGGAAAAACACCAGCCGGGCCCGCGCTTCCAGCTTATTGAACTCAATCTTCGAGATTTCGTCGCTGGCCTCGTGGTAGTCGGGGTGCACGCCGCTGAAAAAGAACGCCACCGGAATGCCCTTCTTAGCGAAGTTGTAGTGGTCGGAGCGGTAGTAAAACCGGTTGGGGTCGGCCGGGTCGTTGAAGCGAAAGTCGAGGTCCACGTTGCCGTGCTGGCGATTGGCTTCCTGCAAGGCCGCGTGCAGCTGCGACGATAATTTGTCGCTCCCAATCACGTACACGTAATCGGGCTTGCCCTCGTGGGCCGCGTCGGTGCGGCCAATCATGTCGATGTTGAGGTCCGTGACGGTATTGGCCAGCGGAAACACCGGGTGGTCGGTGTAATACTCCGAGCCCAGCAGGCCCTTTTCCCCGCCCGTGTTGGCCAGAAACAGGATGCTGCGGCGCGGCGCGTGCCCACTGCGCGATGCCCTGGCAAAGGCCTGCGCAATGCTGAGCATACCCACCGTGCCCGAGCCATCGTCGTCGGCCCCGTTATAGACCTCGCCGCCAATGATGCCGAGGTGGTCGTAGTGCGCCGACACCACCAGAATCTCGTCCTTCAGGTCAGTACCCGGCAGGAAACCCAGCACGTTTTCGGTGGTGACAGTGCTGCGCTGCTGCGGCGCGCTGATGCTGAACTTGACGGGCTTGAACTTGCTGGCCACCGGCTTAGTGGCGGTGGCGGTGGCCGTAGCGTATTGCTGCAGCGCGGCGGCGCTAGTGCCCAACAGCTTCAGGCCCAGGGCTGGCGATACAAAAAAAGCCGGCGCCCTACCCCCCGGCTGGTCGGCGAAGGCAATGGTGGGCTGCATCACGCGCGGGGCCAGCCGGGCAGTGGTTTTCTCAAACTTGTCGGCGGCCTCCTGGCTCACGAAGAAGACGCTGCGCGCCCCCTTCTGCGCCGCCAGCGCGGCCTTGGCCCGGAAGTCGACGCTCCACTTAGTGGGGCTGCCGTCGGGGCTGAGTATGGACTTGCCGTCGGCCGTGCGCGGCTCGCCGAGCAGCATAATGAGGTCTTGGCCCTGCACATTGCCACTGGTGTAATCGGAGTAGTCGCCCTGTTCGATGCCGTAGCCCACGAATACGGGCTGCACCGTGGCGGCCTGCTCGAAAGGCGAGCGGCCGAAGGCGTAAAAATCCTTGAGCCACTCGTAGGCCTTGCCGCCCACCGTGAGGGTGCCGCCCGGCTGCCAGGCGCTGCGCTCCAGGCCAAAGGTTTGGAGGTAGGGGTTGGCCGCGTTGGCCGCTACGGGTGCCTGTAGGCTATCGTCCTTGAACTGCTGGCTGATATACTCGGCGGCCATTTTCTGGCCCTTGGTGCCGGTTTCGCGGCCCTCGTATTCATCCGAAGCCAGCACGGAAAGGTCGCGCCGCAGGTGTTCCTGCGTGATGTAGCGGTCGGCGTAGGGCACGGCGAAGTCGGTGGGCGGCGCGGGCACCGGGCCATGCGGCCGAATGCCCGGCGGGGTCGGCGCGCCCGGCTTAAACTTGGTTTTGACCTTTACGGGCGCTTGAGCGCGCACGGCGGGGGGTAGGGCCAGGGCGGCCAGCAGCAGGGCAGTGTATTTCATAAAATCAGGTTAAACCTTCGTAATCAGCACCGTAGCATAGGCCGCTACCCCTTCCTGCCGGCCCACGAAGCCGAGCTTCTCGGTGGTGGTGGCCTTGATGGAAATATCTTCTTCGCCTACCCCCATCACCTGGGCCAGCGCCGTGCGCATGGCCGGGATGTGCGGGTTCACCTTGGGTTTTTCGAGGCAGATGGTCGAGTCGATGTTGCCCAACTCGTAACCCTGCTTGCGCAGCAGGCGCATGGTGTGGGCCAGCAGCTTCTTGCTGTCGATGCCCTTGTACTGCGGGTCGGTGTCGGGGAAGTGGAAGCCGATGTCGCGCAGGTTAGCGGCGCCGAGCAGCGCGTCGCAAATGACGTGAATGAGCACGTCGGCATCGGAGTGGCCGAGCGCGCCGTGGGTGTGCGGCACCTCAATGCCACCGAGCCAAAATGGCAGGCCGGGCTGCAGCTGGTGAACGTCGTAGCCGAAGCCAACGCGGATTTTCATAAGGGTTAACTAAAAACAGGGGAGGTTGCAAAGGTATCGCCTGCGCCCAGGCATTGGTAGCCACTGCTAATTAGCCAAAATATTTAGCAAAAAGTCCTTGCTTCTTATTGCCAATTTTATTAGCTTTACTGCTGCAACCCACTCACCCCCAATGACCGGTAGTCGCGAATATTTTTTCAGGTCAACTTAAAATAAACACTTTCCCAACTCGTCACCGTACCCGCTGGCGGCGCCGATTGGCGAAAAACAAAAGAAACTTTGGAAACTTTCAACCCAACGAAAGTTTCCTTCGTATCTTTGCCGCAGCAATCATGGAAACCAAAGACCGTATTCTTACCCGCGCCGCTGCGCTGTTTATGCGCAATGGCGTTCGGAGCGTGAGCATGGATGACGTAGCCACCGACCTGGGCATGTCGAAGAAAACCCTCTATAAAACCTTCACCAACAAGGATGAGATAGTGCTGGGCGTGATGACTACCCACCTCTGCCAGGCGCAGGGCGAATGCGCCCGGGTTGCCAGCAGCGCGGCTGATGCGGTGCAGGAGATGCTGACTATTTCGGCCTGGGCCGACCAGCAGTTCAGCAACATCCACCCCAGCATTTTTCACGACCTACGCAAGTATTATCCCACGGCTTGGGCCCTGTTTTCGGCCCATAAAACCACGTTTATCCTTGACCAGATAACCCGGAACCTGCGCCGGGGCATTGCCGAAGGCCTTTTTCGAACCGACCTCGACGTGGAGGTGCTGGCCCGCCTCAACCTGGCCCAGATTGAGCTGGCCTTCAACCCGGAACTGTACCCACCGGCCCAGTTTGCCCCGGTGCGGGTGAATAAGGTGTTCGACGAACATTTTTTGCTGGGTGTGGCCACGCTTAAGGGCCACCGGCTTTTTAACAAGTACCAACACATTACGGAAGAAGAATAGACTGCGTCTCCGCTCTTTTCAACCCGATTCTTCTTTCACCAACTCATGAGAAACTTTACCCTTGGGGCTCTGCTGGCTGCTTCGGCGCTAGCGCTTGGCCTGGGCGCGCCAGCCCAGGCCCAAACCCCGGCGGCGCTGTCCGCCCAGCCTGCATCTGGCCTAATGGCCCTGAGCCTGGCACAGGCCATTCGCTACGCCGTGGCCAACAAGCCGAGCCTGCTGTCGCAGCGCCTGGCCGAGCAAACCGCCGCCGCCAAGGTGGGCGAAATTAAGGCCCAGGGCCTGCCGCAGCTCAACGCGGCGGCCAACGTGGCCGACAACTTCAAGCTGCAAAAGAGCCTGGTTGACTTTTCGAGCTTTGCCGGGGCGCCGCTCAATGGCACTACCCTCACGCAGGCCGACATTGCCCGGGCCCAGGCCGGCCAGAACGTGACGCTGACGCCGGCCTACGGCGTGGCCCCGGTGACGGGCCCTACCCCCCTGGCCTTTGGTCTGCAGTATGCCGGCAACAGCTCGCTGTCGCTGTCGCAGCAGCTATTTGACGGCTCGTATCTCATTGGCCTGAAGGCCGCTAAGGTATACACGGACCTGGCTAAGAAGCAGACCCAACAGGCCGAGATTGACGTGATAGAGCAGGTGAGCAAGGCGTATTATAGCACCCTGGTGGCCCGCTCGCGCCTCACCCTGCTGGCCCGCAACGTGCAGCGCCTCGATACGGTGCTGTACCAAACCAACCAGACGTTTAAGGCCGGTTTTGCCGAAAAGCTCGACGTGGACCGCCTGCGCGTGCAGCGCAACAACCTGGTGGTGGAGCAGCAGAAAGCCCAGCGCCTCACCGAGCTGAGCGTGGCGCTGCTCAAGTTTCAGATGGGCCTGCCGCAGGCGCAGCCGGTGCAGCTCACCGACTCGCTCGGCGCGGCGGTGGTCGACGCCGGGGCGCTGCGCCAGCGCCTGGGGGTAGCGAATTTTAGCACCGGCGGCGGGGCCGACGGGCTGGGCAGCCTGCCTAGCGCGCCCCCTACCCCCGGCGTGGGCGCCACGGGCGGCGTACCGCCCGCTACTATCAACAATGGCCAGCCGGTGCAGGCCCAGGCAGCGTTCAACTACAACAACCGCATCGAGTTTTCGACCCTGCAAACCCAGCAGGCGCTGGCGGGCCTCGACCTGCGCAGTCGCACCTCGGGCGCCTACCCCCGCCTGTCGTTCACGGCGGCCTACGGCTTTTCGGGCTCGGCGCCGGCGGTGAAAGACTTGTTTGCCTTCCGCGGGCCCGACTCGCGCAGCTCCTCGGGCTTCGTAAACCAGAACTGGTTTGGCTTTGGCAACGTGGGCCTGGCCCTGAACATCCCGGTGTTTGATGGCTTCCGGCGCAAGTACCAGGTGCAGCAGGCCCGCATTGCGCAGCAAACACTGGAGCGGGGCTTCGAAACGCTGCGCCAAAGCATTGATTTGCAAGATGCCCAGAGCCGCACTACTCTCATCAACGCCCTCGACGTGCTCGACAACCAGCGGGCCAACCTCGACCTGGCCGCCGATGTGGCCCGCGTCACCCGCATCAAGTTCAACGCGGGGGTAGGGTCTAATATCGAAGTCATCACGGCCGAAACCTCGCTGCGCGAGTCGCAAACCAACTACTACGCCGCCATCTACGACGTGCTGGTGGCCAAGGTGGACCGCGACAAAGCCACCGGCGAGCTGTACTCGCAGGCTAAGTAGGGAGCGGGGCTTACCCCCGCCCGCATAGCTGCACTACTCCTTTCTTTTTCAACTGCTAACCGTTCAACGACGGGCGGGGACAAGCCCCGCACCCTACTTATGCGTCCCACTACCTTCCTTCTTTCTGCCACGCTCGCCGTTACGCTCGCCGCCTGCGGCGGCACGAAAGACCCCAAAGCTGAGCTGGCCAAGCTCAAGGCTGACCAGGCCGCGACCCAGGCCAAAATAGCCGACCTCGAAGCCAAAACCGGCGCCGATAAAGCAGCGGCTGCCAACGCGGCCGTACCCGTATCGGTGCTGAAAGTGGCGACCCAGAACTTTGCCGGCTACCTCGACGTGCAGGGCCGCGTCGATTTTGACCAGAACGCCACCGTGGGTTCGCGCGCCGCCGGCACGCTCACCAGCGTGCGGGTGCAGCGCGGCGACCAGGTGCGCAAGGGCCAGGTGCTGGCCACCGTGGATGCCAACATCCTGGACGCCAACATTGCCGAGCTGCGCACCCGCCTGGACCTGGCCAAAATCGTGTATGAGAAGCAGGCCGGCCTGTGGAAACAGCAGATTGGCACCGAAATTCAGTACCTGCAAGCCAAGAATACCTACCAGGGCTTGCAGCGCAACCTGGTGACGCTCAATCAGCAGCGGGCCTTATACAATGTGGTGGCGCCCTACGCGGGGGTAGTCGATAACGTGCTGCCCAAGCTGGGCGAAACGGTATCGCCGGGCATGCCAGTGGTGCAGCTCAACAGCGGCCGGGGCGGCAAAATCCTGGCTGATGTGTCGGAAGCCTACGCGGGCAGCATCAAAGCCGGCGATAAGGCCCTGGTAACGCTACCCGACCTGGGCAATGAGGAGATAACCAGCACCGTGCGTACCGTGAGCCGCACCATTTCGGCCAACAGCCGCACGTTCACCGTGGAGCTGCGCCTACCCGGCAACCAGGCCGCCAAGCTGCGCCCCAACATGGTGGCCACCGTGCGCATCCAGAACTATGGCAGCAGCAACGCCACCGTGCTGCCCGTCGACCTTATTCAGCACGACGAGCAGAATGCCTACGTGCTGGTAGTGAGCCAGGAAGGCGGCAAGCCCGTGGCTCAGAAGCGCGTTATCAAAACCGGCCAGACCTACAACGGCAAGCAGGAGGTAACCAGCGGCCTCAAGCCCGGCGACGAGGTAATCTCGGCCGGCTACCAGAACCTGAACGAAGGCCAGCTGGTGAAAATCAGCTAGCGCCCCTTCCCCGTCGCACGGGGGGGGTAGGGGCGCCAGTATGCGCGCCGCTGCCTGCCTCATCTCTTCGCCAAGACTACCCCCTTCAACTAGCAGCTATTCATTATGCAAGACATTGAGAAGGAATTTGGGCCCACCAGCTGGTCCATTAATAATAAGACGAGCATCTACGTCATCACGCTGCTGCTGACGATTGCGGGGCTGTTTGCCTACATCAAGCTGGGCAAGGAGAAATTCCCGGACATCGTGATTCCGCGCATCATCGTGGCCACGGTGTATCCCGGCACCTCGCCGGCCGACATCGAAAACCTGGTGACGCGCCAGCTCGAAAAGGAAATCAAGGGCGTGAACGGGGTGAAGAAAATCAACTCCACCTCGAACCAGGACTACTGCATCGTGGACGTGGAGTTTAACTCCGGTGTGAACGTGCAGGCCGCCAAGCAGCTCATCAAGGACGCCGTGGACAAGGCCGCTACCGAGCTGCCCAACGACTTGCCCAGCGCCCCGGTGGTGAAGGAAGTCAACATCTCGGAGCAGCCGATTATGTACGTCAACCTGAGCGGCAACCTGCCCGCCGCCCAGCTCAAAAAGCTCGCCGACGACTTTCAGGACAAGATTGAGGCGCTGCCCGAAATCACCCGCGTGGACATTGTGGGAGCCCTGGAGCAGCAAGTGAACGTGGACGTTGACCTCTACAAGCTGCAAGCCTCGCAACTGAGCTTCACCGACATCGAAGGCGCCATTCAGCGTGAGAATATCACCGTATCAGGGGGTAGCATCGACGTGGGCGCGCAGAAGCGGGCCGTGCGCGTGGCCGGCCAGTACGTGCGCGCCGCCGACATTGCCAACATCCAGGTGAAGAACCTGCGCGGGTCCCCGGTGCGCCTCGGCGACATCGCCACCGTCACCGACGGCTTTAAGGACCGCGAGAGCTACGCCCGCCTCGACGGTCAGCCCTCTATTGCCCTGAACGTGGTGAAGCGCCAGGGTGAAAACCTACTCGACGCCTCCGACAAAATTCACCAGCTGGTGAAAGACTCGCAAGCCAGCATGCCCAAGGGCCTGAAAATCACCATCACCGGCGACTCGTCGAACGATACCCGCAACACCCTCTCCGACCTGCTCAACACCATCATCATCGGCTTTTTGCTGGTGACGTTGATTTTGATGTTCTTCATGGGTACCACCAACGCCTTGTTCGTGGGCTTGTCGGTGCCGCTGTCCATGTTCTTGGCCTTCATTATGTTGCCAGTGCTGGGCTTTACGCTGAATACGATTGTGCTCTTCGCCTTTTTGCTGGCGCTGGGCATTGTGGTGGACGACGCCATCGTGGTGATTGAGAACACCCACCGCCTGCTACACGAGCACCCCGAGCTGAGCACCACCAAAGCCGCCAAGTACGCGGCGGGCGAGGTATTCATCCCGGTGCTGGCGGGCACGCTCACGACGGTGGCCCCGTTCGTGCCGCTCATGTTCTGGCCCGGCCTGGTGGGCTCGTTTATGTTCTACTTGCCCGTCACGCTCATTCTCACGCTGGGGGCCTCGCTCATCGTGGCCTTCATCATGAACCCGGTGTTCGCGGTGAGCTTCATGGAGCGCGAGGAGCACCTCGACCGGGTGCAGAAGCCGCAGCTCACGCGCAACTTCCTGCTCGGTATGGGCGGGCTGCTGCTGGTGGCGATTGGCGGCTACCTGGCCGGCTCGAAGTTCCTGGGCAACCTGATGGTGACCCTCATTGTGCTGTGCTTCCTCGACAAGTACGTGTTTGTGTACATGATTGCCGGCTTCCAGCGCAGCGTCCTGCCGCGCTTCCAGAACGGCTACGCCCGCCTCGTGGAGCTGGCCGTGGGCGGCCGGGTGTGGCGGCAGCTGGCCATCGTGGGCAGCCTGGTGGTGCTGATGGTGGTTAGCATTATGGCCCTGGGGGCCCGCAACCCGAAAATCGACTTCTTCCCCAAGGGCGACCCCAAGTTCATCTACGCCTACCTGCGCATGCCAGTTGGCACCCGCGTGGAAGTCACCGACTCCATCACCCACATTCTGGAGCAGCGCGTGTACGGCGTCATCGGCCGTCACAACCCCGACGTGGAATCGGTGATTACCAACGTGGCCATCGGGGCCGGCGACCCCACCGAGGCCACCGCCACGGGGGTGTCGCAGTCGCACCTGGGCAAAGTGGCCGTGGCCTTCAAGGAGTTGAGCGAGCGCAAGGGCCAGGCTACCCACGTGTACATGGACGACATTCGGGAGGCCGTGAAGGGCGTGCCCGGCGCGTCGGTGTCGGTGGACCAGGAGGCCAGCGGGCCGCCCCAGGCCAAGCCGGTGGCCATCGAGGTCAGCGGCGACGACTACCCCAAGCTGGCCGCGCTGAGCAAGCGCGTGGAGCACTACGTGGACTCGCTCAAGATTGGCGGCATCGAGGACCTGCGCTCCGACCTGGAAGACCGTAACCCCGAAATCGCCGTCAACATCAACCGCACCCGCGCCAACCGCGAGGGCATCTCTACCGGCCAGATTGGGCAGGAGGTGCGCACGGCCATTTACGGCTTCGAAGCCAGCAAATTCAAGACCCCCGACGACGAGTATCCCATCCAGGTGCGCTACGCCAAGCCCTACCGCGACAACGTGGACGCTATCGTGAACGCGCCCATCACCTTCCGTGACCTCAGCGCCGGCTCCATCCGCCAGGTGCCCATCTCGGCGGTGGCCGACGTGAGCTACGGCACCACCTACGGCGGTATCAAGCGCAAGGACACCCACCGCCTCATCACCATCAGCTCCAACGTGCTCAACGGCTTTGCGCCCGTCACGGTGGTGCAGCAGGTTACGCAGGCCCTGAAGTCGTTCCCTACCCCCCCCGGCTACACCATCCGCATGGGCGGCTCGCAGGAAGACACGCAGGAGACGACCAGCTTCCTGGGCGTGGCCGCCATCGGGGCCATTGCCCTCATCTTCCTGGTGCTCGTCACGCAGTTCAACTCGGTCAGCAAGCCGCTCATCATTCTGAGCGAAATCATCTTCTCGGTCATCGGCGTAATGCTGGGCCTGGCCATTACGGGCATGAACATCTCCATCGTGATGACGGGGGTAGGCGTGATTGCGCTGGCCGGTATCGTGGTGAAAAACGGCATCCTGCTGGTTGAATTTACCGACATGCTGCGCGCCCAGGGCATGAACCTGCACGACGCCCTGGTGACGGCCGGCCGCACCCGCCTTAACCCGGTTATCCTCACGGCCACGGCCGCCACGCTGGGCCTCATCCCGCTGGCCATCGGCCTGAATATCGATTTCTATGAACTCTTCAACTCGGGCCACCCGCACTTTTTCCTGGGTGGCGAGTCGGTGGTGTTCTGGGGCCCGCTGGCCTGGACGATAATTTTCGGGTTGACGTTTGCAACCCTTATTACCCTCTTGGTAGTCCCGGTTATGTATCTCCTCAATGAGAAGCTGCAAGCCAAAATCAGCGGCCGCGACTACAACACCCTACCCCCCGCCGAGGTCGCCGACCCCGAGGAAGTAGAAGCAGCCACGCCCGCCGTTCTGGTCTAGCCGCTTGGCGCATTCGTCGGTTTCTTCCAGTCATCCGGCTGGCGGCCGAAAGAAACCGACGAGGCGCCACGTTCTTCACTCACAATCTACCCCACGCTCTTTTTTGCAAAACGTATGTTTACCGCTATTTCTACTACCCCTCCCACCAAGGCCATCGAGCAGCAGGTGCTGCGCATCATCAGCAAGCGCAAGGCCATCAAGGCGGGGCGCCTGCGCCGCACGGCCAGCCTCAGCCGCGACCTGCGCTTCGACACCGTCGACCTGGTCGATATCATCCTGGAGCTAGAGCGCAATTTCCACATCACCGTGCCCGACGAGGTGCCCTTCTACACCGTCGGCGACTTCGTGCGCTACGTCGCGGCCCACGCCTAGACCACTGATTGGCGCGAATTTTACCGGATTTCACGGATTTTGTGGACGGTTAAATCCCGCCACTATCCACCTAAAAAAGGCTACTCTTTCGAGTAGCCTTTTTTAGTGCTGTGCCTAATAGCTTGAATAAGTGGCGAAAGAGAATCTTCCACAAAATCTGTGAAATCCGGTAAAATTCGCGCCAATCAGTGGTCTAGCGAATGTTGCCGCCGGTGTTGGCGGGCGCGTCGCCGCGGTAGCCGGCGCTGGGGTGCATGTCAGCGCCGGCGTCGTGCACGGGGCGGGTAGTCGAGCTGGTGGGCGAGCCCAGGCCAGCGTCGGTGGCCGATTGGCCGGTGCCGCTCGGGGCGAGGGGTAGGGCCGTGGTGCCCGCGTTCTTGGCCGACTGGTTGGTAGTGCTGGCCGAGCGGGTTTGCCACAGTTCATCGTCTGCCACTACCGTAGAAGCCTTGGTCACTTCCCACTCGTGGAATTTGTCCAGCTCGTGCTTGATAGACGTTGAGAACCACGCCACCAGGGCCATGTCATCGAGCAGGCCCACGACTGGGATAAAGTCAGGAATCAGGTCAATCGGCGACAGGAAATAGATGAGCACGGCCACGGCCGCCACCACCGTGGAGGCGGGCACGCCCGTGTACTCACCCGAAGCGCTGAGCTTGATGAGGCGGAACAGACTCTGCATGGTTTCCCAGGCTTCGTGGGCCAGCGCGCCAATTTCCTTCTTCTCGCGGGCCTTGTTGAAGGCATCCATCAGCAAAGTTTTGAGGCGACTAGGCTGCTTGATATAGTTTTCGGCCGAAGCCAGAAACTTTTTGAAGAGGGCCGAAGCCGCAATGTCGGGGCCAGATTGGGCGGAGGTTTTAGTAGTAGCCATGCGGAAAAAAGGGGGCGAAGGGAGCGCGGCGCGGCCGCAAATGTTTAGTAGTAGCCGTTTACTGCATTCGCGGCCCGCGAGTTATACCAACGCAAAAAAAATGGCTCCCAACGCGAACGCCGGGAGCCGAACCAGGTGCTTGGTTAGCAAGCACCTGCGCAGTTACTATTCATTCGGGGCGGGCACTGGCCGCGGCAGACAGCAGTTCGGCCGTTTCGGCGGGGGTAGCGTCGGGCGAGAGCCCTTCGGTACCCGCCACGCGGCCCGCCGAATAAAAATTGTGCTGGTAATAGGCCTGGTGCAGCGAGCTCACCATCACGCCCCCATTACAGGCCGCGTGGGCAAACTTCCCGTCTTTCAAGTAGATACCTACGTGGTAGATAGCGCCCTTGCCGTGGCGAAAGAACACCAGGTCGCCAGCTTTCATGTCCGTCTTGGCCACGCGCTGCACAGTCGAGAACATCGAGCGCGAGCTGCGCTTGAGCGTGATGCCGTACACTTTCTTGAACACCTGCGACACGAAGCCCGAGCAGTCGGTGCCGCGGCGCGAGTTGGCGCCGTAGCTGTAGGGCGTGCCCAGCCAGTTGGTAATGGTTTGGAGCAGGCTCTGGTTTTCGGTGTGGGCCAAGTGCACGCCCAGCGTCTGGGCGTAGTAGCCGTAGGCCAGCGAGTCGCGCGAGGCGGTTACGGTGGCCGGCTCATCGTTGGCGGGGGGGGTAGCGGGGGTCTTGGCGCCCAGCAGGCCAACCAGCAAAGATGCCTCGGCGAGGGCCGGGGCCGAAGCACCAGCCGAGGCCGGGGCATCGGGCATTTTATCGAAGCAAAAGGAGAGCGCCAGGGAAGCAGCGGCGAGGCAAGATAGCAGGATGTTCTTCATTGTCCGTCGTTGGGGTAGGCACCGGCAGCGCCCTGTAAGCTGGCCACCGGATAGCAAAAAGTGGGGTAGTCTGTTGCGCTAGGCAGGACTGCGGGAGCAGCGGGGATTAGGAGTAGATGAAGCATGTCAGCTACCTTTTTAGTAAAAACTAATGGGGTAGTGACCGGCCAAAGCTAAGCATTAAAATCCCAAACCCTCCGCACTTTTCCTGGAAAAAACATGCTTTTCTTCTAAAAATACCGCAGAATGAGCGAAAATAACCAAACTATGTTGCAACCATAGGCAACGCGCTCGCGTAGCAAGCCCGAATTATATACCATGAATACTCCCAAAACTTTCGTTAATTCCCCGCTGGCGCGAGTGGCCCGGCTGGTGCTGGGCAGCAAAGCCCGCGTAGCTATGGTGCTGGGCCAAACCGTGCACCTGAGTGGCGCCACCCGCGCCGAATTCCTGGCCGACCCCGAGTGGGTGGCGCACGAAGAAGTGCACCTGCGCCAAGTGCGCGACCTGGGCCTACCCCGCTTTTTGTGGCAATACCTCGTCGAGTCGGCGCGGGTAGGCTACTACCAAAACCGCTTCGAGGTAGAGGCACGCGAAGGAGCCCGGCAGTTTATGCTCGACCGGGCGCGGGCCATGCGTCAACTGTAGATAGTGTGGGGCGGGTGGGCTAGCCGCATCTACCATTACTTTGCGGCCGTGCTTCTATTTTCTGATTTCTGCTTTACGGTCCGGGCGTTTTTGCGGGCTTTGCCCGGCCTTGTTACATCACACTACGCGTCTTTGTCGGCGTTTAGCATTTTACTGGCAAGCTTGCTAAAGCCGCTCGCAGGCAGTGCCCAGGCAGCACATGCCAGTCCCGTCGAGGTGATGTTAGTGGGCTTCGACCACCTTAGCCAGCTCTACAACAAGCAGCCCGAATCGGACGTGTTCAGCCCCAAGAAACAGGCGGAGCTGGCCAAACTGCGGGCGCAACTGGCGCGGTTCCGGCCCGAGGCCATTATGCTGGAAGCCGAGCCCCGCGAGCAACCCCAACTGGATAGTTTGTATGGGCGCTACCAGGCGGGGCAACTGGCGTTTGCGGCGCTACCCACGGGGCGCAGCGAGCGCTACCAGGTAGGCTTTGCGCTGGCCCGGCAGCTCAGCTTGCCCGCCCCGCAGGGCATCGACTACTACGCGGCCACCTCGCAAAACCTGTTAAATACAGGCCACAACATCAGCTACTTCCAGCACGACTTGCAGCTGCTGCAAGCCACGGCCCGACCGCTACGGCGCCTAGTGCAGCACGACAGCCTTTCGCTCTACGACTACCTGGCGCTGGCTAACCAACCGGCCTTGGTGACCCTGAGCCACCGGGCTATATTCAACACGCCGGCCTTGGTGACTAGCGGCTCGTTTTCGGCAGCTGGCACTAATACGCAGGACCTGGGCCGGGTAGATACCGCCTACATTGGGGCACACTACATCACGCTGTTTTATAATCGCAACCTAAAAATCTATACCAACATCCTGCGGGCGCAGCAGCAAACCCAGGCCCGGCGCGTACTGGTTATGATAGGTCTGGCCCACGTGGGCGTGCTGCAAGAATTATTCGCGGCTAACCCCAACTACCGGGTAGTACCTGCGGCTAGCTACTTGAAAACCAAACAAACACAGTTGCTAAAGATGGTTGCCGGGCGGCGGCCACTACCGCGCTGATTCGCTACAGCTGCGCCAGCCGGCCGCCGTCCACGGTCAGGGTCGAGCCGTTGATGAACGTGGCCTCGTCGGAAGCCAGGAAACAGATGGCGGCGGCCAGCTCGTCGGGCGTACCAATCTGACCCGTAATGACTTCGGTGCCGTCCATCACGTTGGGGTTGCTGCGCAGCATGGGCGTTTCGACGGCGCCGGGCGCCACGGCATTGATGCGGGCCTGGGTATAGGGCACTTCCAGGCTGAGGCCGCGCACGAAGGCTTCGAGGCCGCCCTTGCTGGTGGCGTAAGGCGCCACGTTGGGCGTGCTCTGAAAGGCATGCACCGAGCTAATGGCCACCACGGCGCCCCCCTTCATGTGCGGCACGCAGAGTTGGCAAAGCCGGAACAGCGCCCGCAGGTTCACGTTCATCACGCGGTCCCAGTCGGCGGGGTTCAGCTCCAGGATGGGCGTGAAGGTCATCATGGCCGCATCATTTATCAGAATATCAATGCGTTGGTAACGCGCCAGCGTGGTTTCGACGGCGTGCACCAGGTCGGCGTCGTGGCCCACGTCGGTTTTGATGAACAAGGCATCGCTACCCCCCGCTTTTATCTCGGCCTCCACGGCGTGGCCGGCTTTCACCTCGCGGCCCAGGCAAATAACCGTCGCGCCCTCGCGGCCCAGGCGCACGGCCGTGGCCCGGCCAATGCCGGAGGTAGCCCCCGTGACCAGGCAGATTTTATTTTGAAAACGAAACATGATAGCGGAATGAAGCAAATAGCAGAGTAGCCGGAGGAAAACGGTCTGGACCGGCAGTTGTTCAGCGAAGCGTCCCTAAAATGCGGAACGTGGGCTGGTTCCGGCCGTAAGTGGGGAATATGCTGCTTGTTTTTTGCCTACTCAGCTCCGTTCGGCCATTCGACTGGCAGCGGGTGCTGCTCTCCGACGCGGCCCCCGCCAGCTTCTTGCTGGAAGTCGCGTTTCGGAGCGCGATAGCCTTTCTGCTCACCATCGGGGCGCTGCGCATCACGGGCAAGCGCGGGGTGCGGCAACTGTCGCTGTTCGAGTTTGGGCTGCTGCTGGTGCTGGGCTCGGCGGCTGGCGACGCGACGCTTTACCACGATACGCCGCTGCTGCACGTGCTGGTGGTTTTTGTGGTCGTGATGCTGCTCTACGTGCTATTTAACTACCTCATTGATAAGCAGCCCCGCATCGAGCGCCTGCTGGAAGGCGCGCCCGAGCTAATAATTGTGGAAGGGGAGATTGACTTACCAGCTTTTACCGCGGCCAGCCTCACGGCGCAGGAATTATTTGGGCAGCTGCGCCAGCACCAGGTCGAGCACCTGGGCCAGGTGCGCCGCCTGTATCTGGAGGCCACGGGCGAGGTCAGCGTCTATTTTTTTGAGTCGCAGCACGAGCGCCCCGGCCTCCCCATCTGGCCCGAGGTGTATGACCAGCCGCTTTTCCAGTTGCCCCATGCCGGGGCCTACGCCTGCCACGCCTGCGCCACCGTGCGCGAGCTGCCGGCGGGGCCTGCCCCCGCCCACTGCCCCCGCTGCCAGCAGCCCAAGGGCTGGCTGCCGGCCTGCGCCACCCCGCGCACGGCCTGAGGCGCAACCCGGCAGCCCTTGCTTACGAATACCCTTCAGGCAGCAATTCAGTGGCTGCCCTACTCACTTAGCTTCTTTTCCTATGAACCCCACCAGCAACGCGCCGAGCGGCTCGCACGGCAACGCTACCGCTCCCGGCAAACCCAAATTCGACGCCCCCCTATCCAGTACTGAGCCCACCTCGGGCCCCGCTGGCTCATCATTCGAAGACTACAAGCAGAAAGCCAACGACGGTATTCAGGCCATCTTGGACAGCGGCAAGCAAGGCCTGCAAGAAGGCAAGCAGTGGCTCGACAGCAGCGACCTGAGCGGCAAAGCCAAGGAGCTGCCGCAAAAAGCCAAAGACCTGGGTAGCCAGGCCCTGGCTAAGATAAACGGCCTCACTACCACCCAAAAAGTGGTGGGCGTGGGCCTGCTCACGGCCGGTATCGCCTTCCTGGCTACCCGCAATAAAAAGCGCAAAGACGACGGCGAATACCGCCGCAAGGCCCCCCGCTCGCCCTTCGCCAAAAAGCACAAGGATGACGACCATGACCGTGGCCCACGCGCCCAGCAGCGCCCCTGGGGCAGCAGCCGCTACGGCTCGCCCGCGGCCCCGGCTGGCCCCGGCAAAAGCCGCATCATGGCCGGCAGCGGCCCCAAACCCGGCCCGAAGCCGGAGCACCCCGACCACCAGCGCGACCACGGCCAGCGCCCTACCCCCCCCACCGGTGGCCAACGCCGCGACCAGGGCCCGGCCTCGGGCAGCCGCTACGACGCCAACCAGTCGGGCAGCCAGAACCCCAACAACCTCGACCAGCTCAACAGCGCATTTTAAGGGGGTAGCGCCTGGTCATTAGCCAGCGCTAACCACCCGCTAACCAGCGCATCAGGAAAAGGGCCGACTGCAGCAGCAGCCGGCCCTTTTGGCGTAAACTTGCCGCACCTATGCTCTTTTATACCGTCATGAAGCCCGTGGTGCGCCTGGGGCTGCGCGTGTTTTTCCGCCGCCTCGAAGTGCGCCACCGCGAGCGCCTGCGCCTGCCCGGCCCACTCATGCTGTGCAGCAACCACCCCAACACCCTCATGGACCCGCTCGTGACGGCCGTGCAGCGCCACCAGCCCATCGCGTTTTTGGCCAAGAGCACGTTTTTCAAGAATCCCATCCTGGGGGCCATCATGCGCTCGGGCAACTGCATCCCCATCTACCGGCGGCAAGATGCGGAGGGGAGCGCCGATGCCCCTACCCCCACCCAGCTGGCCGCCAGCAACGAGTCCAGCTTTGGGCGCTGCTACGACTACCTGGAGCGCGGCGGCACGGTCATGATTTTTCCGGAGGGCACCAGCGTGAGCGAGCGTCGGCTGCGGCCCCTCAAGACCGGGGCGGCCCGTATTGCGCTGGGCACCGAGGCGCGCCACGATTTCAAGCTGGGCTTGCAGCTAGTGTGCGTGGGCACCAACTACTTCGACCCCAGCCACTTTCGCTCCGACGTGCTGCTCAACGTGGCGCCGCCCATCCAGGTGGCCGCCTACGCCGCCCGCTACCACCAGGACCCCGACGCGGCGGCCGACGAGCTGACGGAAGAGATACGCCAGCGCCTCACGCGCCGCCTCGTCATCAGCCGCGATGCCGAAGACGACCAGCTGGCCCAGCAGGTGGAGCGCACTTTCGGCGACCACCTCAACCCCGGCGACGACCCCACTACCCTCTTCGACAACTTCGAGCTCAGCCGCACCCTGCTCGATGCCGTGGCCTGGTTTGAGCAGCACGACCCCGGCCGCCTGGCCGCCCTGCGCGGCGCATTAGGCACTTATCTAGCTGACTTAGAAAGTAATAAACTCGACGACGACGCTCTCGACCAAAGCCAGCGCCCCGGCACCCGGCTGGCCGACTACCTGAACCTGCTACTGGGCTTCCCGGTGTGGCTGTATGGCTTGCTAACCAACTACTTACCCTACAAGCTGCCCGCCGAAGTAGCCCACCGCGCCACCAGGGAAACCGAGTTTATTGCGGCCATTATGCTGGGGGTAGGGATGGTCACCTTCCCACTGGCCTACGCCCTGGAGGCGGCGGCCGTGCAGCACTGGCTCACCCACGACTGGCGCCTTACGCTGTTGTTTATCAGCACCTTGCCGTTGGCCGGCTTCTATGCCCTCGGGTATTGGCAAACCCTGAGCGCCCGCCTCAAGCGCCTGCGCGTGCGGCGGCTGCCAAGCGCCACGCTAGCCGCCCTGCAGGCGCAGCGCGCCAACGTGCTGCGCCTGCTCGATGAGGCGCGGGCCGCCTACCTCTCGAAGCAGGGGTAGGGCCTATTCATCCAGGTACTGGTGCACGAATTTGATGGCCATGCTGCCCTCGCCCACGGCTGAGGCCACGCGGGCCATGGCGCCGGCGCGGCCGTCACCGGCGGCAAATAGGCCGGGCACGCAGGTTTCCAGCAGGTAGGGCTCGCGGTCCTTCTTCCAGGAGGCTTGGTAGCGCGGGTCGGCCACGAGGTCGCGGCCGGTGAGTAGGTAGCCTTTGGGGTCACAGAGGGCCAGGTGGCACACCCACTCGGTGCTGGGCTTGGCTCCGATGAAGATGAACAGCGCGCGCGCGGGCCGCTTTTCGGGCTCGTGGCCTTCCTGCTGAATGACCACGGCGTCGAGCGAGTGCTCGCCGCAGGCTTCGCGCACCTGGGTACGGGGTAGGATTTCGATGTTGGGCGTTTGGGCAATCTGCTCAATGAGATAAGCCGACATGCTGGCGGCCAGACTATTGCCCCGAATCACGATGAACACCCGCGAGGCAAACGTGGCCAGGTACATGGCCGCCTGCCCCGCTGAGTTGCCCCCGCCAATGATGTAGACCGGCTGCGCGCTGCAGCTGCGCGCCTCGGTGCGCGCCGCCCCGTAGTACACGCCCGCCCCGCTGAGGCGCGCCAGCCCCGGCGCCTCCAGCACCCGGTAGCTGACGCCGGTAGTGAGCACCACGGCGCGGGCTTTTATCTCAGTTTTATCGCTCAGGGTCAATACTTTGTAGCCATCCTGAATGCACACATCCACCACCTCCTGCGGGGCCATAAACTCGGCCCCCAGGCGGGTGGCCTGGCTCCAGGCGCGGTGGGCCAGCTCGGCCCCGCTGAGGCCGGTCGGGAAGCCCAGGTAGTTCTCGATGCGCGACGACGAGCCGGCCTGCCCACCGGGCGTTTGCCGCTCGATGATGAGCGTTTTCAGGCCTTCGGAGGCGCCGTACACGGCGGCGGCCAGCCCGGCCGGCCCGGCGCCGATTACCACCACGTCGTACAGGTCTTGCTTAGCCTCGACCAGCAAGCCCAGGTGCCGGGCCAGGTCGAGCTTATCGGGCTTGGCCACGGCCTTGCCGTCGGGGCAAATGACGAACGGCAGGTCATCGGGTGTGAAGCCGTTGGCTTCCATTAGCACCTTGGCTTCGGCATCTTTCTCAAAATCAAACCATTGGTAACCCACCATGTAGCCGCTGAGAAAGTCCTTGAGCTCGTGCGAGAGCGGCGACCACTGAAACCCCACGAGCCGCAGGCCCGCGAAGGCCGGCCGGTACGCGGCCTGCCAGCTGGCCAGCAAGTCGTGCAGGGTGGGGTAGAGCAGTTGCTCGGGCGGGTCCCAGGGCTTGAGCAAATAGTAGTCGAGCTGCGCCGAATTGATGGCCTTGATAGCCGCCGTGGTATCGGCGTAGGCCGTGAGCAGCACGCGCTTAGCTTCCGGAAACAGCTCGCGGGCACGGGTCAGCACCGCTACCCCCTCCACCTCGGGCATGCGCTGGTCGGCCAGCACCAGGGCCAGCGGCTCGGCGCGGGCGCGCAGCTCGGTGAGGGTCGTGAGGGCTTCGGGGCCCGAATTCACGCTCAGAATGCGGTAGTCCTGGCGGAATTCCTGGCGCAGGTCGCGCGTGATGGCGGCCAGCACCTGGGCGTCGTCATCGACGGTAAGAATAATCGGCTTTTTCATAGAGAGTTAGCTAGCGGCCGGCAGCCAGACCGAAAACTCGGTGCGGCCGGGTACCGACGTGGCTTCCAGCCGGCCGCCGTGCTCCTGCACGATGCGCCGGGCAATGTCGAGGCCCAGGCCGCTGCCCTCGCCGGCTGGCTTGGTGGTGTAAAAAGGCTCAAACATGTGGGCCAGCACTTCGGGCGTGATGCCGCCGCCGTTGTCAGTAATGCTGACGCACACCCCGCCCGACTGCTTGGCGGTGTGCACCGCCAGCGTGCCGCCGGTGGGGGGTAGGGCGTCGATAGCATTATCTATCAGGTTGGTCCACACTTGGTTAAGCTGACCTAGTTCGGCGCGCACGCGCGGCGCCTCGGGGGCATAGACGCGGGTGAGCTTGCTGTTTTTCTGGCGCAGCGCGTAGTCGAAGATATTGAGGGTGCTGTCGAGACCGGCGGCTACGTCGAGCAGCTCGCGGCCCCCGGCGCGGTCCATGTGCGAGTAAGTTTTGACGTTGCCGACCAGCGTGCTGATGCGCTGGCTGGCCTCGCGAATGTCGTGGGTAAGGCGCAGCACCGACACGTGGCTTTCGAGCCAGGCCAGCGCGGCCGGCCGGGCGGCCACCGACAGCGGGGCCACCAGCGGCGCCAGCGTGGCGGCCGAGTGGCCGGCATCTAATAGGTTGGGCGCCAGGGCGTAGCCATCGGGGCAGCCCTGGGCTTCGAGCCAGTCGGCCAGCTCGTCTTCAGCGTCGGCGCGGGCCAGGGCCGAGCGGGGGGGTAGGGCCTCGACCGGCCCGCCCACGCTGAGCAAGGCCGCCACGGCCTCGGCGGGCGGGCAGGCCAGCAGCAGGTTTTTGAGTAACACGGGCTTCTCTTTCAGCATATTGCCTAGGGCGTCGGCGGCGCGCGCAATGGCGGCGGCGGGGTTGTTGAGCTCGTGGGCCAGGCCGGCCGAGAGCTTGCCCAGGGCGCGCAATTTATCGTCGCGCTCCTGGCCGCGCACCTCGTCGCGGGCACGGTCGCTCATGATGGCCACCAACCGCTGCACCAGCTCGGGGCTCACTTGCTCCAGGGCCGGAAACTCGGTGCGGGGCAGCAGATAGAGCACCGTTTCTTTTTCGGCAATACCTTCGCCTTTAAGCACTTGCAACCTGGAATACGGTAGCACCCCACTAATGCTGCCCGCTTCCACCCGAAAAACCGGCTCCAAGGTGCCGTTGCCGGGGCGGAAATAGCGCATGCCGCCGCGCACCACGCCCATCATCATTTCAGCGGGGTCGCCGGCGTGCACAATGACCTCGCCGTCGGTATACTGGCGCAGCTCACCGGCTTGCAGCAGCCAAGCCAGCACCTGGGCGGGCAGGTTTTGAAAAGCCGTGATGCTGGTAAGCGCGGCGGGGTCGGAAGGAAGTTGCTGAGCCATACTTACTACAACCAGCCGCTGCCGCCGAAGTTAGGGACTGGGCCAGCGCGAACTTGGGGTGGGTGCCGAAGCAAGTTGCGCACAAAACCGGGGGCAACCCGCACGCTTGCCGGCCAGCAGGTGTTCTTTTGCACCGTGAGCCCCGCCCCTACCCCCCCTCCGCCGCCCAGCCTGCTCACCCGCGAGCAGGTGCTGCGCGCCCTGCGCCTGGTAGAGCGCGAGGGCCGCCGCCTGCCGCCCAGCACGGTGTACGAGCTGCTGTACCGGGGCCGCCGCTACCCGCCCCGCGCCGTGGCCGAGCTGGCCTACCGCCTGGCCTAGGCCAACCCCCAGGCGCGACTGGCGCGTCTTTGAGCGCGAAACAACAACATAGGCTC
>CAZZWL010000016.1:0-56877 GCA_964657755.1 uncultured Rhodanobacter sp.
CCACTACCTACTACTCACTACCCACTACCGCGCCCGGTGAATGAGGAACACGCCGGCCAGAATAATGACCATGCCCGCCGCGTGCCACAGGTTGAAGGCCTCGCCATCGAGCGCGCCCCAGCCCAGCGCCACGATGGGAATGAGGTAGGTGCTCGACGAGGCAAAGAGCGTGGTGGAGCGTTGCAACAGCATGTTAAACAGCAACGTAGCCACGGCCGTACTCAGCGTGGCCAGCAGCGCGATGTAGCCAAACGCCGCCCACGCGCCCGGCACCGTAGCGAGCTTGTGCGCGAAGCCCGTGCCCAGCAACAGGTACACCAACGCCGGCCCCCCAATAAGGAGCAGCAGCAGCGACGTCACGGCCACCGGCGTGAGCGCGTGCAGCCGGTGCTTTATCACGTTCACGCTGAGGCCGTAGCCCACGGTGGCCGCCACGATGTAGCCGCCGTACCAGGCGCTGCCCGCGCCGCCGGCCGGGGCGGTGCTGCTGGCGCTGCCCCCCAGCAGCATCAGCACCACCGTGCCCAGCAGGCCCAGGGCTATGCCCAGCACCCGCGCCCCGGTGAGGCGCTGCCCAAAAAACAGCGCGCCCATTAACAGCACGAATACTGCCGTGAGCGCGTTGAGCACGCCCGCCAGCCCCGAGGCCAGCCGCGTTTCGGCATAGGCAAACAGAAACGCCGGCAGCAGCGTGCCCACCGTGCCGCTGAGCGCCAGCCACTTGAGCCGGCCGCGCTCGACGCGCCCAATTTCGCGCAGCGCAAACGGCAGCAGCAGCAGCGCCGCCACGCTCACCCGCGTGGCTCCCAGCTCCAGCGCCGAAAACACCACCAGGCCTTTCTTCATCAGAATAAACGACGTGCCCCAGATGAGCGACAGCACCAGCAGCAGGGCCCAGGCCGCCGCCGAGGGCGCGGGGTTGGCCGGCACCACCTCGGGCGCGGCCGACACGGCGGGGGGCGTCAGCGTGGCGGGGTCGGGGGGGGGTAGGGCGGGGGCAGGCATGGGGCAAAATTACGCCCGGCCGCCGCGCCCGGCGGGCCCGCCGCTGGCGGCGCTGCCGTAACATTGCCGCAGATTTAACCTCCCTACCCCCATGACTTTGCCCAACGTCCCCGCGCTCTCGCCCCAAGAACAGGAAAAAGCCCAGGCCGCCGCCGCCGCCGTGCGCTGGGTGCGCGATGGCATGGTGCTGGGCCTGGGCACCGGCACCACGTCGGCCCACTTCATTACCCAGCTCGGCGAGCGGGTGCGCCAGGGCCTGAAGGTGCAGGGCACCGCCACGTCGCTGGCTAGTGAGGCACTGGCTCGGCAAGTGGGCATTCCGCTGCTGGAGCCCCGGCGCGGCCTCACCTTCGACCTGGCCGTGGATGGCGCCGATGAGCTGGACCCTGAGCTGCGCCTCATCAAGGGCGGCGGCGGGGCGCTGCTGCGCGAAAAAGTGCTCGAAACGGCCTCGCGCTACCTGCTCGTCATTGCCGATTCGAGCAAGCTGGTGCCGCGGCTGGGCCGGTTTCCGCTGCCCCTGGAGGTAGTGCCCTTTGCCCTGCCTTGGGTGCTCGACGCGGTGGAAAAGCTCGGCGGCGCGCCCGTGCTGCGCATGGTCAAGGACAACCCCGCCGCCCCGGTGTATTCCGACCAGCGCAACCTGCTCGTTGACTGCCACTTCGGGCAAATTGCCGATGCCGAGCGGCTGGCCGCGCAGCTCAAAGCCATCCCCGGCATTGTGGAGCACGGCCTGTTTCTGGGCCTGGCGCAGGCGGCCGTCATCATCCAGGATGGCCAGCCGCAGGTGCTGCGGCCCGGCCAGGGCGCCCGCCCCGCTACCGAGTTCGCAGACCTGCCGTAAGGGGGTAGGGCCGGGGCCCTACCCCTTCCATCAGAGCCGGAACTGCGCCCCTACCTTGATGCCAAAGTTGGGTGGAGCTGTGCCATTGCGGGTGGTGGGAGGCTCGTCGCGGTACGTGACGCGGTGAATAAAATCGACCCGCAAAAACTTGAAAATATTTTCAACGCCGTAGCCCGCCTCAATGTAGGGTGCGCGGCCCAGCGAAGGCAGCAAAAACTGGTTGCCGCGTCCATCCACGGGCGAGAGCTTGTTGGCATCGGTCAGGCCGCCGTAGAGGAAGTTGGCCGTGGCCACCAGGCGCCAGTTGAAGCGACGGATGCCCGGAATGGCGTTCAAGATGATGCCCTCGAAGTGGTGGTCGAGGCGCAGCGACACCGAGCGGTCGGTAACGAACTCAAAGTAATTGAGCAGGTTAAACGAATTAATGTTGTAGAACGGCGTCTGGTTGCCGAGGGGCGCTTTCAGCAACAGGTACGATACCTCCGAGGGAATGTAACTGCCCTCCACGCGGTAGTTGAGCCGCCCGAAGTGGCCCGCCGACAAGCTATGCGTGACCAGCAGGTTGTACTTGTTGTACGTATTGTTACCCCGAAACCAGTCGATGGTGCCGAAGGTGTAGCGAAACGTGAACACCGGCCAGCGCTTCAGGCCAATGGCCCGCCGGCGGTTTTCGGCCTGCACCAGGTTTTCGTCGGGGGCGTAGCGCGATTCCAGCACCACTTCGGTTTGGTGCAGCTTGTCGGGCGTAAGCTCGGTGGGGTCGCCGCCCGGCGTGCGGGGCTGGGTGCGCACCTGAAACTGCGGCACGCTGTTCTGATAGCGCAGAATTACGGTCTGGGTAAAGCCTTGAAACAAGTCGCGCTGCACGCTTAGCAGCGACAAGTCGCGCATAATGGGCAGGCCCTCCTTGAAGCGTCCCCAGCGCGAGGCTGCCACGAACAGGTTATTGTCGGATAAAAAGTCGTTGTCGAGCAGCGCATACTGCTCCACGTCGTGCCGAAACTCCCCGCTAAATACCGTCCAGTGCCGCCGCTCGGCAATGTAGTTGGTCCGCAGCCCGTACTTAACCCGCCCATCCCGGGTGCCGTAGGCCAGGTAGGGTTGCAACACCAGGTTGCGGTTGAAAGTCGGGGTAGTGCGAAACCCAAACCGGAAGCGCGCGCCTTCGAAGTTGTTGAAGGCGAAGGTATTGATGATGGGGCCAATCTCAATCTTGCTGTTCTCTCCGCCTATCCGCTTGTAGCCATTGATGAGCAGGTCAATCCAGTCGAGGGTGCTGCGTACCGAGGGCAGCTCGCGGGCCGAGTCGAGCACGGCAAAGGTCTGGCGCTCGCTCAGGCTCAGCGTATCGGGCCGGTTTTTATCGAAGTAGCCTTCAGTTTCGCCCTTCGCCCGGAGCCCGCTCACCAAGCCGCTGGTTTCGCTATCGGTGCCCGGCTCCATGACCGTCGACACGATGGGTTGGTTATAAAACGACCCCTCGTGGTCCACGTTACGCCGAAAATCCGAGTTGACCGTCGTGAAGCGCACCCGCATGGCGGCCTGCTTCTCGCCGGGCCGGATGGCCACCACCAGGCGCGTGCGCGCCGCCAGGCCCGGCCCCTGGGCGGGCGGCGTCAGCTCCTGCAAAATGCGCAAGTCGCTGACAAAGTTGAGGTTGGCGTGTTCGCTGGCTATCACGTCGATGCGGCGCAGCGCGTAGCCTTCCTTCGTAATCCAGATGGTGCCATTGAAGGCCAGGTCGTGGGCACGCCGGGGCGTCACCTTTATCTTATAGCAAAAGTCCTGGCCTACCAGTACCGAATCCTGCAGGTCGTAGTCGTAGGTGAGGCGCCCGCCCGCCGAGATTGGCGAGATAAAATCCTTACCCAGAATATTTTGCCAGTTGGGATAGAAGTCAAAATTCTGAAAGTTGGAACCCAGCATCTGGCTCAGCACCGAGCCTTCGCGGGGGCCGGCGCCGCGCATCTGCTTGTGCTGAATATCCTCGCGGCGGTGCAGGGGCGGGCCATATTTCACGTACACCTGCGAGCCCACTTCCGAGGCAAAGAGGGGTAGGGGAGCGTCGGGGTCGGCGGCGGCGGCGGCGCCCTGGCGCACGGCCAGCGCCCGGATGTCCTTCACCACCTTGCGGTTGGCCATTGCCTTGGGCAGGTCGGCCAGGCTCACCTCAATGCGGTTATAGGAGGCAAACTCGGCCGAGTGCAGGCCGGTTCGCTCGTTTTCGGGCTTGTGCCGCTGCACCTCGCGCAGAATGCGGAAGGCCGGGTTTTCGGGCTGGCGCGAGCTGATAACTACTTCGCCCAGCGACACGCCCCCACCTTTTTTGAGGCGAAACAAGATGGTTTGCTGCGGCTCCTGAGTCAGCTTCTTGCGCAGCGTCAAAAACCCCAGCGACGAAGCCGCCAGCGAATCGGGCGTGCCAGCCACGGTTAGCTTAAACTTGCCCTCCACATCGGCCGTGATACCGCTGCTGGTGCGCGGCACGAAAAGGGACGCAAACGGCACGGGCTCGCCCGATGCTGCCTCCACTACCTGCCCACTAAGGGTGATGCGTTGGGCCACCGCCAGCCGGCCCGTTAGTAGCAGGCCCAGCAACAGTAGCGAAACGGTAAATTTCATATAGTTAGGGCAATAGGCGGGGAGTGGGCAAGTAGAAGGTCAGGTCCGCAATTTACGCAAAGCACCGTGGGCTAGCAACAAGTTCCGTCTTTAGAAAACAGAAAAAAATCATAAAATAATCATTCGGTTACCAGGATATACTACCATGCGTGCGCAGTGGCGAGCGCAGGGTATGCTGAGCTTGTCGAAGCGGTAAAGCTGCTTCGACAAGCTCAGCATACCCTGCTTTTTCATTGATTTTGCGTAGTGTTAGCTCCTAGCCAATTGCCCTACCCCCTCACGCTCGGCTAGGCAAGCGTGAGGGGGTAGGGCAACTGCAACTGCTGAAAACAAGCGGTGTAGAATCAGCTAAACTTCCACTTTGAGCGTAGCCGGGCGTTCCGTCACCTCAAACAGCTCGCCGTGCGGTACAATGGTAATCTGGCCGTATTCCTGGAGCAGCATCTTGTAAGCATCGGCCACGGGCCGGGGCTTGCGGTCGAGGTCATAGAGCCCACAGGCATTGACAGTGCCTTTTTTCTCGGCCAGGCCAGTTTCCCAGTCAATCTGGTCGATGAGCGAATACCACGTGAAACCCAGCACCGGCACGCCTTCCTTACGCATTCGTAAGATGTTGACCCACTGCTTCCAAAGCCACATTGGGGCCTCTTTATCATCGAAAACGTTGGTTTCGGTGTGCATCACCGGCTTCTTGTAGCGCTGGTAATAGTCATGGGTAATGGTGTACCAACCCAGCACGTCCATACTGGTCTGGACGCTGCCGTCGGGCAGCATTATTTTTTCGTTACGGCCGTAGTAGTCGTTGCCCATTACCTGGTATCCGGGAGGCTCGCCGGCCATAAACCAGTCGTATTCGCGCCGGGTCATGCCATTGTCGTAGAAGTAGTTAAGTACTTCGCCGTCGGGCTGGTGGGCATAGAGCAAGTCCAGCGAGGCAAAACGCAGCTTGTTTTCCAGCTGCACGGCCGTGGTATGCTCGGCGCGCAGCTCGTGAGTAAACTCGGCCGATTCGCTCTGCACAATCACGCAGTCGGGGCGGTGCTTGGCAATCTTCTGGGTGCCCATGATACTGGCCGCTACCGTGTGCTTGAGAGCAGTCACAAAGCCCTGGTCCGACTTGAGCTGCTCGTTCCAGACGCCATCTTTGGCACTCGACCGGGCCGTGACGTAAATCTCATTCACCGGCGTGTAGTAGCGCACCCAGGGGTAGCGCTTGGCCACTTCCTCGCAGTAGGCCGCAAAGTGCACCGGCAATTCGGGGTTTTGAAAATTACCCAGCCAGTCAGGCACCCCAAAGTGCATCAGGTCGAGAATAGGCGTGATACCCAGCCGCTGCATCTCAGCCATCGCCAAGTCCGCGAATTCCCAGTCGTATTTGTCGGGGCTCTGTTGAATGCTGTAGTAAGGCAGGCCGTAGCGCAACACCTTCAAGCCTAGCTCTTTCACCAGCCCCAGGTCTTCCTGGTAGCGGTTGTAGTGGTCGCACTCGGCTAGTTGGTCGCGGCGGGTTTTGCCGTGGTCAATGGTGGGGTAGCTGCACTCGATGCCGGTGGCAAACATAAAATTATTGGGTAGGCCAGTCGGCAAGCCGTTGCCATTGTGCCCGCGAGCCCCGCCAAATTCATCACCTTCGTAGTTACCGTTGCCAAAGTGCTGCTTAATTTCCGTGAGAAACGATTTCATTTTCAATAATTTATAATGATGTAGCAGCCTGGCCTGACAACGCCCGCGCGCTCAATCGTTGCGAAGTGCGCGGCTACTTCAGGTTCTCCAGAAACTTATCGGCCGTGCGCAGGCTGAGAGCCATGATGGTGAGGGCGGGATTTACACTCAAGGCACTGGGAAACACGGAGTTGTCGCAAATGTACAGGTTGGGCACGTCGAAGGCCCGGCCATCGCGGTCCACCACGGCATCGTCGCCGCTTATTCCCATGCGGGCCGTGCCAATGACGTGCGCGTAGCGCTGAAACGCCCAGATATCGGTGGCGCCGGCCGCCTCCCAAATGGCGCGCATCGTCTTCTCGGCGTGGGCGTTCATGCGGTGCTCGTTTTCCTGGGCCGTGAAGTGCAGGCGGGGCTTGGGCAGCTGCTTGGCATCCAGCTCATCGCTCAGCTCCAGGTAGTTATCGGCGTGGGGCAGGCAGTCACCCAGAATGTTGATGCCCGCGATGTGGTTGAACTGCCGCATGTAGTCGCGCAGGGGCTGGCCCCACAGCTTACGGCCCCGCGCCACCTGGCCCGAGAACGTAACCGGCATTACCCCAATGCTTTGCAGCAAGTAGCCGCCCACAAAATCGGCCCCTTTGGGCCGGTGCGTATCCTGCGAGATGAGGCCGCCCGGAATACCCTTGTTGGGCCGCACCTCTTCGGGGAAAGTGCCCCACACTTGCAGGCCGGGGTGGGCCATTAGGTTGCGGCCCACCTGGCCGCTGTTGAGGGCCAGCTCATTGAGCAGCAATATGCGCGGGGTTTCAACTGAGCCGCCGCAGAGAAACAGGTTTTTGCAGGCGAGGCGGTGAGTCTGGCCATTCTGGGTGTACACCACCGCCGCCACGTGGCCCCGCTCGTTGCGCTCAATCTCCGTAACGTAGCTGTTGGGCCGGATATCGGCGCCGTGCTTCACCGCCAGCGGAATAAACGTCACATCCATGCTCGACTTGGCCCCGTTAGAGCAGCCGGCCTGGCAAAAGCCCCGGTTGGTGCACGCCTCGCGCCATCCTACCCCCTCCTGAAAGTAGCGAGCCGACAGCGCGGCATTGGGCGCCGGCGACGTGCGAATCCCAATCTTCTCGGCCCCGCGCACCATGAGCTGAGCAGCGCTATTGAGCGGCAGCGGCGCCATCGGGTAGCCCGTAGACCGGGCCGGGCCCCAGGGGTAGGGGGTAGGGCCCGAAACGCCAATAAAACGCTCAACCTCCGCGTAGTACGGCGCCAGGTCGTCGTAAGTCAGGGGCCAGTCTTCACCCACGCCGAAGTCGCGCCTGATGTGCAGGTCGTCGGGCAGCGGGCGGGGCGTGTAGGCCGTGTAGTGCAGCGTGGAGCCGCCCACGCCGGTGCCCGAGTTGTTCTTGCCCATTGCCAGCGGGTCGCCGCCGGCCGCCAGCCGCTCGTCGTTCCAGAACAAAAAGTCCTGGGCGCGCTCGTCGGTGGCAAAGTCCTGCTCGGGGTTGTGCCAAGGGCCGGCTTCCAGGGCTACTACCTGCAGCCCGGCCTGGGCCAGGCGGGCCAGCAACGGCGCCCCGCCCGCCCCCAGCCCAATCACGATGCAGTCCACCGCCTCCGAAACGGGGGGTAAGGGCTGCGGCTTTTCCAGCGGGGTGGCGGCGGGGGCCAGGTCGTTTTCGGCCAGCAGCTCGCGCAGGAGCGGGTCCTGGATGGCTGGCTCAGTAGGCGTCAACAGGCCCTCTTCGGCGATTTCTTCGTCGGGCATAAAATAGTAGTAGGGCAAGCTTCAGCCAGCCGTTAATAAAAATACAATAGAAGGTAAGCGGCTGATTTTCAGCATAAACCCGCCGTCAGTCAACCCAGGTGCGCCCTATGCCTCCCGCGGCTCCTTCTCGTTGAGGCCGATTTTGGTCCAGGCGGGCAGGTCGGCGTAGCCTACGTAGCCAATTTCATCCTGCGCCCAGGGGTGGGCGTAGTACGTTTCGGTCAGCTCGGCCAGCAGCTCTTCGAAAAAGCGGCCAGCGGGCAGCTCCCGCCAAACGCTGCCGGGCGGGTTTCCCCCGGCCAGCGCTCCAAGTACGTCGTCTTGCTGCGCGGCACTAAGGGCTTCAAAATCAGCCTTGCATAAATGGTGGGCTATTTCCTGAATGCCGCCCAGGCCCATCCGGTACGCCTCGCGGTCGGGGGGTAGGGCGTCGTAGCGCCAGCCGTCGGCGCGGCCCTCGGCCAGGCGCTGGTCCACGGATGGGGCCAGCGGAATGGGCACCGGCCGCTCGGGCTGCGGAAAGAGCCGCGCCGCCACGGCTTCGAGCAGGCGAAACGTTTCGGGCGCCAGAAACTGCGGCTCGTAGGCCGCCCCCGTTGCGGCGAGGCGCTGACTGAGCGCCGCGCGCGTAGCCGCCGACACGTGCGGCGAGGGTAGCAAATCCTGAGAAGTCATAGGAAGGAAAGCAAGGGGAAAATAAGGCTGCCAGCAGCTGGCACGACAGATTTGCTTCAAACGGAACGGTTAAAGCGGGCAGATGTTTACTCGTCGCTGCTGAGCTTGCCCCCCGTGACGTGCACCAGCGCGCCGGTCATGAACGAGCCATCCTGCGAGGCCAGCAGCACGTAGGCCGGGGCCAGCTCCTCGGGCTGGCCGGGCCGCTTGAGGGCCACCTCGTGGCCAAATTTGGCCACCTCCGCCAGCGGCATGGTGCCGGGAATGTTGGGCGTCCAGACGGGGCCGGGCACCACGCAGTTCACCCGGATGTTGCGCTCACCCAGGTACAGCGCCAGCGACTTGGTGAGGGCATGAATGCCGGCTTTGGTGCAAGCGTAGTCCACCAGCAGCGGAATGCCCACGATGCCCACGATGCTACCTGTGTTGATGATGCAGTCGCCGCTTTGCAGGTGCGGAATCGCGGCCTGCGCCATCCACATATACCCCATGATGTTGGTGTCGAACGTGCGCCGAATCTGAGCCTCCGGAATGTCTTCAAACTTTTCCTGCGCCATTTGGAAAGCCGCGTTGTTGACCAGAATATTCAGGCCCCCCAGCTCCTGGCGCACCAGCCGCACGGCCTGAAATGCCTGCTCCCGGTCGCGCACATCGAGCTGCAGCAGCTGGCACTGGCGGTTTTCCTGCTCTACCAGGCGCTGGGTTTCTTTGGCATCTGCCTGGTTTTCATTGAATAAGATGGCCACGTTGGCCCCCTCCTTCGCAAAGGCAATGGCCACGGCCCGCCCAATGCCCGAGTCGCCCCCGGTAATGAGGGCCACCTTGCCTTCCAGCTTGCCGGCGGCGCGGTAGGCGGCCAGGCTGGTCTGGGGTTGCAGCTTCATATCGGCTTGCTTGGCGGGGTAGGGTAGCTTTTGGGCGTGCCCTTTCATCTGTTTGGCGGTGGGCCGCTTGGGCGGGGCAACAGGTTTGGTGGGCTTGGGAGTGGGCATGGAGGAAAAGGCTAAAAAGGTCTTCATCATACGCAAAACCCGCTGGCGCGGCCAGCCTGAGCGCTGGCAATCGCGCGGTTTTTTTTGGCAGCCAGCCGCAAAGCTTGGGCAGGATGTCGTGGTCGTGAAGGCACTTATTTAGAAGAAATAAAATAGGATTGTAAAGGGTTGAAATTTTGTCTATTAAGTAGAGGGCAAGCTTAAGCTAGTTTCGAGGTTCATTCGTAAAAAAGGCGTCGAAACGGCATGAATTTGGTATTTTGCACCGACTATTATCCGGCTGCTTTTTCGCCCTGGCAGAATCAAAATTTATGTGGAAATTATTACTTTTTCTATTTCTCCTTCATTCGGGCCTGGTAGCTGGCGCCGCGCCCGGCGGGCCACCCGAGCCAACCCGCCTGAGCGGGCAGTGGCAAGGCCCGCTGAAAGTGCCCGGCGGCTCCTTAACGCTGCTCATTACCATCGTGCCTCTTTCCGATGGTACGTATTACGCCGCCCTCGATGTTCCGCAACAGCGCATTAGCCGGATGCCCGTTGAGGTTACGTTGCAGGCCGACAACCTCACGCTGCGCATGGAACAGGCCGGCAGCCGCTTCGAGGGCAAGGTGCTGGCGGGGGGTAGCCAGCTCAGCGGTACCTGGCAGCAGCCAGGCCTCAAAACGGAGCTGACCCTGACCCGCGGCACGGCCCCAACCGCCGCGCAAGCCACCAAAAAGCTGCGCCTCACGCCGCCCTACCGCGAGTCGGAAGTAACATTTTACAATGCGGATGACAAAATCAAGCTGCGCGGCACGCTCACCATGCCCAATGGGGAAGGACCCTTCGCGGCCGTGGCGCTCCTCTCCGACTCGGGCCCGCAGGACCGCGACTCGGAGCAGCAGGGCTACCGGCTATTCGGCATCCTGGCCGATTACCTGACCCGCCACGGTTTGGCCGTGCTGCGCTTCGACGACCGGGGGGTAGGAAAATCGGGGGGCGACTACGCCCGCTCCACCACCGCCGACCTGGTTGGCGATGCCCAGGCCGCTATGGAGTTTTTGCGGAGCCGGCCCAGCATAGCTGCTTCGCAAGTGGGCCTG
Source organism: uncultured Rhodanobacter sp. (assembly GCA_964657755.1). GTDB lineage: Bacteria > Bacteroidota > Bacteroidia > Cytophagales > Hymenobacteraceae > Hymenobacter. The sequence continues at coordinate 10,648 of CAZZWL010000016.1, forward strand.
CTGGGCCACGGCGAAGGGGCCAACGTGGCGCTGCTGGCCGCCGCCGCCCCTGCCCCCGAAGAAGCGCCCGCATTCGCGGTATCGCTGGCGGGCTACGGGCAGCCGGGGCGCGATGTGCTGCGCCGGCAGCAGGGCGAGATTATGCGCCTGATTGGGGCCGACGGCGGGCAAATAAAAGCCGCCCAGGGCCTCTACGACCAGCTGGTGGAAGCCGTGCGCCAGACGCCCAACCAGGCGGCGGCCCGCACCAAGATTATCGCCCTGCTGCGCGGCAGCAACACGGGCGTGGATGAGGCAATGGCCCGCGCCCGCGCCGCGCAGCTCACCTCGCCCTGGGCCCGCTTCTTTCTCGATTTTGACCCCGCTGCCCGCCTGCCGCTAGTGCGCTGCCCATTCTTGCTGCTCAACGGCACGGCCGATTTGCAGGTGGCGCCCAGCCGCAACCTGTCGGTGCTGCAACGCGGGCTGCACCAGGCCCATCAGTTGGTGCAGGCGCACCGCCTGGCGGGGGTTAATCACCTCTTTCAGCCCGACCGCGCGCAGTGGCCCATCGTGGCCGGCGTGCAGCAGCCGGCCTTTTCGCAAGAGGCCTTCAACTACTTGCGCGACTGGCTCCTACCCTACGTTAACCAGGCCAAGGCGCCGCTGCCCGTAACGGTGCGTCGCCCTGCCCCGCGCCCCAAAAACCTCCTGCCGTTGCGCAGCCACAGCCGCCGGGGCGTGGCCGCCGCGCAGTAGGGCGCCGGTGGCGCGGGCGCCTAGCGGAGGGGCCGCAGCACCACCCGGCGGTTGCGCGGGCGCTGGTCGGGCTGGCGGTTGTCGGCCACGGGGCGCGCCCCGCCGTAGCCCACGGCCCGCAGCCGCCCAGCCGCGATGCCCTGCGACGCCAGGTACCGGCATACCGCGTCCGCCCGCTGCCGCGAGAGCCGCTGATTGATGCTGGGGTCGCCCTGGTTGTCGGTATGGCCCTGCACCTCGAGGCGCAGGGTAGGGCGCTGGACCAGGGCTATTGCTAGCGTGTCGAGGCTGGCCCGCACCGCCGGCAGTAAGTCAGCCCGGCCCTGCTCGAAATACAGCGCCCGCAGCGTCACGGCTTGCCCGGCGGCCAGGCGTGCGGCCACCGCCATCGCCCGGCCCGAGTCGGCGGCCGCCGGGGGGGGTAGGGGCCGGGCAGCGGGCGGCGGGGGCGCGGCCGCCAGAGCCAGGTAGCTCCGGGGCCGGGTTTTGAGAGGTACCACCGGCGGCTTGGGGAGCAAGGACATTTTGGTTGGACCCTCCTGACGCGGCGCGCTTACCTTAACGACCTGAAGCTGAACCGGCGCTACAGGCCGGGCGGGCGGAACCGACGGCCGCGCCGCTACGGTGGTCGGCAACTGGCTGAAGAGGTAGCGCGTCGGAATAACGATGGACCCGGTTTTTTCCTCATTCATGCCCCAGAGGTTGCGCCAATTGCTGGGGGTAGGCCCCTCGGCGGGAGGCTCCCAGGCCAGCCGCATTCGCGTGGACAAGGAGTATTGGCAGTAATCTATTCGCAGCGAATAGGGCTCGCCGGCTTTGAGGTCCACGGCCAGCTGGTAGTAGCTCAGGGGTTGCCCGCGCCACTCGTTCAGCAGCTCGTGGCCATTCAGCCAGAGGCGAATACCATCGTCAACGCTAATATGCAGCACGTAGTGGCCCGTGCTGGGCGGCACCAGCCAGCCCGTCCAGCGTACCGAAAAATCTTCGGCTTCCAGGCCCGCCGCGGGGCGCTGCTGGTGCCAGTCGAAATTGATAGCCGGGTCGCGGCGCGTCAGCACGTAGCGCTCAAAATTGCGCCCGTCGTAGTAAGCCCCCTGGAGGCCATCGCCGGTTTGGCGCGCCTGCGCCTGCGCGCCGAGGGGTAGCCCCAGCAGCAGCCACCAGCAAAAAGGCCATTCGTGCCGCATCATGGGGTAAAGAGGGCATTTTAGCGTAAATGGTTGCTACCAAGCGGGTAAATACCTGCTACTAAACCTTTACCAAGGTAAGCGCTCGGCATCGTGAAAATAGCCGCCGGTAGGGCCATCGGCGGGCAGCAGGGCCAGGCGCACGGCGGTTTTCGCGCCCTCGGCCACGCCGAGCGGGGCGTTTTCGCCGCCCAGGGCCGTCTTGACCCAGCCGGGGTGCGCGGCATTTACCTTGATAGTGGTGCCGGCCAGGTGCTGGGCCAGTACTACCGTCAGCATGTTGAGCGCCGCCTTCGAAGAGGTGTAGCCCGGCGTGGCCCAGCTACCCCCCTGCCCCTGACTGATGGCCGTGAGCGAGCCCAGAATGCTACTCTGGTTCACGATGCGGCCCGCCGGGGCCTGGCGCAGCAGCGGCAGCAAGGCCCGCGTAATGGCGTAAGGGCCAATTACATTGGCCTCGTAGGTCTGACGCAGCGTGTCGGGGCTCACATCGGGGCCATCATCGAGCTGCACCCCGGCATTATTCACCAAAATATCGAGCCGGCCAAACTGCTGGTCAAAAAAGGGGGGTAGGGTCGCGATGTCGGCGGCGCTGGTCACGTCCAGCTCCACGGCGTGGGCGGCGAGGCCCTCGGCGCGCAGCTGGGCGGCGGGTGCCTCGGCCTTGCCCTGGCGGGCACCCAGCACCACCACAATGCCTTGCTGGCCGAGCTGGCGGGCTATTTCCAGGCCCAGCCCTTTGTTGGCGCCCGTGATGAGGGCAACTTTTGACGCTTGCTTTTCCATACCCCCCTAAAGCCGGCCCGCCCGCAAAAGGTTGGCCCGGCCGCTGCCTCAGAAGTTGAGGCCGCAGTGAAAGCAGTGGTGCGCCCGCCCTTGCAGCGGGTAGCGCCGCAGCCGCGACAGCAATGCCACAAACCAGTGCGCCGCGCCCGGCTCGGCCGCTGCGTCGTAGCTCACCTCCTGCGAGCCGCAGCGCGGACAATGCTGGCTGGTAGCGTTTTCAACCGGTGGCTCGGCCAGGCCGCCCCGCAAGGCCTGCATCACGGGGGGCTCGCGCAGGGCCTCGGTGGCGCGGGCCGCATCGCGCTCGTACACGTGCAGCCGCACGCCCCCCGCCACCGGGCTATACATGCGGTTGAGCGACACCAGGTTTTCGTTGGTCAGGAAGCACGCAATGCCCGCCGCCTCCAGCCGGGTGCGGGCCAGGTGCGCCGCCAGCGGCTCGTAATACGAGTCGAGAACGATAATATTCTCCGACTTAGGCGCAGTAAAATCAGTGGTCATACGAAGCGAGCAGCGGGCTGAGTGAAAGTAGACCAACGCGCGTGCACTCATAACAAGCTGCCGCACGCAATCATTTTTTAGTAGCGGCTTTTAAATCCGTGGCCGTGCGCTGGGCGCGTAGCGTCGTGAATTCTGCCTGCCACGCCCGGATGCGCACTTCATCGCGGGCCGGCAAGTCGAGGCGAATGCGGGCCAGCTGCGCATTGAGGCGGCGGTAAGTATCCTGGGCGTAGTCCCAGGCGCGGGCATCCCAGCCGGGGCGGCGCACGCGGGTGGCGCGCAGCAACTCACCGTAGGCCCCCGCGATGGTGGCCACCGTGAGGGTAGGGATATGGTCGGCGTAGCTACCCAGCAGCTGCTGGTCCACTATTTTTTGCTTCTTGGCATCGAGCGGCACGGCCCGGCGCGCCCGGTTGGCAGCGTCGAAGGTGGCGGTTTGGCGGCCCAGCCGGTGCAGCGTGTGGCCCGCGTTGCGGGCGGCCGTGTCCAGCTTGGCCGTCTCCTGGCGCACTATTTCCTGGCGTTCGCGTGGGGTCGAGTCGCAGCCCGTCAGCCCAAATATTCCCAGCAGGCCGGTGGCCAGTCCCCAAAATGCAGCTTTCATATCGCCAAGCTACGGCCCGGCCGGGGCTCAGGGTTGCGCCAGCCGAAAATTGAGGGGTAGCTCGTATTCCACGGCCACGGCGCGGCTGCCCAGCCGGGCGGGCACCCACTGCTCGGGCACGGCGCGGGCCACGCGCAGGGCTTCTTCGTCGCAGCCCCCCCCAATGCGCTGCACCAAGTGGTAGTTACTCACGCGCCCCAGCGTGTCAATCACAAACGCCACCACCACCTTGCCCTGCACGTTGCGGCTTATCGCGGCCTGCGGATACACCAGCTTGGCCGTGTATTCGGCCAGGGCCACGTCGCTGCCAATGAAGAGGGGGGGCTGGTCGGGGCGCACGTAGCTCCACTTGCCGGGGCTCACCTCGGCATGGCACGTCACATCGGCCCCCGGCCTGAAATACAGCAGCTTGCCGTGGTCGTGGTCGAAGCGCTGCACCACCACCTTCTCGCCTGAAGGCGTGTAGCCATAGTATTCCCAGACCCCGTTTTTCTTGCCTTTTTCTAAAAATCCTTTTTCGTACCTTGTGTCACGCAGTCGCTGCGAATAACTGAGCTGAGGATTTAGCAGCCAGCATATTATGAATAAAAATGCACCTAATAAATAACGAGTAGAAAGAATCATAGAATGGGTGGGGAAAGAAGAAAAAATACAAAATCAGCACGCCGAATATACACCACCACTTCGAGTTCGCAAAGGGGGGTAGAGCGGCCCAAAAAAAAAGCACCGACCACCCGTGAGGGTAGTCGGTGCTTAGCGTAGCGCAGGCAGGCTACGGGGGCAATTAGGGCATCAATACTTTGTTGATGACGTGAATCACGCCGTTGCTCTGCATTACGTCGGCAATGGTAACCGTCGAGATGCCGCCTTTTTCGTCTTTCAGCTCAATGGTTTTGCCCTTCATCATGGCCGTCAGGGTTTCGCCCTGCACGGTTTTGAGGGTGGCCTTGCCGCCACCAGCCTTAATGGCCTTCATGAGGTCCTTAGACGTCATGGTACCAGCTACCACGTGGTAGGTCAGGATTTTGGTGAGGGTTTCCTTGTTTTCGGGCTTCACCAGCGTCTCTACCGTGCCGGCGGGCAGGGCGTTGAAAGCCTCGTTGGTAGGAGCGAACACGGTGAAAGGACCGGGGCCCGACAGCGTCTCCACTAGGCCAGCAGCTTTCACGGCGGCCACGAGCGTGGTGTGGTCCTTCGAGTTAACGGCGTTTTCGATGATGTTCTTCGTAGGGTACATCGGGGCGCCGCCCACCATCACCGTTTTGGCTTTCTGGGCCGAGGCAGTCTGAACGCCGGCCGTGCCGAGCAGTGCTACAATGGCGAGGGTTGCAAAAGAGAATTTCATGGGTAAAAAAGGGGTAAAAGAAAAAACAGTTGGTGTTAGATTCTGCCTCACCTACGGCCCAGCGAGGATAAGTGGATTTTGGATGTGTCAAAAAATATCCGGAGCAGCTTTAAGAACGCTGCCGGTGTTTCGTGGCTTGGTTGGGGGTAGGCCGGCGCGTTCCTAAACCCAGCATACTAAGCCAGCTTCTGGAAGTTATACAACCAGCGCAAGGTAGTTGTTCAGAATTTTTTCCGCTTGAAAATGAAGGCACAAGCTCGCCGGGAGCAAAAAAATAGCGGCCTGCTCTTGACTGCCCACACCTTTTGCCTACCTTTGCACCACCAACCGCCACCAAGGCGGTCAAATCTCAAGCGAGAGTAGCTCAGTTGGTAGAGCGCGACCTTGCCAAGGTCGAGGTCGCGAGTTCGAACCTCGTCTCCCGCTCCAAACACGAAAGACGTTGCTAGCCGGCAGCGTCTTTCGTGTTTAAAGGCAAAATTAGTGTTTCACTACTAATTTTGAGTGCGTCGTACTTCACGCCGGAGTGGTGGAATAGGTAGACACGAGGGACTTAAAATCCCTTGCTTTTGCGAGCGTACGGGTTCGATTCCCGTCTCTGGTACAATAATCTTCCCCTGAAGAACCCGAAAAATGCCTTCTCGCGCCGCAGAAGGGGTTTTTCGGGTTTTTTGCGTCCGGGGGAATCGGTACTCCTGGGCGGGAAACGTGGTGTTTGGGGCGGGAGCCTCGGCACCCTATACGCTACCCCTTTATGGTTACCCAATTTGTGCTGCGGCAGCAGAAAAAAAATGCGGCCGGGCTATGCCCGGTGTATTTGTACGTGTACCTTGACGGGGCACGACTGGCGTGTGCCACGGGTGAGAAATGCAAGCCGGCCGACTGGAACGCGGAGCGGCAGCAGTTTCGGCGCTCGTTTTTCGGCTACGACGATGCCAACCAGTACCTGACGCTACGGGTGCAACAGGTGAACGACTGGTGGCGAGCCGTGCGGGCGACCGGAGAGGTGCCCACGGTGGCCGGGCTGAAAGCTGCTCTGAAGCCGGCTGCCCCGGCTGAGTCAGATGCGGAGCCCGAGCCGGAACGGCACCGGCTCACGGTGCTCAATGACGAACACCAGCAGACGCTGCGGGCCCGCGGCTACGCCCGGCATACCTTGCGGCAGCGCAAAATGATGGGCAGCTGGCTGGCGGCTTTTGAGGCGGCCCGCGGTGAGGTGCTGGACCCGACGACTTACGACCTAGCAACGCATGACCGGGTGCTGGCTTTTTTGCGCTACGACCGGAATCTGGCTCAGAACACGGTGGCCTCGGCCGTGCGTGGGCTGAAGGTGCTGCTGCGCTGGTGCCGTGAAGAGCGGGGGCTGTCGGTGCCGGTGGAACTGCGCAAGTTGCAGGGCAAGCATCAGGACGTGCTCAAGATGTGGCTCTCGGCCGAAGATTTGGCGTCGCTGAATACGGCCGTGCTGCCCGACTACCTGACGCGGGTGCGCGACGTGCTGTTATTCTGCTGCTACACGGGGCTGCGCTACTCCGACGTGTGGGCCCTGCAGCCGGGCAACCTCGAAACCTGGAACGGAGGGCGGGTGCTGCGGCTGGTGCAAACCAAGACACGCACGTCGGTGAGCATCTATTTGACGGAAGCGGCCTCGGCTATTCTGGATAAGTATGCTGTGCAGGATGGCGAGCGGGCCCGGCTACTGCCGGTCTTGGCCAATCAGGTAATGAACCGCTACCTGAAGCGGGTGGGCAAGTACGCGGGGTTGTTAGCCCCGGTGGTAGTGTCGGAGCGGGTGGCCGGGGAGATGGTAAAAACGTCGGTGCCGAAGTACGAACTGCTGACCACACATACGGCCCGCCACACGTTTGCCACGCAAAGCTTGCTGCGTGGGATGCCAGTAGAAGTGCTGCAAAAAGTAATGGGTCACGCCAAGATTCAAACCACGCTCATTTACGCCAAGGTGGTGGAAGACTTGCAGCACCAGACTATGCGGCGGGTGTGGGAAGGCACGGCCAGCCCTACTGGGTACGACCCCGATGCCGGCAGCGCCTCGGGCGGAGTGTGCGCGGTGATGACAGGTGCTGCTTAGCCAGGCAGCCCCGCCGCGGGCGGCGATAGCGTCGAGCGCGGCGGGGTAAGGTGCCTTTTGCCTGCCTTTTGGGTGGGCTTTGGGTGGGGCTAGGCTGGTTTCAGGGCGGCGGCTACCTCTCGCTCGGGCAGGCCGGTATACTGGCAGAACTCGCCGAGCGAGACGTAGGCGCGGGCATCTTTGCCGAGCCGGGTGCGGATGCGCTGCAGCAGGCGCTTGCCAGCTTCGTAGCTGTTGCCGGTGAGCGTGGCGGCCTCTTTGGGATAGATGACGACCTGGGGCATGAAAACGGGTTACTTCGGGGTATAGTTGGGTAGGCGAATATACAACGCGAAACGGGTGCCGGTAGGTTTGTCGGCATGATGCGACTAGGAGAAATTTTGCGGGTCCTGCTCAAAATTGCGGTAGCGGTTTCGGGGGTAGGCGTGGTGGCGCTGGGGCTAGCCCTGCCGGGTATGACCCTGAGCGAGCATGGCCGACGGGTGGAGCGCGAGTTACTGCCGACTGCCTCTTCCACACTGCTGCGCCCGCTAGCGTTAGCAACAACCTGGGAGCCGGGGCGGGTGGTGCGCGTCATCGACGGCGACACTTACGACGTGCTGGTAAACGGGCAAGTGGCGCGGGTGCGGCTGCTGGGTGTGGATGCGCCGGAAGCCAGCCAGCCCTTCGGAGCGCAGGCCACGGACTCGGTGCGGGCCTACGTGGGTGGGCGGCTGGTGCGCTTGCAGCGGCATGGGCTGGACTTGTACGGGCGCACGCTGGGCGCGCTACGGGTGCCGGAGGCCAGCCCGGAACTGGCGGCCGTGGCGCTGGACAGCGTGCTGGTGGTGCGAGGCTGGGCCTGGGCCTTTGACCCTGGCCGGATGGCGGCGCGGGCCGGCCAGCAGCTGGCTGCGCAGCAGACGGGCCGGGGTTTGTGGAAGTGCGGCACCGAGGGACCGGTACCGCCGAAGCTGTGGCGGGGCTTCAATGCAGTAATCAAACGGCGCTACCTGGGGGGCTGTACCTGGTAACAAGGCCGTTAGCGAAAAGCAGCGAAAACACATTTTTTACCTTCTTATTTTTTGATTTATGGGTCAGCTTAATGGAGCAATTCAATTTTCGGGTACTGTGGGCAACGTCACGGTATCCAAGAACGGCCAGGTGCGCCTGAAGCCGCAAAGCAACAAGGCGATGTACGCCTCGTCGCCCTCGATGCAGCGCACGCGGGAAAACGGGGCGGAATTTGGGCTCGCCGCCAAGTATGGCAAGCTGCTGCGCGATGCGCTGCGCGTGGCTATTGCCTCGGCCAGCGATAGCCAGGTGGTGGCCCGCGTGACTAAGGCCATGCGCGCCATCATCGCGCTCGATGATATGAACGACCGCGGGCAGCGTGTGTTCGACTCGGGCAACTCAGCCCCGCTGCTGGGCTTCAACTTCAACCTCGGGGCCTCGATTGGCCAGACCATGTTCTTCCCCTACGAGGTAACCGGAGCCGGGGCCGACGTGACGATGACCATTCCGGCCCTGAACCCGCAGACCGATGTGGCCGCCCCGCAGGGGGCTACGCACTTCGAGCTAGTGTTTGCCGCGGCGGCGCTGGATATGGAAGTGCTGACTTATACCAACGCGACGGTGGCAGCCCCGCTGGGCATTCTGCCCCTGAGCAGCGCTCCGCTAGGTAGCAAAAACATAGTGGCTTCGTTTGCGGCCGCGCCCACGGCCGATGCCCTGGTGGTGGGCGTGGTAGGTATCAACTTCTACCAGCAGGTCAACAACAAGTTCTACCCGCTGAATAACAACGCCACTAACCCGCTGGCCATCGAGTACGTGGCCTAGTTGAAAATTGGGAATGAGGAATTTAGAAGGAAGAATTAGTAGCGGACGCGTTCGTGCCTGCTACCTGTTAGTTCCTCTTAATTCCTCATTCTTCATTCTAAATTCTTCACTAACAATAATATGGCTACTAAGTCACTATATCAGAAACAAGCGGACAAGCGCACGAAAACGGCGCTCAAGCTGCGCGCTCGCTTTGATGCGCGAGTGCGTAAATACGCCACGGCCCTGGTAGGCGCGCTGACCAGCGCGGCCGATGCTAAAGCTCGGCTCGACCGCATTAACCTACTCTACGGCGTGGATATTTCGACGGAAACGCTGCTGGTGCATGACCTGCGCACGGCGGGCCTCGCGGGCACGCTGACTACAACTATGAGCGCGAGCACACCGGGTGAGGAAGTGCAACTCTTCAATGCGGCGGCCGACGGCAACGGCGGTGCGCTGCTGGCCCTGGAAGCGTTGTTTGGAGAGCTGGCGGCAGCTAGCCCCGCGGCGGGTGGTGGCACTTCGAGCGGTGGCGCGACCGTTCCGGTAGCGCATGATGTGACGCTGAACGGGCCGGATGCTTCGGACCGGGGCGTGACGCTGGCAGCTTCGGCGGGTGACTCACTGCTATTCTACGCGCTGGGTAGCGGGGGCTCGGCTCCGGCCTCGATGGATATTTCCATCGGCGGCGCGCAGGTGGCATCGGTGGCGTACCTGGACCGCTATACCGGGGCACCGTTCAGCTTCGTGCACGCGGGGGTGACGCGCAACGGCACATTTGCCGCAGCGGTGAATTTCTAGGCTTCGGGGCTTAGGCACGAGTGGGCCGGCGCTGGCTACGGCCGGGGCCGGCCTTTTGCTTTCATTTCTTAACGCGCAAGCAGATGGTACAGATTGCGAAAGTGCAGCCGGTAGTGGGCCTGGGCGTGATACGGGCACGGGTAGCGCTGGGCGACTGGCTGGTGGCCGAAGTGCAGGCCCCTACGGGCCAGGGCTACGCCGACCTGCTGCGCGTGTTTGCGGTGGGTACGGCCTGGCCCCTGCCGCACCTGCCGGCGGGCTACCGCTTGCTGGGCTACCTCGACCCACGCGATTCTTTTCATTCTTGATTTCTCAACTTCACCAATGAGTCTTATAACCAAGCCCTTAGTGGGCATAATCTTTAACGGGGTGGCGCTGGCGCTGGCCTCAGCCCCGTGGAAAAACAACGTGCGCGCCATTTATGGCTTCAACGCCTCGGGCAACGGGTATCAGGTGTTCAAGCCGGCCAGTAGCTTTAACTCGCTCACGCAACTCAGCCAGGACGGCGTGTATATCGTGGACGCGGCCACGCTGGGCTTCGAGTTGCCGGGGGCCGTGCTGACGGCCGCCACGCCGGCCGCCCCTACCCCCTCGGCCGGGGTGGCGCTGACGCTAGACAGCTTTATCCACAGCTTCTCGGGCGGCTACGATAACGTCACGCTGCAAGTCTCCTCGCCGGTGGCGACGGATAGCGAGTACCTGCTCGTGTTTGACTCGCCGGCAGCCTATTCCTATAAGCTGGCGCTAAAGGATAAGATTAGCTTGTCGATAACGAACGTGGCGGCCGGGCAGGTGGTGACGCTCACGGCCGTGGCCCCGTCGGGGGCACGACTGGTCCACGCATTTACAGTGGGTGAGTAAGTGCTAGAGTAGCAGTTGCTGCTAGCAAGAAAAAGCCGGCTCCTAATCAGTGGGGGCCGGCTTTTTTGGCTATGACCTAGTTGCTCAGGACGCGAAGGCTGGTTACGCGACCTGCAATTCTTCTTCGCGGTAGCAGTCCCAATAGCCGTCGTTGAGGCGGTAGACGTTGACGCGGTGGATAAGGCCAGTGGTAGGGTGGCGCTCTTTGAGCTGGCCACGCCAGATGACTTCGGCCGGGTTGGCGGGGGTAGGCTGCACGCGGTGGCCAAGCTCGTAGGCAAAGGTGGTGGCTGAGGGGCGCAGTTGTACGACGAGCTCCTGCTCGCTGGGTTCGAGCGGGGCGGCGACTAAGGGTGTGGTGCTAGCAGACAGGCAAGGCTGCTCGTGCCAGGCCAGCAAGTCGCCGCAAATGGGGCATAGGGCGGCGCTGTCAGTGTCATCTGCAGCGAGCAACTCGTCCAAGGTATCGGCCGGCGTGACGGTGGGTAACTCGTCGGTAAACACGGTAGCTTCGTCGGCCATCGGCAGCTCGTCGGTTTCGTCGGGGTAGGCATCGGCTTCTACTTCGGGCTCAGGTAATAGCCACTCGTCGTCCGACACCTGATGGGGCGTTTTTAGGGAATTTGCCATGAGGAAGTAAGGTCGCTAGCAGCATAAAGCTACTGCCAATTTAGGTAGCACTAAGCTCACTGGCAAGCTAGGTTTCCTGCTGAGGCCAACCGGCTACGTGCTGAACCTCATAGGGAATAACTCGAATATACTAAACACTAGAAAGAATTTTCGGCTTGAGTACCAGTCATAAATGCTAATTATAATAGTTGTCAAATAGACTAATTAGGTTAGTAGGCGTTTACTTTGGGGTTCCGTTTTATTGTTTTACTTTATGTACGACGTGTTACTTATTCCGGTGCAGGAAGCACCGATGCCTACCTGTCTGCCGGTATTCAGCTATCGGGTAACAGCGGGTTTTCCTTCGCCGGCTACCGATGAATTGGAAGGCCTGTTCGACCTGAATCGGCTGCTGTTTAGGCACCCGGACGCTACCTATCTGGTGCGGGTGATGGGCGAGAGTATGAGCGAGGCCGAGATTCATGCCGGCGACTTGCTAGCGGTGGACAAGCACCTGGAAGCTGACCACGGGCACATTGTGGTGGCCGTAGTGGAAGGCGATTGCACCGTGAAGCGGCTGGAGCGGCGGGGTGATACCTGGTGGCTAATGCCAGCTAATCCGGCTTTTCGGCCCTACCAAATACGGACGGGCGAAGAATTGCACATCTGGGGGGTAGTGACGCACGTGGTGCATGAGTTAATTCCAGGCAAGCTAACGGCGCTGCTGCACAGCCGCGACTGAAGTAGTGAGTAGTGAGCAATGAACAGTCGGCAATTGTCGGTTATTAATCATCTGTTTATCTGGCATCATCATTCTGCTACGCACTTACCTACTCCCTGATTGCTCATTGTTCACTGCTCCTTACTCACTGTTTTATGTTTGGGCTGGTTGATTGCAATAATTTCTATGTGAGCTGCGAGCGGGTTTTTCAGCCGCGGCTGGAAGGGCGGCCGGTGGTGGTGCTGAGCAACAATGACGGGTGCATTATCTCGCGCTCGGCGGAGGCGAAGGCATTGGGGCTGAAGATGGGCGACCCGTATTTCCAAGTGAAAGCACTGCTGCTGCGGGAGCAGGTGCAGGTATTCAGCTCGAACTACACGCTGTACGGGGACATGAGCCGGCGCGTGATGCACTACCTAGGGGCGACGGTGCCGGGGGTGGAAATCTACTCCATTGACGAGGCCTTTCTGGACCTGGGGGGCCTGCAGCGGCACCTGACGCCCTACCTGGGCGACCTCGACGTGCTGGCCCGGCAGCTGCGAGCGGGCGTGAAAGCGCGCACGGGTATCCCGGTTTGCGTGGGGATAGCCTCAACTAAGACGCTGGCCAAGCTGGCCAACCGGCTGGCCAAGAAAGACCCGGCCCTGGCCGGCGTGCTATACCTGGACTCGGCGGAGCGGCGGGCCTGGGCGCTGGGGCAGGTGGCGGTGGGCGACGTGTGGGGGGTAGGGCGGCAGTACGCGCAGAAGCTGAGCACGGCGGGCGTGGACTCGGCGGCCGACCTGGCGCGGGTATCGGAAGCGTGGGCGCGCAAACACCTGGGCGGCGTGGTGGGGGCGCGACTGGTGCGGGAGCTGCAGGGCTTGCCGTGCGCGGGGCTGGCCCCGAGTGAAGATGGCACACTGAGCCGGCAAAGCATCAGCTGCTCGCGCACGTTTGGGCGGCCGCTGCGCGAGCGGGAACTAGTGCTGGGGGCGGTGGCCTCGTTTGTGGCGCGGGCGGCCGAGAAGCTGCGGCGGCAGGGCGAGCTGGCGCACGTGCTGACGGTGTATCTCAGCAAGAATCGCTTCGGGCCGGATGCCGACGCGGCGAGCGGGCATTCGCGCTCGGCGGTGCTGACGCTGCCCGTGCCCACTAGCGACACGCGGGAGCTGACAGCACGTACCGGGCAGCTGATGGCCCGGCTCTGGGAACCTGGGACTAGCTACGTGAAGGCGGGCGTGGTGCTGGCGGGGCTAGAGCCGCCGGGCGGGCAGCAACTAGGATTGTTTGAGGCAGCGGTAGCCGCGAAGCCCGCAACGGTGGCGCCGCGTGGGGCGCAGCTGATGGCGACGCTGGACGAACTCAATGAGCGGTTTGGGCGCGGCACGGTGCGGCTGGCGGCGGCATTGGGACCCAAGGGCGGCGGGCCGGTGCCCTGGCAGGGGCAGGCGGCGTGGCGCACGCCGGCCTACACGACCCGGCTGGAAGACTTATTGACGGTTTCTTAACCTTATTTTATTGCCACCTCTCCCTTACCTACCCCTAAACTGGCCGAGCAGCCGGCGCGCTTTTTAACCAAGCGCTTTGTGCGGTGGCACCTGCATAACCGACGCCTTACTATGCTGGTGACGCCTGAGGGTAACTATTTTACATTAACAGTCATGTCACCTTTTAATAGTGGCCTAACGATTAAGTTATCATAAGTTGGAAATATCCCAGCGATGTTAACGTCGGTTATATGGCATGTACTAGAAACGTTAGGTGCTATTTGTTTTGTAAGACCTGCTTCAATAGTAGTTTGTGCATTTGCTAGGGTATTGGTCAGGTCGAACTGTGCAGCCTTTCTCAATTCGTCAGTGATTTTTGCATTTAGAATCCAAGCCGCCACTCTCAATAATAAATCTCTAGTTTGCAAATCAAAGTCTAAATCAGGTAAACTAACCTTATGAGTAGTATTATCATAAACTGGTGTACCCGTAAAATAAATTACTCCTTTTCTTACGCCACTAAATGTAAGTTCAACAATTATTTTGCTATTCCCGCCACCATAAATTTCACCTTTTGTAAATACAAATTTCTTTGAACCAAGTGGAATTTCCTTTCCTTGAACTTGAGTGTTCAGATTGGCAGATAGAGTATTGTAATCGAGAATTATGTCAGTGAGAAGATTAAATCCATCACCAAACTTACAGACACTTAATTCTGGCAATGGAGCATTTATAGATGGCTGGCTTATAGTATTTATTATGGGCAAGCAGCTTAAGCCTAAGGTTATATTTAACTGCTTGTCAGTCATATTAAGATTGCTTAAACGCAATTGCTTTGCGTTAATGTTTAGAAACCCCAAGTTTCCAATCGATATTTCTTTGTTCAATTGTACCCAAGCTTGTGCAACTTGAGAACGATAGTTCAGAGCAGCAATTTTTTCATCTAACTTTTGCCCTATTCCCAGCATTGTGCCATTAAGTTTGTTTTTAAGAATTGGTAGCGCATCAATTCTAGCAATCGTTACGGGACATTTACCAAGGCTATTAAATGATTGCAAGCTTGTTAATGTGCTTACTTGATACGAAGGGAGAAAAGTAATCGAGGATTTATAAGCTACATCAAACCCTGGGTCTCCGTCACCAGCACCGCAACTTCCAGAAAGCTTTGGGACTAGACACCGTAAAGGGCCCATCCCTAAAATGTGTCCGCATTTTGCACAATACGTTCCTCTTAAATTGAAATGGACCTTTTCGCCTACTGCTATTGTATTCGCAGCCCCGCTAAAAGTCAAAGGTTCCCTAGTTACATCGTAGTTATAACGAAGTCCCTGGCAAGGGTCTTCTGCACCTGAAAATTTATACGGAACTGAATGGTCAGCATCATCAATGTACTTTGTTAAATCAGCATTGATATTGAGATTCACTTGAGAAATCTCGGCTGGAAAATATGGAATTGGCTTAACAGGAACAGAAGGTTGAGCAGCTATAATTTTACATGACGACAAAGCACATGATGTTATGCTCAAAACCAAGAAGCTTATGGTTAGCCGATTCATAAATTAGTATGCTTTTAAAGTTATATTTGTTACGATTTCCCCAAAAAAATGCAAATAACATCCAGAATACGAGGCCTAATTAGGTAACGATGTATTTATCATTACTCATTAGCCCTCGTCTTCTAATGGACGATTTTGAATGCGGCAAACGTATAACGTATAATTCGTCCTACACTCAGTGCTAGCACTGAATTATGACTTATGATGGCGGTAACTCATACCTTATTATAATTACTGTAATGTATAGGTTCATGTAGTATCGGTGCGGAAAGTGAGCGGGTAGCCAAAGGCCTGCACGGCTTCGGCGTTGTGCTGCTCTGCGTAGCACCGTAAAAGCTTCTGGTATTTCTTGCGACCGGCCTGCATCTGTCCAGCGGTTAGCTTATGCACCCACACTTGCGGCTCCCGGTCCTTGGGTGTGCGTTTTTGCACGGCGATGAGCATCACGCGATGCGCGCCTAGGGCATCAGCGTACAGCGCGCCCTGGCGGTCGTAGCCATATTTGTCTATCGTTTCGAGGAATTGGGCGAGGTCGCGGCAGCTGGTGGTTTTGAAGTCTACGAGGGTGCGGCGCTTACCTTGCGGGCTGTCGATGAGCAGGTCGGGGCGCACTTTTACCGTGAGACCAGTGGCCTCGTGGGTGGCGGTGTAGCTCTGTTCAGGCTGGCCCAGGTACAAGACGTGGCGGGGGTAGCGACGACGGCGGATGGCGATGGCCAGCGCGGCGGCCTGTTGGCGCTGGCGGTGGTCGAGGGCGTCCTCGGGGTTGGTCGGGGCGAATAGGTGCGGCTCGAGGGTAGCGCTGTGGAAATAGGAGCCGAAGGCGAAGGCAGCGGTGCACTCACGAGCGGGGCGGCCCAGCAGTTTATCTGCCAGGCGGCTCAGGTCGGTGTTGCTGACGAAGGGTAGAGTGCGGTGTTCAGCCTGGGTTAAGGTGGGGTGGTGCTGGAGGTTCGTGAACATCTTTATAGTGAGCAATAAGCAATTGGGGTTACTGGTAGCGGTCGAGGATGAATGCCAGTCGTTGCGGGTCGTCTTGGCGGTGCAGCCAGATGTGGGAGCCGCCGCAGCCTACTTCGTAAGTGGGGGGCGGGAAGAGCTGGCGCACGGCGGGGGCTAGGTTGCGCAGGTCGGGCAACGGGGCGGTGGTGGCAACGAGCTGGCCCAACTCGGTGAGGCGGGCGGCCTCGGCCTCGTCGGCGGCGGGCTGCTCCTGGCGTAGTTCGGGAGTTTGCAGCATGGGGGGTAGGAAATGGGGCTGCGCCGCCCGCCCCGGTGGTGGGACGGGCGGGCAGCCGGTGAGGTCAGGCGGCCTGGCTTAGGCCTTCCTTCGGTTCGGTGCTGGCCTCGCTTAGGGCGGGCTGCTCGGGCTCGTAGCTGGCCGGCACGCGGTAGCCGTTGAAGATGCGCAGCTCGGCCGTGCCGGTCAGAGTTTCCTCGCGGTACACGTCGAAGTCCTCGGCGAACTCGCGGCGGGCCTGCACCTCGGCCGGGTCGGCGGGCTGGTAGGAGAACTCGGCGATGAAGTAGCTGCCGCCCACCTTCTTGTTCTCTTTTTTGACAGCCGTGGCCGTTAGCACCACGTCGGTCAGGTGCAGGTCGTCGTAGAACAGGTCGGCGTTGAGGTGCTGTAGGTTCTCGGCGCTGTAGCCGTGAAAGAGCACGCCGCACACAATGCCCTTCTCATCCACATAGAACACCTCGGCCCACACCTTGCGGCCCATGTTGAAGAGGTTGTCGGCAAACACCCGCAGGGCCACGGGAATGAAACTCAGGCTCTTGCCAAGCACCTGCTCGCCGCCGACGTTGAATACGCCCCCTTTGCCGTCGAAGCGAATCTGGCGGGGGTGGCCGGGTAGGTATTTGAAGCGGGTGCGCTCGGTAACTTCGCCGCTGGCCTCGTCCATGGTGGCCATGAGGTAGGCACGGCTGGGCGTGGGCAGTAGGGCGGTGGTGGCCTCGGCGGCTACGGGGGTTGGGGTACTGGTTTTGGTAGGCATAAAAATGGGGGTAGAGAAATAGTGGGGCCGCTTGGCGGCGCGGCCCCTGGGCCGTTACTGGGGTTGCTGGTCGGTGCTCTGGCAAGTGCGGCACTGGTGCGCTGGCCAGAAATCGGCAGGGTGCCCAATTTTGTGGTGGTTAGTGTCGTCGCACCGGGGGCAGCTGGCGGAGGGCTGGCCGATGGGCGGAGTGGTACTGGCCAGCGTGTTGAGGGTGTCGGCTACGGCGGCCGGGGTCTTGGCGTAGGCACTGAAAATCGGGGCTTTCATGGGCTAGCGGAATTGCTTATCGTGGCAGAGAATAGCGCGGCCCACAATGGCATCGACCCCGCGGGCGGCGGGCTGGTACTGATGCCAGAGATAGGTGGCCAGCAGGTTGAGGTAGGCCGGTTCGCGGAACTTGCCTTCGTCGTCGATTATCAAAATCAGCTCCTCGGTGAGGCGCACCACGTCCACCAATTGGCAGTCGAGCAGGCGGTAGAGTTCGGCTAACCGGAAGCTGCGGCCGTTGGTCGGGGCGATGGGCTGCGGCTCGGCGCAATGCGGGTCGAGCAGCATAGGCTGGTAATTTATTAGTGGCATGGCGACTAAGTAGTTAGATGGGGTAGGCGGCGGCCTGGGTGATAAGTAGGGCCGCTTCGGCGGCAGCCTCAGCGGCGCGAAAGCGGGCAGCGACGGGCTGGCCCTCGGTGGCGGCCCACGCGGCGCGGTAGGCAGCACGGGCGGCCGGGCGGTCGTAGCTATCCTGGGCGGCCTGCTGCGCCTCGTACTCCTGGAGGACGGCGGCAACGGCGGCCAGGGCGGCGTAGGGGCTGGGGTGGTTGCGCTCGATGCGCTGGCCACATACCAGGGTACAGGCTTTCCAGTAGCCGCCCCGGCCGCGGCAGTGGTAGATGTAAGACCCCGCGCCAAGTAGGGCCAGTGCAAGCTGATTGAGGGTAATGGTTAGGACGGGCATGAGGAAGGGGCGTAATGGCCCGCACCGGACGCGGCGCGGGCCGGATGGCTAGAGGAAGCCTTGCCAGCGGCAAGGGTCAGTGGCGGGGTCATCGAGCGGGTCGCTGGACCGGGGCGGCGCCAAGGGGTAGGCGCGGCGGGGAATGGCAGCCTGGGCATCGAGGCGGGCCAACAACTCCCGAATGCGGGTGCGTTGCGCGGTTTCCGGCTGGGCCGCCCCCAGAGCGGGAGCGGCCGGCGGGGTGGCGAGCCTAGGCACGGGCGTAGTGAGTGAGCGGCACGTAAGAGCACCCACACTCGCCGAAGTGGTCGCGGCCTTCGCCGCAACCGGCGCACACCACGGGCGGCGCAAAGGCCGGGGCCGGCGCACCGGCAAACAGGTGCTCGGCCTGAGCCACCACTGCGCCGGCGCTGGACACGCACACGGCTACGCCAGCGGCGGCAGCGGCCTGCACGGCCGCGAGCACGGCGGCAAAGGGGCACGGGCGCTCTTCCTGAAAGCACTGGCTGCCCACCTCGCCGGGGTGGTAGCTGACGCGGTAGCTGGTGGTCGCATAGCCGGCGGCGCTACGGTAGCTGACGATGGAAGCGAAGAAGGTGGTGCCCGACCAGGCGGCCTGGGCTAGCTGGGTAAACTGAACAGAAGTGAGCATGGCTGTATGTGTTAGCCGTGGGGTACGCTGCTGGCCGGGGGCCCGCCGGGGCAGCGCGGGTGCGCGGGCCTCTCCCGCGCTACTGCACAAATATACGATAAAAGTGCGCTAATTGATGCACTAAATGGCGCAATATATAGGCAATTTTTGTATAATTTTACGCTATTGTTTTGTATCTTTGAGTATGAGAAATATACTAATTGGAGAAGGTGTAACAGTGGTGGCAGTAGTAGGTAGCCGGAGCGTGCGCGGGGAACTAGCAGCGGGGAAACTGGCGGTGCACCTGGCGCAACTGCGGCCGGGGCTGGTGGTGAGCGGTGGGGCAGCCGGGGCTGATGAGCTGGCAGCCGCCTGGGCGCGGGCCAATGGGGTGCCGCTGCTGGAACTGCGGCCTGACTACCGCGCCCATGGAGCCGGCGCAACGCACGAGCGCAACCGGGCGATAGCAGCGCGGGCCGACGTGGTGGTGCTGCTATGGGATGGGGCCAGCATGGGCACGCTGAGCACAGCCCGCGCCGCTGCCCGCCTAGGCCGCCCCTGCCACTGGCTGCTGCACGGGCCACCCGCCGCCGAGCCGGTGCCGGGCGGGCTGGGCCTGTAGCAACGGCTCTAACTGGCGTGGGCGGGCGCGGCCGACCTGACACCCCTTGAAAGCCCTTGGCCAGGGGGCTTGGGGGCCGGCCTTGAGGCACCCAATAGACACCCTGCGAAGCAGACCTTAGTTAAGATGCTGGCCGAAGGCTGGGCATGATAACAGGGGGTTTGGGGGGCCGCCCCCAATAGACACCGTGCGAAGCACACCGTATTTGGTTTAGGGAGCGGTAGGCTGGCTGACCAACGGAAAGCGAGCCGTGGGGCCGGTAGTAGAGGCGGCTGACCAACGGGAAGTGGCCGGCGCGTAGGACGACCTGGGCGGCTATTGTATCCAGCAGTTGGGTGCGGGCCTGCCTCAGAGGGGTCCCCCGGTATGCTGCGGTAGCGGAAAGTGGCTGGCCTGGAGCGTTAGTTGTCCTCTCCTACGGTTGGGGGCTTGCGTAAGGGCGGCGGGCAGCCGGCCGACCAACGGAAGGCGGGCGGGTGCGGTGGGCTTGCGTCGGGGCCTGCAACTGTGGCATCGAGGGCCGGGCTGCGCGTCCCGTAGGGCGGGCTGGACGGCCCTGGGTCAGGCAGGTTCAACAGTGTCGCGCTAAGGATGGTAGCCAAGCGACTATAGGAAGCTGCCCGCAGGGCCGAAGCGAAGCGGAGTGGCGGACAGCCTGGGCCAAAGGCAGCGCCCTTCTATTTGTAACTTATTTGCAAAATGCAAAAGTAGCCCTAAACTTAATTTGAGTGAAATTCATGCACCTTTTGCTACATTTGTCGTATATTTTTACAATAACCCTATTTTCACTTTTATGCAAGCGACCATGTTGTTTAGTAGCACGAAAGCCGGGCATATTGGGCAGATTGTGAGTACGGCACTGTTTGGGCAGATTGTAACCAACAGCCTTACCCCGCCCGACCCCGGCCAGATTGAGATGTATGGGCACCTGGTAATACAGGTGCTGGTGGCGGTAGTGACCATCTGGGCCACAATTCGGAAAGCGTTGCAGAAGCCGGAAGCGGTAGTGAAGGTGCCGGCGGGCACGGTGGCTGCTGTGGCTGCGCCGGCCGCTGCTACCGTGACGGTTCAACCTGCCAGCCCCGTATCCGATGCCGATTCAACTCAGTAAGCAGCAGACGGCGGTGCAGGCGGCACGGCTGGCCGAGGTGCGGCCGGAATTGCGGGCGGCCTACTGTATGGCGCTGGGACGCTGGCAGGGCGACCCAAGGCTGATGCTGTTGGGGCTGCCGCTCGTTACCGAAGGCTACCGCTCGGACGCGGTGCAGGCGGCGTACTATGCACAGGGGCGCAGCGGACTACCGGAAGTAAATCGGCTGCGGCTGGCGGCGGGGCTGGTTACTTTTCCGGTGGGGTCGGTCGAGGCCCGGCGCATCGTCACCTACAAGCGGCCCGGAACCTCGAACCACAACCACTTGCCGAGCTGGGCAATCGACGTGGCGCTGCTGCAGGTTGATGGCTCGGTAAGGTGGGACGCGGGGGCGCTGTTGCTGTTCTCGCGGCTGGTGCGGGCGGCCGACAAGCGGGTGGTGTGGGGCGGGGACTGGGACTCGGACGGGCGCACCGACGACGAGCAGCTGCACGACTGGCCGCACTTCGAATTAACCGGATGAGCTGGCCGGGGTCTTCCAGCTTTCACCCTCTTACCCTCTTTGCGTATGAATATTTGGCGCGTGCTGGGCCACCTGGCGGTGGTCGTGCTCACGGAGTTGCTGCGGCCGAAGCGGCAGCCCGATGAGTTGCCCAAATGAGGCCGACTTATGTAACGGTTATGCAACTGGCAACAATAAAAATGGCCTTCCTAGTAGTGGGAAGGCCATTTTTATTGTAGGTAGAATCAGCTACACTTCTATTCGCACCTGATTTGCGACTTGAATGGTTTCGTAGATAGGAATGCCGGCCAGGGAGGTTATAGAAACTGCTAGCGCATAGGGGACTTCTTCACCCGAAGTATCCCACCCCTTGTGCGCAGTGACGGCAAATAGTAGCCGGTCACGAGAAAGCTCAAAGCCTTTCACTAGCGCCCAGTCTTTTTGCAGTGTGCTATTTGGGCGACGTACACCACGGGCGCTTTGCTGGCTATTGGCAGCGGTGCCTATCTGCCAGAAAATTCGGTTGGTACCCGCGCCGGTATCGGTTGTTTCGTCCTCGAAATCCGGGCGGAGCGTTACATCCACCTTTTGCAAAAATTGGTCGATGCTTTGGCCAAGCTCGGCAGCCTGCCAGCGCAGTTGGGTTGACACGTAGCTGCGGAGGCCTTGCCGGGTGCGACGAGGGCGAGCGGCGTAGGAAAGCGTTACTTCGAGGCGATAAAGCGTTTCGTCTTCAAGGCCATTCAACTGGTTAAGCTTCACCTGATAAAGGTGGGCGCTGGCGGCACCAAGCTTGCCTTCCGCAATGAAGGTGACGCGGGCGTCAGAGTTCTGAATAGCCCGGTCTTTATCTGGTATACCGTAGCCCAGGGTACGAAGATGAAACAGCTTTTGCTGTTGAGAGGCATTTTCAAGGACGGCTGGCCATTGCGCCGATTGAACAATTAAGGCGCGGTACAGTAGGGTGCTGAAATCAGGCAGGGCCTGCTGAAGCGCCGCCGCAATGTGCGTGACTTTAGGAGCAGCGAAGGAGGTACCCGGCTCGGTGCGGGCTACGGCGGGGTGGCCACCGAGGGTAGCGGTGACCAACTCGGGCAGCGCGGCGGGTACGTTGAAAACGAAATCGCCGGAGGTGGTCTGTACTAAGTCGCCACCGTATTCCACTACGTCGGGCTTTATAACGCCCCAAATACCGAGGCCGCTTCGTGAGAAGGCGGAAGGCTCTTGGTATTCCCCAAACGACGTGTGGGGCGGCGTGTTGATGCGGTCATAGCTAACGGAACCAACGGTAAGCGCCTGCAAGCTCTGAGCGGGGTTGCCGATGCGGGAAGCTGCTTCTGCCAGGTAATCGGGGTAGAGTCGGCCAGAGGCGAGTTGCTGGGCTACGCTGAGCCGGTTAGGATGGCTGCCAACAGCGCTAATGTTGCCGGCGCTAGTGATGAACAGTACGTCGTACTCAAAGCTGAGCTGGTCGATTTCGGCGGCCCAAGAAGACATATGCTTCGTGCGGCACGGGCCGGGAGTCTGGACGGACAAGTTGAATAGCCGGGTGCCCGAAGGGGTAAACTCACGCACGATGCGGCGCATGATATCAGCAGGTAGCATTGCCTCCTCCATGCTTTTACGGGCGTTGAGTACGCGCGCATTCTGGAGCCAAGCCACGGCCGTTACGCTGCCGGAAGCGGGAATGCCATCGGGAAATAACACAGCTCCGGCTACCCGCGTACCGTGGCCGCCGTTGGGCACCATGTCGGCGGTAGCCATAATGCCGGGTAGGTAGCAGCGAGAATTGGCTGCATCGATAGCGGGCTGCAAGAGGCGATGACCAACCTGAATTCCACTGTCGATAACGCACACGCGGGGCGCATCTGGTAGTGGGGGCTGTACCTCCACGTCCCACTCCTGCAAAAACTGCTCGGCCTGCTCGTTGGCATCCGTTTCCCAATCCCATTCCTCAACGGAGAAGGTATAGGGGAACAGCGCTAGCTCCTTGACCCCACGGCCAGAAATGCGCAGCTTATAATTGACGGTATCGGGCTGGGGTAGCGGGTCGCCTTGAAAGTCAGCGCCGTAGAACTGGGCAAGCCGCTCGAAGCGGCTGATGCGGCTGTAGCCCTTCGCCAGCCACTCATCATTCAGCCTTTCCCAATTCGCTTCCTCGGCCGGCGTGGCATCCAGGGTGAGGGGCGGCGGCTCGGTGGCCTCTACCACAATAGCTACTTCTACCCAGCAGTCAGTTTCCTGGTCGATGGTAGCCCAACGCTCAAACAGGCCGTCGCTCACTACCCGGTCGAGGCTCTGGGCGCGGGGTAGGATGTCCCACAGGGTAGCCACTACGTCAATAGACTTGCCACTCAACAGGGTATTGAGCCGCTGATTGAGCTGCGGAAAATCGGCCGACGTAGCTACCCCGATGATATAGCCATCGGGTTCGACTGATACGACCTCGATGCCCCACCCACCCAACGTGCTTTCATCGAATGCTTTGGGGTCAACTTGCAGGAAGAGTGGGACTACCTGAGCATTGGGGCCTTCATTATTAAAGCCCTCGTTGGCCAACTGCTGCACCTGCGCCTCCCAATTAGCCCGCACGCCCTGAAGGCGCTGGCGCAGCGCGCTACCATGCGTTCTGGGATTAGCCTGATTACTTTTAGTTTGAGTGCTAAACGTGCGGCCGAAGCGGCCGCTGTATTGGTAAGTCCCTTCGACGACACGGAGGAAGGACAGGTGTTCGAAAGGCATTACCGGCTTAGTCGTTTTCGATGGTAGACAATTCTTGAAGAGCTTGCTGCAAGTGCGCGGGGGTTAGCTCGGAGTCGAGGGCCAGTACGCAAAGCTTGGCAGCATCCTGGGCAACCTTGACAACCTGCGCCGCCGACAAGCCCACCAATTGCTGGGCAAAGGTGGCGAGCTGGATGGAGCGACTGACGCGCATAGCTCCCAGGGTATTTTTTAGCAGCTGCGCAATTTCAGCCTGGCCGGGACGCGGGATGCAAAGCACTTCGTCGAAGCGGCGAAACAGCGCTTTGTCGAGGGCTTGCTCCAGGTTGGTGGTGGCCACGAGCAGGCCGGGAGCCTGGTAGTCTTCGAGCAGTGAGAGCAGGATATTGACCAGGCGGAACATCTCGCCCACATCCTGACCGTAGGTGCGGGACTTGGCGATGAAGTCGCACTCATCAAGCAGTAGCACACAGGGCTGGGTCTGGCTGGCATCGAACAGCGCCCGCAGGTTGTTGGCCGACTCACCGAGAAACGACGAGAGCAGCGTATCGAACTGCACTTTGTAGAATGGCAGGCCGATGTTCCAAGCCAGGCGCTCGGCCCCTGAACTCTTGCCGCAGCCAGGTGGGCCGTAGAGCAGCACCTTGCGCCGCGGCAGCAGGCCAAACTCGGCCAGCCGGTCGCGGCTCACGTACTCGCGCTCGATGCGGGCAAAGCGGGCTTCCACCTCGGGCGGTAGAATCATGTGGTGGCGCAGCTCGGGGCGCGGCACCTCTTTGAGCAGCGGCTGCTGGTGCCGCCGGCTGAGGGGCAACTCGATGAGTTGGGCGGCTACCGGGGTAGGGCGCTGCCCAAGCGACTTGGTACGGGGGGCATTACCACTGGTAACCAGCGGCTCAGCTACGCGCAGCAGCCCTTCCAGCTCCAATACCAGCAGCGAGTGGCCTTTGCTGCGCTCCTCCTCGACAATGCCGCGGGCCACGCTCAATAGCTCGGGGCTAGGGCGCTGCTGGATGGAGCGGAAGAGACGCTTGAGGGTGTCGGATTTCATGGACGGCGCACGACGGATGGCTACTAGTGAACACCTGTACGCGCTAAAGCGTCGCAATCTACTGCTAAAAAGGCTGGCATTTTTTGGGTTGAACGGGCGCAAGGAGGCGGTGGGCCACCGCTCATTCAAGCTGCTTATAAATGGCTCGCGCCGGGAAACGCGTTACTTTGTAAGCCCCGATATCGGAGCGTGGCCAACTCGCGCCCTCATTTTGCCTTACTTCTGTGACTTCTGCTCAACATACGGCCCTTGTAAACTTTATCTGGAATATCGCGGATGACGTACTGCGCGATGTGTACGTGCGCAGCAAGTACCGCGACGTTATCCTGCCGATGATTGTAATCAGGCGGCTGGATGCCATGCTGGAGCTAACTAAGCAGCGGGTACTTGATACCAAGCTGCTGCTAGACAATAGCGGCATCACGGAGCAGGACGCGGCGCTGAACCAGGCGGCGGGCCAGGCGTTTCACAACGCTTCGCCGTTTCGGCTGCGCGACTTGCTGGCCCGCACCAAGAAGAGCCAGCTGGAAGCGGATTTCCGGGCCTACCTGGACGGGTACTCGGAGAACGTGCGGGAGATATTGGAGAAATTTAAGTTTCGGAACCAGATTCCGACGCTGCTGGACGCGGACGCGCTGGGCTTTCTGATTGAGAAGTTTCTGTCGCCGACCATTAATCTTGCGCCGGTGCCGGTGCTGCACGCGGATGGCTCGGAGAAGCTGCCGGCGCTGGACAACCACTCGATGGGTACGGCCTTTGAGGAATTGATTCGGCGGTTTAATGAGGAGAACAACGAGGAAGCGGGCGAGCACTTTACGCCCCGCGACGTGGTGGGGGTGATGGCCGAGCTGATATTCCGGCCGGTGGCCGACCGCATCGGCAACGGTACCTACCTGGTGTATGATGATGCCTGCGGCACGGGCGGGATGCTGACCGTAGCCGAGGAACGCTTGCAGCAGCTGGCGCGGGAGCATAAAAAAGAAGTAACCATTCACCTGTATGGGCAGGAGGTGCAGCCGGAAACCTACGCCATTGCTAAGGCCGACCTGCTGCTGAAGGGCGAGGGAGCCGAGGCGGTGAACATCAAGTATGGCTCGACGCTGAGCCAGGATGGGCACCAGGGGATGGAATTTGACTTTATGCTAGCCAACCCCCCCTACGGCAAGAGCTGGGCGAAGGACCTGGACCAGATGGGCGGCAAGAAGGAAATCTCGGACAAGCGGTTTGTTTTCCCGTATGCCGACGACCCGAAGTACAGCTTGCTCACGCGCTCGTCGGACGGGCAGCTGCTGTTTCTGGCCAATAAGCTGGCCAAGATGAAAACCCGCACGGCGCTGGGCACGCGCATCGCGCAGGTGCACAATGGCTCGGCGCTGTTTACGGGCGACGCGGGGCAGGGTGAGAGCAACATCCGGCGCTGGATACTGGAAAACGACTGGCTGGAGGCCATTATCGCCTTGCCACTTAATATTTTTTACAACACGGGCATTGCCACCTACATCTGGGTGCTGAGCAACCGCAAGACGGAGAGCCGCAAGGGCAAGGTGCAGCTGATTGATGCCAGCCAGTGGCACCAGCCGCTGCGCAAGAACCTGGGCAAGAAGAACTGCGAGCTGAATGAGCAGCACCAGCAGCGCATTGTGGAGGCATTTCTGAGCGGGGAGGAAAGCGCGCAGAGCAAGGTGTTTCCGAACGAGGCCTTTGGGTACTGGAAGGTGACGGTGGAGCGGCCCCTGCGCCTGCGGGTGGAGCTGACGGCCGAGCGGCTGCGCGACTTCGGGCGGGCCTGCGCCGAGGCCAAGGACGATGAACTGGCTGGCGTGGTGGCGGTGGTGGCCGGGCGGGTAGGCGCGGGGCCGCACCTCAACTTCAACGCGTTTGCCGAGGCCGTGGAGGCGGCGGCCAAGCTGGGTAAGGTGCGCTGGACGGCCAAGCGGGCCAAGCTACTGCAAGGCACCGGGCTAACGGCACGGGACGAGGCCGCCGAGCCGGTGCGGCGGAGCAGCCGGGCAGCCCGGCTAGCCGATGCCGCGCCCGCGATGCGTCTGCACGGCACCTTCGTGGTCGATGAGCAGGCCGTGGAGTACGAGCCGGATGCGGAACTGCGCGACACCGAGCAGGTGCCGCTGCTGGAGCCGGGCGGGGTAGCGGGCTTTGTGGCGCGGGAGGTGTGGCCCCACGCGGCCGATGCCTGGGTAGATGAGAGCAAGACGCAGGTGGGCTACGAAATCTCGTTTACGCGCTACTTCTACCAGCCGCAGGCGCTGCGCAGCCTCGACGACATCGCGGCCGACATCTTCGCCCTGGAGCAGGAAACCGACGGGCTGCTGCGCGAGATTATGACTACCCAAGAAGCTTAGAAGTACCTCTTATCCAATGGCGACGATTGAAGGAAAAACGCGCACGGTGCGCGAGCTGCTGAAAAGCAAGAAGTACAAGGTCGATTACTACCAGCGTGGCTATAAGTGGCAAGAAAAGCAGATGCAGGAGCTGATAACAGACCTGACCAGTCACTTCGAGGAGCAGTACCAGCCGGAGGACGACCGGGAAGCGGTGGGTAACTACAACCCATATTTCCTGGGGTCGATTATCGTGAGCGACACGCCGAAGGGGCTGTACCTGGTGGATGGACAGCAGCGGCTGACTAGCCTGACCTTGCTGCTGCTGTATTTGCGCCGAGTGCAGGGTGAGCGCCTCGACCGGGTGAACGTGGATGAGCTGATTTACTCGGAGGTGTTTGGCAAGAAGTCGTTTAACCTGAACGTGACAGCGCGGGAGGCGTGCATGAACGCGCTGTTTGCGGGCGAAACGATGGAGGCCACAGCGGCCACCGACGAATCGGTACGCAACCTGCTGGCCCGCTACGACAACCTGGGGCAGTTGTTCCCGGAGGAACTGAAGGGGCCTGCACTGCCCTACTTTCTGGACTGGGTGCAGGAGAAAGTAAAGCTGGTGGAAATAACGACGGACTCGGATGAGAACGCCTACACCATTTTTGAAACGATGAATGACCGGGGGCTGTCGCTAACCCCAACCGAGATGCTCAAGAGCTATGTGCTGGCTAACATCACGCACCAGGCCACGCGGGAGGCGGCTGAGGCCAGCTGGAAAGCGGAAATAGCCAGCCTGCTGACGTATGGCAAGGACACACAGGCGGAGTTGTTTAAGACTTGGCTACGGAGCCAGTACGCCGACAGCATTCGGGAGCGGAGCCGGGGGGCGGCGGCTCGCGACTTTGAGCGGATTGGCACGGAGTACCACCGCTGGGTGCGCGACCAGGCCACTGAGTTGGGATTGGTGGCCCCGGCCGACTATGCCCGGTTTATTGAGCGCGACTTTCTGTTTTACGCCCGGTGGTACAAGGCGCTGCTGGATGCCAGCAAGACCCGCACGGCGGGGCTGGAATCGGTGTTTTACAACGCGCAGCAGAACTTCACGCTGCAATACCTGGTGCTACTGGCGACGCTGGAACCCACCGATGCCGACGACGTGGCCCGGCGCAAGCTGGAAGCTGCGGCCCGCTACCTGGACGTGCTGCTGAGCTGGCGGGTGTGGTGCGGGCGCAGCATTGGGTACGCCACCATGCAGTACGCGATGTTTCTGGCGGCGAAGCGGGTGCGGGGCAAAAGTGAGGCGGCGCTGGCCACCGAATTGCGCAAGATGCTGGCCGAGGTGCAGGAAACGCCGGCCACCGGCCCCGTGCCGACCCTGAACCAGCAGAACCGCAAGGCACTACACCGGCTGCTGGCCCGCCTGACCGACTACCTGGAAGCCCACGCCACCGACCACCCCGGCCGCTACCCCGAGTACGTGAACAGCACGGGCGGGAGCAGCTATGAGGTAGAGCACATCTGGGCGAACCACCCGGAAGACCACGCCGACGAGTTTCCGCAGAAGGAGGACTTCCGGCAGCACCGTAACCGCCTGGGCGGGCTGCTGCTGCTGCCCAAGAGCTTCAATGCTAGCTACGGCGACCTAGCCTACGCGGAGAAGCTGCCGCACTATTTCGGGCAGAACCTGCTGGCTAAGTCGCTGCACCCGAACTGCTATGCGCACCACCCGCGCTTTACGAACTGGGTGCAGCAAACCGGACTGCCCTTTGTGGCCGTGCCCACTACGTTTGACCGGGCGGCGCTGGCGGCGCGGGGCGAGCTATACCGCCAACTGGCCCTGCACCTGTGGAGCCCGGCCCGCCTGCTACCCGTGCCCGAACCCGCTGCTACCGTATGAACCAGCCCCTCCCCACCTACCCCGACTACAAGCCCGCTGGCCTGCCCTGGCTGGCGCAGGTGCCCGCGCATTGGGAAGAAATTTCTATTCGCGCTATAACGCAAGTGCGAAATGAGCGCGGCCGAGCGGATTTAGAATTGTTGTCCGTTTATCGGGAGTTTGGGGTTATTCGCAAATCCTCACGCGACGACAATCACAATGCTGATGGCGCTGACCTCTCTGCTTATAAAGTGGTAAAGCCTGGTTATTTGGTCCTGAATAAAATGAAAACCTGGCAAGGCTCGCTTGGCATTTCACAATATGAAGGCATTGTAAGCCCGGCGTACATTGTTTGTGCCGTTACTCGGCCTGATATTGATTTAAAATACCTAAACCAACTGCTTCGCTCGCGTCCTTACGTTCACGCTTACAACCGCATTTCATTTGGTGTGCGCGTTGGACAGTGGGATATGCGCTACGATGATTTCAAGCAAATTAAAGTATTACTACCCCCCCTGGCCGAGCAGCAGCAGATAGTCACGTTTCTGGAGGCGAAGGGGCGGCAGGTGGCGCGGCTGCTGCGGGCCAAGCGGCAGCTTATCAAGCTGCTCCAGGAGCAGAAGCAGGCGCTGATTCACCGGGCCGTAACGCAGGGGCTGAACCCGGATGTGCCGCGCAAGGAGTCTGGTATATTTTGGTTAAACTCCATCCCCAAGCATTGGCAAACGGTCCGTATTAAGGACGTAGTTAAATGCCTCAATCGCACTCGCGTACCATTGAGTTCATCTGAAAGGGGGCAGATGAAAAATCAAATTTTTGATTACTATGGTGCCTCTGGTGTTATTGACAAAGTAGAAGATTATCTCTTTGATGATGAATTGCTCTTGATTGCAGAAGATGGCACAAACTTGGTGCTTCGAAATTTGCCTCTAGCAATTATTGCTAAAGGCAAGTTTTGGGTTAATAATCACGCTCACATCTTCAAACCGAAACACGGCAACCTAGAATACCTAGCATTGCTTCTGGAGTCTATTGATTATAGACCTTGGATAACGGGCGCGGCTCAACCTAAGCTCACTCAAGACAGGATTATGGCAGTTCAATTACCATATCCTCCTCTTATCGAACAACAGCGGATTCTTACTTATATAAAATCCGAAACTCACCTGTTTGACGAAACCATTTCCCGCGCCCAACGCGAAATCGAGCTGATACAGGAATATCGCACGCGCCTGGTAGCCGACGTGGTAACGGGCCGGGTGGACGTGCGGGGGCTGGCCGTGGCGGCGGGCGGCATAGAGGCGGAGCCGGAACTGGTGGACGAGGAGGAAACGGACGAGGAATCGGAAACCCTGTTACTGGAGGAAGCCGATGCTGATTGACCCTACCCCCGCCTATCTGACTGGCCTGGTGAATGAGTTGCGGCAGCAGCCCCGCGAAACCGAGTGGCTGGAGTTCAAGACCAACAACGACCAGCCGGAGGAGATTGGCAAGTACATTTCGGCGCTGGCCAACTCGGCGGCCATTGCCCGGCAGCCCTGCGCCTACGTGCTGTGGGGCGTGTCTGACGACCGGCACACGGTGGTGGGCACCACTGCGGCGCCGGCCACGGCCAAGAAGGGCAACGAAGACCTGGAGGGCTGGCTGGCCCGGCTACTCAGCCCGCGCATCTCCTTCGGCTTTCACGAGTGCGAGGTGGCGGGTAAGCGCGTGGTG
This sequence comes from uncultured Rhodanobacter sp., assembly GCA_964657755.1. GTDB lineage: Bacteria > Bacteroidota > Bacteroidia > Cytophagales > Hymenobacteraceae > Hymenobacter. Next base: position 41,215 of record CAZZWL010000016.1, read on the forward strand.
CTGCTGGAAATCAGCCGGGCCATTGGGCAGCCGGTGCAGTTTCAGGGGGTAGAGTACATCCGGGTCGGCTCGTACCGCAAGGCGCTGAAAGACTACCCGGAGAAGGCCCGGCTGCTGTGGCGGGCGTTTGACCAGACCCCGTTTGAGGCGGGCGTCGCGGCCGAGCACCTGCCGGCGGCGCGGGTGCTGGCCCTGCTGGACTACTCGGCATACTTTGAGCTGCGCAAGATGGCGGCCCCGCCCACGCAGGTAGCGCAGCTGGAAGCGCTGGAGGCCGAAGAGTTTATTCGGCCGTCGGCGGCTGGCGAGTGGAACATCACCAACCTGGGCGCTATTCTGTTTGCGCGGCGGCTGGCCGATTTCCCGACGCTGCGCGGCAAAGTGCTGCGCATCATTCAATATGACGGGCCGGGGCGCACAGCCACCTCACGGGAGCCGAAGCTGGAGCAGGGCTACGCCAACGGGTTTCGGCCGGCGCTGCAACTGCTGCGGGCTATGCTGCCCGGTCGGGAAGAGATTGACGAGAACGGGCAGCGCCAGGACATGGAAGACTACCCGCCGGAGGCCGTGCGCGAGCTGCTGGCCAACGCGCTTATTCACCAGGACTTTGCCTCCAGCGGCACCAGCCCGCGGGTGGAGGCGTTTAGGGGGCGCGTGGAAATCAGCAATCCGGGCGTGCCGCTGGTGGATACGCAGCGGTTTCTGGACGCGGTGCCGAAGTCGCGTAACGAAACACTGGCCGGCAAGATGCGGCTGCTGGGTTTGTGCGAGGAGCGGGGCAGCGGCATAGACCGGGTAGTGGAAGAAACGGAGCGCTACCACTTGCCGGCCCCCACGTTTGCGCGGGTAGACAACGCCACGCGAATAACACTGCACGGCCCGCGCCCGCTGAGCCGCCAAACCAAGCAAGAGAAAATAGAGGCCTGCTACCTGCACGCCTGCTTACGGCACGAAAACCAGCAGGAAACCACCAACACTTCGATACGTGAGCGGTTTGGGCTGGCGGCGAAGGACATCTCCATTGCCTCGCGCCTGATTCGGGACACGGTAACCAGCGGCTTAATCGAGCTTTTCGACAAGGATGCCCCGCCCAAGATGCGGCAGTACGTGCCGTGGTATGCCAGCCGCGACCGCACCTAAAGGTGGCTGGTACTTGCCGGGTACTTGCAGCTTGCGTAAGTAAGCACGCATTAGAAACACGCCAGGCCACTTTTCTAGCCAGCATTAGTTGTCTGGTACTTGCAGGGTACTTGCAAAACGAAAAGACAATGCTAACCCAGCGGCGTGCTAGTCCACATTTCGTTACTAGACCTACGTGCCGGGTACTTGCCTGGTACTTGCAACTTTAAGCTAACAACAACAACAAATCAGCTTCTACTACATCAGCAATGACTTTAGGTAGTATCCGGGTACTTGCTGGGTACTTGCACACAGGATGACAAGCAACTTAAAGGGTAGAGCATTTACTGGTAGAGAGGCTTAGCTGCAGGACAATTCAAACTGAATTATAAACTAATGAATAAGCAGCGGAAGAAAAAGCTAGAACAACTGCAAGCGCGACTGGTAGACCTGACGCAGGAACTACAGGCAATGGCTGATGAAGAGCAGGAGTATTTTGACAACATACCAGAACCACTACAAATGAGCGACCGGGCTATGATGGCTGAAGAAGCAATAGAAGCCATGAATAACGCGCTGGAGGAATTGGGAAATGTCAGTAGCAGCCTAAGTGATGCAATAAACGTTTAAGAAATAACTTGCTATGAAACAAACAGATACTAGTGAAAAGGGATTAGAAACGATAGTAGTAGAGGCACTAACTGACCCGGCCACCGGCTACCAGCCGGGGGTAGCCAGCGACTATAACAGGGAGCTGGCGCTGGATACGGCGAAGCTGACGGCCTTCTTGCAGGACACGCAGCCGGAGGTGGTGAAGCTGCTGCGGCTGGACGTGCCGGCCGAGCGGCAGAAGTTTTGGGAACGACTGCGGGGCGAGATTACCAAGCGCGGCGTGGTGGACGTGTTGCGGCAGGGCATCAAGCACGGGCCGGCCGTCGTGGCGCTGTACTACGCGTTGCCGTCGGTGGGCAACGCGCAGGCGGCTAAGCAGCACGGGCAGAATGTGTGGAGCGTGACGCGGCAGGTGTTTTACAGCTTGCAGAATAAGAACTCGGTGGATGTGGTGCTGTTTCTGAACGGGCTGCCGCTGCTGACGCTGGAGCTAAAGAACTCGCTGACCAAGCAGACCGTGGCCGACGCGGTGACGCAGTACCAGGAAAACCGCGACCCGAAGGAGCTGCTGTTTCAGCCAGGGCGCACGCTGGCTCACCTGGCGGTGGACGACCAGCAGGTGAAGTTCTGCGCGGCGCTGTCGGGCAAGAGTTCGTGGTTTCTGCCCTTCAACCAGGGCTATGAGCAGGGCGCGGGCAACCCGCCCAACCCGCAGGGGCTGAAAACCGACTACCTGTGGCGGCAGGTGCTCACCAAGCCGAGTATGGCCGACCTGGTGGAGAATTACGTGGCTGTGCTGGAAGAAGAAGACGAACAGGGTAAGAAGCGCCGCAAGCCGGTGTGGCCGCGCTACCACCAACTGGAAGTGGTGCGGCTGCTGCTAGCTGACGTGGCGGCGGGCGGTGTGGGGCGGCGCTACCTGGTGCAGCACTCGGCCGGCTCCGGTAAGAGCAACTCGATAGCCTGGCTGGCGCATCAGCTGGTGGGGCTACAGGTGCCGGGCGGTACGGCCGCGGTATTCGACTCGGTGATAGTGGTAACAGACCGGCGCAACCTTGACCGGCAGATTCGCAATACCATTCGGGGCTTCGCGCAGGTCGGCTCGGTAGTAGGCCACGCCGAGCACTCGGGCGACTTGCGGGCGATGCTCCAGGCGGGGAAGAAAATCATTATTACCACGGTACAGAAGTTCCCCTACATCCTCGACGACATCGGCGGGGAGCTGGCGGGCCGGCGCTTTGCGCTGCTGATTGATGAGGCCCACTCCAGCCAGGGCGGGCGCACGGCGGCCAAGATGAATATGGCCTTACAAGCACAGGGTGAGGAAGAAGAGGAGCCAACAACGGAAGAGAAAATTATTGCCTTGATGGAGTCGCGCAAGATGTTGGCGAATGCCAGCTATTTCGCCTTCACGGCCACGCCCAAGAACCGGACGCTAGAACTGTTTGGGGTGCCCTACCAGGAGGGCGACGCGACGAAGTACCGGCCCTTTCATACCTACGCGATGAAGCAGGCCATTCAGGAAGGGTTTATTCTGGACGTGCTGCGTAACTATACGCCGGTGGACAGCTACTACCGCCTGCTAAAAAAGGTAGAGGATGACCCGGAGTTTGACGAGAAAAAGGCCGCCAAGAAACTCCGCGCCTACGTGGAGAGCCACGACCGGGCTATCCGGCGCAAGGCCGAAATTATAGTGGACCACTTTCACGAGCAGGTGCAGCACAAGCTGGGCAAGCAGGCGCGGGCGATGGTGGTGTGCAACGGTATTGCGCGGGCCGTGGAATACTACCACGCCATTACGGCTTACCTGGCTGAGCGCGGCAGCGACTTTGCGGCGCTGGTAGCTTTTTCGGGTGAGTATGCCTACGGTGAGCAGAAGGTGAGCGAGGAAACGCTGAATGGCTTTGCCAGCGGTGATATTGAGAAGCGCTTTCGGATGGGCAACTACCGGCTGCTGGTGGTGGCCGACAAGTTTCAGACAGGCTACGATGAGCCGCTGCTGCACACGATGTACGTGGACAAGCCACTGGCCGGCATTAAGGCCGTGCAGACCCTCTCGCGCCTGAACCGGGCGCATCCCAAGAAGCATGATACCAGCGTGCTGGACTTTTACAACGAGGTGGCAACCATTGAGGAAGCGTTTGCGACGTACTACCAAACCACGGTGCTGAGCGAGGCTACCGACCCGAACAAGCTGCACGATGTGCAGGCCCAACTGGACGGGGCCGACGTGTACGACATGGTTGACGTGGAGGCGCTAGTGGCGTTGTTGCTGGGCGGTGCGCCCCGGCCGCAGTTGGATACGGTACTGGACGTGTGCGTGGCCCGCTACCAAGCCAATCTGGACGAGGCCGGGCAGGTAGGCTTCAAGGGCGGAGCCAAGGGCTTCGTGCGGACGTATGAGTTCCTGGGCAGTATTCTACCTTACCACTATGCCCCCTGGGAGAAGCTCAGCATCTTCCTGAATCTGCTGATTCCGAAGCTGCCCTCGCCACAGGAGGACGATTTGTCGCAGGGCATTCTGGAAGCTATTGACATGGACAGCTACCGGGCCGAGCTACAAGCTGTGCAGACGATTGAGTTGGCGGAAACCAACGCGGAAATAGACCCGGCGACTTTAGGGCAGGTCGGTTTCGTCAGCGAGCCGGATATTGTGCCCCTAAGTCAGATTGTGAGTCAATTCAATACCCTGTTCGGCAACATTCCCTGGCAGGACAGGGACAAGGTGGTGAAGGTGATTACCGAAGAGCTACCTGCCGCCGTGGCTAAGGACAAAGCCTACCAACATGCGATGGCCAGCGGCGACGAGCAGAATGCTCGTATTGAGCATGACAAGGCACTGCTCAAGGTGGTGTTGAGTATTCTGAATGACCAGACTGAGTTGTTCAAGCAGTACAGCGGTAACCCTAGCTTCAAGAATTGGCTCACCAACGAGTCGTTTTTGCGAACGTACCAGCCGCCGGCAGGAACTTGATTGAAAAGCAGTTGCTAAGGCGGTTATGTAGAAAGCCGGTAGCTGACGTTGGGTCTTGACACGCATTTGACAACCCTGCTTGTGAATAAATTTAAAAGTGCCTGTGCGACGTAGTAATCGACTTTTGGGGTCTTGACAAAGTGGATGTAAAAAACCTGCTTACGATTCAGGGTTGGGGCGGTACTTGTCCAGCAGGCGCTTGTCTTCGGCGCGGTTGCTGGCGTCGATGCGACGCTGGGCAGCCTCGCCGGGCTGCCAGTCGGGGCGGGGCTTGCGCTGGTTGGCGGCCTGCACCTGGCGGCGCTGCTCGTCGGCCTGGGCGGGGGTGATGAGGCCGCGCTTCTCGCGCTGGTTGGTGATGGTGAGGCTGCGGCGCAGGCTTTCGTGGTTGGGGTGGGTAGGGTCGAGCTGGCGGCCGATGGCGGGCAGGGCCGCACCAGTGGCCGCCGTCAGTTGTGCGACGGTCTGCTGGTCGTGGCCAGGGCCGTGGGCCTTCTGGTCGCGGTGGCTGGTTTCGAGATGGACGGCCTTGCGCTGGAAATACTCGGCGATGAGGCGGTAGAGGGTGCTTACGTCGAGCGACTGGTAGAATTTGGTGCCACCGGTGCGGGCTTCCTTCAGGGCCAGGATAATGTCTTTCAGACTGTCGTGGGTGTAGGTCTGCGTGAGCGTGTCGGCCAGCTCCAGAATGTCGGCTGCGTCGGGCTTGTCGGGTACGCGCAGCGAGTCCAAGAAGGCCCGCAGAATGACGACGACCAGCTTGACCAGCACCGGCTCGCCGAGCTGGCGGCGTAGCTGGAAGAGCTTGGGGGCGGCGGCGGCCTGGGCCACGGTGAGGCCCACCGACACTTCGGCCAACAGGGCGCGGGCCTCGGGGCTGGGGGTGCTGGCCAGCTCACGCATCGTACTTGGAGCGGTAGCCAGACGCAGCAGGCCGTGCTCCGGCGTGGGAGCCGGCGGGGCCAGCTCCTGACTCGGGGGGGCGGTGGGTACCGGGAGCGAGTTTGAGGCGGTTGTCATGGGCATCGTTGAGCATGAATCGGCGGGCGGTGGCGGCCCAATCGCGGCGGACGGGGGGTAGGCCGGTTTTCTTGTCACGCCAGTTGTCGATAAGCTGGTGGTAGTGGGGTAGGTCGGCCAGAGCGTAGTCGGTGCCGGTGAAAGCGGCGGTGAAGGTTGCCAGGTCGTAGAGCAGCGATTCGCGGAACGGTAGCTCGGGTAATGGGGTGGGCCGGCGGGGGCGCGGCTCGTGGGGAGTAGAAGGTAGGCGCTCTTCTACCCCCTTCTTTTTTGGCGCAACTTTTTTCTTGGGGGCTGCGCCTGGGGTCGTCAGGTCGTCGTCGAGCACCTGCGCTTCTGACTGCCCTTCGCCGGCGAAAACAGCTCCTTCTTTTTTTTTCGGGCTGGCGGTGGAACTTCCGTTTACACCGTTTGTAGAAGTACTTGTTTTACCTAATAAGGAGTGTTGGGCCACTTCTGCTACAACCTCCGGCCCTGAGTTGTAGCAGTTCTGGGGCAACGGTTGAGGCACGTCTGCTACAACCTCGGCTGCTTCGGTTGTAGCAGAACTGGTACAAGGGGCCGGGGTAGGTTGACGCACTTCTGGTACAACCTCATCGAGGGCGAGCAGCCGCACGGAGCTGCCGCCGGCGTGGCTAGGCAGGTAGGTAAGCAGGTTCCAGGCGGCGAGGTCGCGTAGGGCATCGAGGTAGGTGTTGCGGTTGCCGATACGGGCGGTCCTCATTACGGCGGCGCGGTCAAGGGGCAACTCAATGGGGAAGCGAGCGGCATTCCAGGCGAAAAACAGCGCCCAATACAGGCTGACGTGGTGGGGGCGGGCATCGGGGCGGGCGCGTAGGCGCTCGTGGGCGGCCATACTGTGCTTGACATAATTCACGGGGGCGTAGCATTACTGGCCGGCGGTGAGCTGCGGGGAAGTGGCGGGCGCGTCGGCCTCGAACAGCGGCAGCTGGCGGCCGGCCTCGCTGGCCTTGCCGCGCAGGGCGGCTTCGACCTCGGCGATGGCATCGAGTACGGCGGCTTCGAGCTGGCCAGGATACTGGTAAGTAGCGTTTTCGTCCTCGAATGGGGTGTAGGGGCTTGTCAGGTTGAGTACCTTGCTGCCGGTCAGCTCACGCTGGCCCACCAGGGTCACGCCGGCCTGGGCCCGGCCTAGCGAAAAGCCAGTGACGCTGAAGCTGGCGAAGTGGGCGGGCATCTCGGCCGTTTCGTCGTCGGGCCAGTAGTTGGGTGTTTCAGTCAGCTGCTCGGTGAGTAGGCATAGGTGGGGCACTAGGTAAGCGAAGCAGCGCAGCAGGTCGGCATGGACCAACTCGGTGCCCTGCATGGTGAAGGTGCGTGGCGCGGCCTGCTCGTCGTGCTGCTCGCTGAACTCGGCGTAGAGCAAGCCGTTTTTGAGTTTGGCCTTGGTGATGATGAGGATGGATGGGCCGGCCTCGGGGCCGACGTGGGCAAGCTGCGGGGTCATAATGGCTGATGAGTTTGGAAGACGGCGGCCGAGAAGCCGCGGGGCGTAAGGCTGCGGATGTTGGCGCGGTTCTTTGAGCCGGGTACTTTATCTACCATCGACCCTTTGACGGGGAAAACGGGACGCTTCTCGGGCATTTGGAAGCCGTGGCCAGTCCAGAGGCAGGTGCGCTTGGTGTAGGCCTCGGCGTGGGGGTCGGGCAGGTACCCGGCGTACTCATAGGGGTCAAACTGCTCGTCGGGCTCGCGCCAGTAGTGGCGTAGCTGGCCTCGTGGGTTCTCAATGAAGTAGGGCGCGCCAAGGCGGTCACAGAGGTCAGCGGCCGCGCCCACGAGGTCGAGGGCGGCAGCCAGCGCCCGCAGGCCCTTGATGCGAAACAGGTGCGCGCCGGCATTACTAAGGTCGGTGCATGGCGGGAAGGCAGCCACGAAGGCCACGGGGCTGGGCGGGGGCACGAAGCGGCGCACGTCGCCGCCTACCAGACACACGTTACCCTGCCACGTTTCGCCGGACGGGTGCTGCAAGTCCACGCAGTAGCAAGTATAGCCGGCGGCCGCCCACGGCTCCACGAAGCGGCCGGAGTGGTCGAAGAGCGAAATGACGGCTTGGCTCATGCGGCTTGTGCGTGCGTTGCGCGGTGGTAGCGGCGCGGATAGCGGTCGAGGGCCGATTGCCGGTAGCCCCAATCCTTCTCGTTGAGGCGCACGCCGGGTAGGCGGCCGGCCCGGCGGGCCCGGCGTAGCGCATCTTCGGATAAGCCGATGTAGGCCGCGGCCTGGCGGGTTGTCAGAATCTCATCAGGCGGTGGGGGCGGTGCCTGGCGGGCCTGCTCGGCGGCTTCCAGCTTTTCGAGGCGGGCCGCCAGCTGTTGCCACTCGGTTTCGGGAATGATGACGACGTGCTGCATGGCTACGCGGCTAGGGCCTGGCGGCGGGCGATACTGGATTCCTTCTTGCTGCGCTCGGCCTCGATGGCATCGAGCAAGGCGGTCTCAATGGTCGCGTTGTTGATGCCGTTGCGGTTGATGGTGGTGTACACCGCCGATTTGCTGAACGTGTGGCCGCGCGCTTCGAGCAGCTTCAGCGCGACGTTGATGACGTTGGTGCGCTGGCCAAGGCCTCGGATGAGTTGGTGAAGCGTAGGGGTAGATGCTTCTTTGTTATTCGCTTGTTGCATTTTATTACGTGGTGTTATACCTTTGTGTATAATAGTCACGCAAGCAACGCATTCCTTTACACTTTTTAGCAAAATGTACGCCAAAAATTAGCGCCCTAATATGCAAAGCACTGAACAGCAACCTGAAAAAACGGTGCTACCGGGCTCGTCGCGGGATACAGGCGGGCGTATCAAGCAACTGCTTGACTACTACAATCTGAGCACTTACCAGGCTAATGAGAAGCTGGGTTACGGCCGTAGCTCCAAGCTGTACAAGCTGCTCAATAATGAGGTGCGGCCGGGCTACGACACATTAGTGGAAATTCTGGCAGCATTCCCCGACGTGTCATCGTCGTGGATGCTGACGGGGGCAGGGCCCATGCTAGTGGACGGAGCTAAGGAGTTGGCGGGCGAAGCATCAGGGCAGCTGCAACTGGTGCCATTTGGCCGGGAAGAGGCGCGGCCGGTGCTGCTGGGACGGCTGGGCGCGGCCAACCAGGAACCACTGATGACGGTGGGCCTGGACGGAGAACTAAACACGATGCTGGTGTCGGTGAACGCGCAGGCCGGCTACGGATTGCAGCATAATGAGCCAGTGTATGTACAGCAGATGCGGCAATACCGGATTCCGGGCTTCGAGCGGGGCACCTACCGGGCCTTCGAGGTGAGCGGCGATAGCATGGAACCAACGATGCACAACCGCGACATCGTGATAGCCTCGCACGTCAGCGAGCTGAGGCTACTGGAGCCAGGCGAAGTGTACGTAGTGGTCACGGCCGAGAACGTGCTACTCAAGCGCATCAAGCACCGGCTACGGGCCAGCGATGAAGAGGTAGTGCTTTACTCGGACAATCCGCACCGCAAGCCCTTTGGGCTGGAAACCCGCGATATTATTCAGCTCTGGCAGGTACAGGGCTACCTGTCGTCGTACATCCCGAGCGCGCCCGATGTGACGGTGGAGCGGCTATGGGAAGTAATTGAAACGATGGGCCTCGACAAAGGCGAAGTGCGGCGGCACTTGGGTGAGAATGACCCTGGGGTGACTACTGGGTTGTAGGGTTGCGAGTGGGGTATCAGGCGCGAAACCTGCGTAGATGCTACCTCTCACGCTACCCCTGAAATATGCACTGCTTAAGAAGTTGTTTTAAAAAATTAGTTTACAGATAGTTACCGAGTTCTTTGGGGAGAAGGTGTTGTCACCGTCTCTGGTACGGTAAAAGGCCTGGCTTTCATTTTATTGAAAGCCAGGCCTTTTTGGTACTGGTCAGCTTTGCGACGTGGCCGCCCGCAACCCTGGTTCCAGCACGGCCCACACGTTGGCGGCCAGCAATTGTTGGCCGGCGGCGTTGGGGTGCACGCGGTCGGGCAGGTTGAGGGTGGGGCGGCCCGCCACGCCCGCCAGCAGCGACGGCACCAGCCCTACCCCCTCCTGCTGCGCCAACGTGGCGAACAAGGCGCCGAATTCCTGGGCGTAGCGGTTGAGGCCGGGCACGCCCAGCGGCCCCAGGTCGAAGGGTACCTCCAGGCCCGCCAGCACCAGCGGCGCGGCTGGAAACCGCCGCCGCACCTCGTGCAGGATAGCGCGCAGGTTGGCCGTGGTTTCGCGCACTGCAATGCCGCGCAGGCCGTCATTGGCGCCCAGCGCCAGCACGAAGGCGGCGGGGGCGTGGCGGGCCAGCACCAAGGGTAGTCGCTGGCGCCCGCCCGCCGAGGTTTCGCCGCTCACGCCGTAGTTCAGGGCCTGATAGGGCAGGCCGGCGGCGTCGAGCTTGGGCTGAATAAGGGCGGGAAAACTGGCGGCCGCCGGCAGGCCATAGCCCGCCGTGAGGCTATCGCCGAAGAAAATCAGGTTGTTCATAGCCAAAAATTGGCCCCGTGGCTACCCCAAACCAGGTAACCACGGGGCGAAATACTAACCTAGCCAAGTCCGCGAAAGTGCCTCTAGGGCGTCAGGAAGCTCAGGCTGAAGAAGAACAGCAGCTGCACCAGATAGACCAGCGGCACTAGCGGGTTGCGCTTGGGAAAGGGCGTGCGCACGAACAGCAGCTGCATGAGTAGCGCGAGCAAAAACCAGTCGCGGAAATTGCGCAGCGGTACCAAGTCGCCGGTCCAATGCCAGAAGTCGTAGCGCCCGGCCACGGGCTCCAGGCACAAGTCGAACCCCACCATCAGGGCCGCGCCCACCAGCACCCGCACCCACGAAGGTAGCGGTAGGTAAGCCGCCAGCATACCTGCCAAGTAGGTTATTACCACCCAGTTGAGGCCAATGAGCCAGGGGGCGCCCATGTACTGGGCCCCCAGCGTGGCGCCGTAGGTGTAGTGCCCAAACAGCAGGCCCGTATTGGTGCCCACTACTTCAGCCACCATGCCCAGCAGGAACGCCTGCATCACGAAGAGCCAGAACAGCAGGCCGCGCCCCTGCTGAAACGCCGCCAGCAACGCTGCCGTGAGCAGTAGCGTGAGGGGCGTGTATTTCAGGTAAAAGGCTTTGTCTTGGCTGAAGGCCAGCCCCACAAAACCCGTGAGGTGAAACAGTAGCACCAGCCCCTGGGCCAGCCGCAGCCGCGTGGTAGAGACGGCCGGTGGCGCGGGTAAATTCGAAAACTCCATAGGAAAGGAGCTATGAATTATGAATTATGAGTTATGAATTGGTGCAGCTAAGAAACTGAAAGAACAACTCATAACTTATAATTCCTAACTCATAACTTAGGAATCAATAAGCTCAGCCACGATTTTGGCCGAAAGTAAGCACAGCGGAATGCCGCCGCCCGGGTGCACCGAGCCGCCGCAAAAGTACAGCCCCGGCAGCCGGCCCGAAAAGTTGGGGTGCCGCAAAAAAGCCGCCAGCGCGTTGTTGCTGGAGCTGCCGTAGAGCGCGCCGCCAAACGACGAGGTATCGGCCGCGATGCCGGGCGGCGTCCACACCTTTTCGGCCCTGATAAGCGGCTCCAGGTCAGTGCCTAAGGTGCGGCTGAGCTTGGCCAGCACCACGCGGCGGGTGTGGGCGGCGAGGGCGGCCCAGTCCTGGCCTTCGTCGTGGGGCACGTTCACCATCACAAACCAGTTTTCGTGGCCGGCGGGCGCGTCGGCGGGCGTTTTTTTGGAGGTGATGTTGACGTAGATGGTTACGTCGTCGGCCACGGTTTTCTGCTGGAAGATGGCATCGAACTCGGCCTTGTAATCGGCCGAGAAGAAGATATTGTGCAGGTCCAGCTCGGAAAATTCGCGCCCTACCCCCCAATAAAAAATCAACGCCGACGACGAGCGCGGCTGGCCCAGCGTGCGCTCGGGCGCGGGCTGGCTGGGCAGCAGGCGGCGGTAGGTGGGCACCACGTCCATGTTGCTGACCACCTGCGTGAAGTCGTAAATATCGAGGTCGGTGCGCAGGCCGGTGATGAGGTTGCCGGCCGTCAGAATCTCGCGCACCGGCTCATTAAAGCGGAATTTGACTCCAAATTCCGTGGCCAGCCGGTGCAGGCTGCTGGCAATGGCGTAGATGCCGCCCTCGGGGTAAAACGCGCCGATGCCGTGCTCCAGGTGCGGAATGAGCGAGAGCGTGGCCGGCGCCTGGTACGGGTCGGAGCCGTTGTAAGTAGCGTAGCGGTCAAAGAGTTGCACCAGGCGCGCATCCTGGCCAAACGCCTTTTCGTGGCGCGCGTGCATAGTGCCCGTGAGGCCCAGGGAGGGTAGGGCGGCCACGGCCTTCAGCGTTTCGGGGCTGAGGTAGGTGCCGGCTTTGTGCAGCGACTTGTGCAGGAACGTGCCCGCCGTGGCGTCGTAGGCCCGGCCGCTGCGGGCCAGAAACTGCGCCACGGCGGCGGCCGGCACGCCCAGCTTCTCCTCTACTTCGGCGGCAAAACGGGCCGCGTCGGCCCAGGCGGTGAGGCGCGTACCTTCGGCAAAAAAGTAGTTGGTGATGGGGTCCAACCGTTCGTAGCGGAAGTAGTTGGCCGGGTCGCGGTGGGCCAGCCGGAAGATGTCGTCCACCAGCTGCGGCAGCGTAAATAGCGACGGCCCCGCGTCGAAGCGGTAGCCGCCGGGCAGGCTGAACTGGTGCATCTTGCCCCCAAACGAGCCGCTGGCCTCAAACACCGTGACCGGGTGCCCGGCCACCGCCAGCCGCGCCGCGGCGGCCAGCCCCGCCACGCCCGCCCCAATAATGGCCACGGGCTGACGGGTGGGCGAAAGTTTCTTTTTCGTAAACACTACCCTGCTAACCGCTGGGCCGGGGGGATAAGTTTGCCCCGGCCCGCCGAAAATACGCGCTACCTTCGCGGCGGTTTACTGCTGCTTCGATTTTTTAAAATCAACCAGCGGCCGGTTTTCGACTGCCCGCCTGGGTGGCCGAAATGAAAAGGGAAGCGGGTGCAACTCCCGCGCAGACGCGCTACTGTAAGTACCCACCCAGTGCCACCCCGCAAGTTTCCATTGGCCCCGGCCGAGAAGGAGGGGGTAGCATGGTACAAAGTCAGGAGACCTGCCGGCCGCCATTTGATGCTTCCTCCGCGCTTTGGGGCTCCGCATCAGGTTTGGCACGCCGGCGGGCCGGCAACTGCGCGCGCGGTGGCCGGGCCGGGCGTAGCTGGGTCTGAATGAGGGTTTTAGCAAGTTAGGGGAAGGTGAAAAATGAGCGCCGTGGCTGCGTCACTTTTTTCTTTTTCAACCCCATGCTTGCCCTCGCCGACCAGATTGCCCGCGCCGAAACGCGCATCTTCAAAGCCGTTTTTCCGAACACCACCAACCACTACGACACGCTCTTCGGCGGGGCCACGCTCATGCTCATGGACGAGGTGGCCTTCATCACGGCCACCCGCTTCTCGCGCCTCAAAATGGTGACGGTGTCCTCCGATAAAGTGGATTTTACGCACCCCATTCCCGGCGGCACGCTGGTCGAACTCATTGGCAATGTGGTGCACGTGGGCCGCACCAGCCTGCAAGTGCGGGTAGAACTGTTCGTGGAGCAGATGTACGCCGAGGGTCGGCTGCTGGCCGTTACGGGCTCCTTCACCTTCGTGGCCGTGGACGACCAGCGCCGCCCTACCCCACTTAGGCCGGTGGAGTAAGGTAAAACGGAGTGGCACTCCGTTTCCGGGCGAGCCGGAAAGGGAGTGCCACTGCTTGATGCACCAACCGCGAAACGGAGTGGCACTCCGTTTTACCTTACTCCACCGCCAGCACCAATCCCTTCAAATACGCGCCCTCGGGGTGAAATAAGCTCACCGGGTGGTCGGCGGGCTGCGTCAGCCGGTGCAGGATGCGCGCTGGCCGCCCGGCCTCGATGGCGGCGGCCAGCACCGCGCCCTCAAACAGCTCGGGGCTAACGACTTGCGAGCACGAGAACGTGAACAGCAGCCCGCCCGGCGCCAGGTGCGCGATGCCGGCCGCATTCAGGCGCTTGTAACCCATGAGGGCGGCGTGGCGGGCGCTGAGGTGCTTGGCAAACGCCGGCGGGTCGAGCACCAGCAAGTCATACTCGGCCGAGTGGCTTTTGAGGAAGGTGAGCACGTCGTCGGGGTAAGCGGCGTGGCGGTCGGCGTGGTGCGACAGCTCGGCGTTGCGCTCAGTTAACGCAATGGCCTTCTTGCTACTATCGACGGAATGCACCAGTTCGGCGCCGGCCTCCAGGGCATACACCGAGAAGCCGCCAGTGTAGCAAAACGTGTTGAGCACGCGGCGGCCGGGCGAGTAGCGGGCCAGCAGGGCGCGGTTGTCGCGCTGGTCGATGAAGAAGCCGGTTTTCTGGCCCGTTTCCCAATCCACGGCAAACTGGTGGCCGTTTTCGTGCACTAGGTGCTCGTGGCCGGTGCTTTCGCCGAAGAGGTAGCCGTTCTTGGCATCGCCCACGGCGTGGCCGGGCGTAGTTTCAGCGCTCTTATCATAGATGGCCCGCAGCTTGTCGCCAAACACCACTTGCAGGGCGCTGGCTATTTCGGGGCGGGCGCGGTACATACCCACGCTGTGCGCCTGCACCACGGCCACGTCGCCATACACGTCGATGATGAGGCCCGGCAGGCCGTCGCCCTCAGCGTGCACGAGGCGGAACACGTTGGTATTGGCCGTGCCCGTGAGGGCCAGGCGCTGGCGCAGCGCGTAGGCATTGGCCAAGCGCTTGGTCCAAAAATCGGGGGTAGGGAGCTCGGCCGCCGGCCCAAAATCGAGCATGCGCACCGCGATGGAGCCGCTGCCCGAATAGTGCCCTACCCCCAGCAATTCGCCCGATTGGGTTTCGACCCGCACCGCTTCGCCCTCCTGCGGCTCGCCCAGGGCGCGGGCAATGGCCCCCGAAAACACCCAGGGATGGCGGCGGCGCAGGGAGTGGTCTTTTCCGTTTTTGAGAACGATGGTGGCGGGCATACGAAAGGCATTTAGTCACTAAGTAATCACAAAGGTCGTCTGTCATTGCGAGCCTGCGAAGCAATCGCACCCGAGCGGTCTGTTCGAATACGATTGCTTCGTCGTTCCTTCTCGCAATGACAAGCCTGCTGGCGCTACTTAAACCAACGCCGATACACGGGCCCGCGCAGCCGGAACTGCGCCCACATGGCGGGGTAAATGAGGAAATCGAGCCAGCGGCGGCCGGTGCTGAAGGTGATGTCCTCCACGATGACGCTGCCCCTACCCCCCGGCGCGGGCTCAATGAGGTGGCGGTGTCGCCACTGCCGCAACGGGGCGGGTAGTATTTGGCCCTCGTCCACGAAGTAGTGGGTGCCGTCGGGCAGCTTGCCGTTGTCGGTGATGAGGGAGGTCCAGCGCCAGCGCTTGGGGCCGGCTTGCAGCTCAATGATGACCGTGTCGCCGGTATTGGAGCCGTCGTAGCGAATCAGGTTCAGCTTGGGAAAGGGCGGGGCCAGGGCCACAAATAGCTCGCGGGTGAAGCCGGCCAGCACGGCGGCCGGCGGCTGGGCCACGGGAAAACGGAGGAGCAGGTGCATAAGAAAAAGGGCGGGTAGCCGGCCGCGTTGGAAACCGGGGCGGTAATTTGGCGGGCCAGCCAGCTTCTTACGTACGCACCAGCGTTGGAAAAGTAAGCCGGCCCCCACCGGCCACCCCTGTATGTCAGACGAACGCCCGCCTAGCTCCTCGCCCGGCAACCCTTCCGAAATCCAGCAGCTGGAAGCGGCCCTGGCGGCCGGCCACCTCACGCCCGAGCTGTTTGCCACGCTGCGCGCGCAGCTGCGGGCCGCCGCGCCGGCCGCGCCACCTGCCCCGGCCGCGCCGAAAGCGAGCACGTTTTTGCCCAGTGGCACCGACGAAGAATTGCCGTCGCTGCTGGATATGTTCACCCAGCCGCCCGCTGCGCCAGTTAGTCCGCCCG
>CAZZWL010000017.1:0-31791 GCA_964657755.1 uncultured Rhodanobacter sp.
CCGGGCTCTTCGCTGGGTGCAAGTGCCTCAATTGGCCCGCACCATTTCGGCCACGGCCGACACCCAGTGCGGCTCCGCGTTGAGCGAGGGCACCAGCTGCCAGTGCTCGCCGCCGTTTTCCTCAAACAGCTCCCGAAATTCCATCCCTACCTCAATCGTGGTTTCGAGGCAGTCGGCCACGAAAGCGGGCGAAAACGCCAGCACACTCTTGATGCCTTTGGCCGGAAATTCCTTGAGTACCTCGTCGGTATAAGGTTTCAGCCAGGGGTCGCGCAGGCGGCTTTGCAGGCGGCTCTGGAAGGTCACGGTGTACTGGTCGTCGCGCAGGCCCAGGCCCGCCGCCACCAGCCGCGAGGTGGCGAAGCACTGCGCCCGGTAGCAATACTGGTTGCGCGGCGTTAGCGAGTTGCAGCACGCCCCAAATTCGCAATAATTAGTGGGGTCGCCTTTCTTGACGTGTCGCTCCGGGATGCCGTGGTAGCTTAAGACCACATGGTCGAACGAGCGCTCGGCCATAGCGGCCTTGCCCCGCGCCACAATGCTGGCAATGAAGCCCGGCTCCGTCGCAAACTGGCTGATGAAATTAATGCTCGGCACTATCCACCAGTCTTTTACGATATCCATCACCTTCTCCTGCACCGAGCCCGTGCTGGCCGACGCATACTGCGGAAACAGCGGCAGCACCACAATGCGGTCCACGGCCGCGTCGCGCAGCTCGGCCAGGGCCGTCTCGATGCTGGGCTTCTGGTAGCGCATTCCAAAGGCCACCACGTACTCGTCGCCCAGCTCCTGCTGCACGGCGGCCTTCAGGTCAAGGCCGTGAAAAAGCAGCGGCGAGCCGCGCTCATCGTCCCACAGCTCCTGGTAGATTTTGGCCGACTTAGGCGCGCGCAGCGGCACCACAAGGCCCCGAAACAGGGGGTAGCGCACGGCGGCCGGCATGTCCACCACGCGGGCATCGGTCAGAAATTCGTTGAGGTAGCGGCGCACGTCGCTGGTCTGGGGCGAGTCGGGCGTGCCCAGGTTGACCAGGAGCAGACCGATGCGGCGGGAGGGGGTAGGCATAAATAAAACAGGAGTTACTATCATACAAAATTACGGGCGGGTAGTTCGAGTGGTGGCCCGTATTTTTGGCTGCGCCCCGCGGGGCTGCGTCCGCATTATGCCCCCCACCGCCACTCTATCGGCCGCCTCGGCCGCCCTGCTGCTGCACGCCGCCGCCCAGCGCGGGGCCGACCCGGCCGCCCTGTGCCGGGCCGTGCCCCTTGATGCCAGCCAGCTGCACCACCCAGATGCCCGCCTGCCCATCGCGGCCATGCAGCGCCTGTGGCAGCTCGCCACCGAGGCCACCGCCGACCCTTATCTCGACCTGCACCTGGCCGAGCAAACCAACCCCGCTGCCTTTGGGGTGCTGTCCTACGTGCTGATGCACAGCCCCACCCTGGGGGCCGCCGTGCAGCAGCTCTGCCGCTACCAGGATATCGCCTGCAACGGCACCCGCACCAGCCTACGCCGCCTGGGGGCTAGCATAGAGCTAGTGGTAGAAGTCACCAGCCCCGCCATTATTTACCCGCATTTCGTGCTCAACTCCGAGCTGCTGGTGTGCCTGCGCCTCCTGCGGATGCTGAGCGGCCAGCCTCTAGTGCCCGAAGCCGTGCGCCTAGCCTACCCTGCCCCGGCCGCCAGCCACGAGCACGCCCGGGTGTTTGGGCCCGCGCCGGTGCAGTTCGGCACTCCCGACTCGGCCCTGCGCCTGCCCGCCGCCGTACTCGACCTGCCCGTGCTCAACGCCGACCCGCAGTTGCTGGCCGTGATGGAGCCGCACGCCGCCGCCCTGCTGGCCCGCCTGCACCAGCCCGCCACCCTGCCGGCTTCTTTACCCGACCGCGTGCGGGCCGAGCTGGCGCGCCTGCTCAAGGGGGCAGTCCCTACCCTGGCCGCCGTGGCCGATGCGCTGTGCCTGGGCCCCCGCACCTTGCAGCTGCACCTGCGCCAGGCCGGCCACAGCTATCAGCAGCTGCTCGATGAGGTGCGCCGCGAGCTGGCCGAGCGCCACCTGCGCGAAAACCACCACAGCACCACCGACATCGCCTTCCTGCTGGGCTTCGCCGAGCCGAGCGTATTCGTGCGCTCCTTCCGGCGCTGGACGGGCCAAACGCCCGGTGCCTTTCGGCAGCAGCTGGTGGGAGCTTAGGGGGTAGGCCAGCCGCCCGGCTAGCTCACCGCTTCCCGGTTGGCATCGACCCAGTAGCCTAGGCCCACGAACAGCCACAGCAGCTGGCCGCCCCAGGCAATGGCCGCCACGCTGGTCGGGGCCGGGCCAAGTTCGCTACCGAGGTAGGAAGCCACCAGCAGCGCCACCAGTACCCACAGGCCATAGCGGCCGGCGCGGGTGCGGGCCTGGGTGCGGCGCACGTACACCCACAGGCCGGCCAGCAGCGACACCAGCTCCAGGAGCAGCGTGGCGGGCAGGTAGTTCCAAAGCCCCAGACCCACCTCGGGCGAATGGCCGGGGTAGAAGGGTAGGTCGGGGCGGTGCATGAGCAGGTCAAGCAGCCAGTGGCTGGGCACCAGCAGGCCCACTAGCAGCGCCCCGCGCCAGTTGCGCCGCAGCAGGCCGTAGCCCAGGCCCAGCGCCACCCCCAGCAGCAGCTGCGCCAACAGGCTGTGCGAAAAGGGATAATACACAAAGTCGAAGGGCGAAGCGGCCATCAGGCCGGGTTTGATTTCGACACGCTCCACACCCAGCAGCAGCAGCGTGGGCCATAGCAAATCGGCCAACTGCGTAGCCAGAAACAGGGTGCCCAATGATACGCGCGGTTGCAGGGGCTTAGCAGCAAAACCGACTCCAAAATGACCTAAAAACATGGCAGAAACCCTGAGGGCGTTTGTTCAGCACAAAGGTCTGGGCCGCTGATAGTGTGCTTGCTGATGGTTCCCGTAAATCGGATTGACTTTTCGCGCAAGCAGTTTTGTCCGTGGCAGACGCCTTTTCTCCTGTCGCTTTTATGGCGCTAAGTGCCGGACAAATTTCCCTCTACTCACTAGAGCTATCTGACTAAAAGCTGGCATTGCCCCTTCTCCTTGTTTTCGGTAGATAGTGCGCGCAGGATACGACACCTCCAGGCTGGCCGGCTGCTTTTTTCAGCTTCCCCGAAGGCCAGCTGTTAAAAATCCCGTACCTTTGCGGCCTCATTTTCAAAACTCTACCCCAACGTGAACCCCGAACCTAAGCCCCACCGTGCCGGCTTCGTCAGCATCATCGGCAAGCCCAACGTCGGCAAGTCCACGCTGATGAACGCCTTAGTGGGCGAGCGCCTGAGCATCGTCACGAGCAAGGCCCAGACCACGCGCCACCGCATCTTGGGCATCCTCAATGGGGAGGATTTTCAGCTCGTTTACTCCGATACGCCCGGTATCATCCAGCCCAAATATGAGCTGCACAACGCCATGATGGCCTTCGTGTACAGTTCGCTGGAGGATGCCGACGTAATATTATTCGTCACCGACATCTACGAAAAGCACGACGAGGAGCCCGTAGTCGAGCGCTTGCGCAAGACCGTGGATACGCCCATCTACATCCTAGTCAATAAGATAGACCAGGCCGACCAGGCCGAAGTCGAAGCCAAGCTGGCTTACTGGAAAGAGCAGCTGCCCAACGCCACCGACGTGCTACCCATCTCAGCGCTCAATGCCTTCGGCACCGAAAAGGTGTTGCAGCTGGCCCTTGATAGCCTGCCCATCCACCCGCCCTACTATCCCAAAGACGAGCTCACCGACAAGCCCGAACGCTTCTTCGCCGCCGAAATGGTGCGCGAGAAAATCTTCAAGCTCTACAAAAAGGAGGTGCCCTACAGCTCCGAAGTCGAGATTGAGGAGTTTAAAGAGGACGACGACATCATCCGCATTCGCGCCGTCATCTACGTGGAGCGCAACAGCCAGAAGGGCATCATCATCGGTGCCAAGGGCGAGGCGCTGAAGAAAGTCGGCACCTGGGCCCGCGAGGAAATGGAGAAGTTCTTCCAGAAAAAAGTGTTCCTGGAGCTGTTCGTGAAAGTGAACGAGAACTGGCGCACCGATAGCAAAGCACTCACCCGATTTGGATACCAGTAACCTTTAGAGGCTTAAAAGAACGTCATGCTGAGCTTGTCGAAGCATCTCGCGTGCAGCAGTAATTAAATCGTTTAGCAATGCGAGCGAGATGCTTCGGCAAGCTCAGCATCACAACGATTATTCGGTTAGCAACTAGCAACCTCGACCATAATTCACTTAACTACTCCGGGTACTGCCGCGCCAAGGTCGGGCCGGTGGCTGGAGCCAACTACATGAATACCATTGCAATAGTGGGCCGCCCCAACGTGGGCAAGTCCACCCTGTTCAACCGCCTGGTGGGCCGCCGCCAAGCCATCATGGACAACCAAAGCGGAGTCACCCGCGACCGCCATTACGGCTACGGCGACTGGATTGGCCACAACTTTACCGTGATTGACACGGGCGGCTACGTCCACAACTCGGACGATATTTTTGAGAGCGAAATCAACCGGCAGGTGAAGCTAGCCATCGACGAGGCCGACGTTATCCTCTTCATGGTAGATGCCGACGCCGGCATGCAGGGCCTTGATGAGGAATTTGCGGAGGTGCTACGCCGCTACATTGGTAAAAAACCTATTTATCTGGTGGCCAACAAGGCTGATACCAACCTGCGCGCCCAAGGCTCGGGCGAGTTTTATGCCCTGGGCCTGGGTGATACGGAAGTATTCGCCATTAGCTCGGCCAATGGCTCGGGCACCGGCGAATTGCTGGACGCCGTGGTCAGCCACTTCGACGAAGTGGGCGAGGAAGAGCCCAACGCGGGCCTACCCCGCATCGCCATCCTGGGCCGGCCCAACGTGGGTAAGTCGTCGTTTGTCAACCTGTTGCTGGGTGAAGAGCGCAGCATCGTCACCGACATCGCCGGCACCACCCGCGACTCTATCGAGGCTAAATACAGTGCCTTCGGCCACGAGTTTATGCTGGTCGATACGGCCGGCCTGCGCCGCAAAGCCCGCGTGAACGAGGACGTGGAGTTTTATTCCAACATGCGCACCCTGCGCGCCATGGAGGCCGCCGACGTGTGCGTCATTATCCTCGACGCCAGCCGCAGCATCGAGGCTCAGGACGTGAGCATCATCGGCCTGGCCGACCGCAACCGCAAGGGCATCGTTATTCTGGTGAATAAGTGGGACTTAATCGAGGACAAGGAAACGAACACCGCCCGCGATTTTGAAGCCAAAATCATGGAAAAAATCGCGCCCATTGCCTACCCCCCCGTTCTATTCATTTCGGTGCTCAACAAGCAGCGCGTGCACAAGGCGCTGGAGGTTATCATGGAAGTGTACGCCAACAAGCGCAAGAAAATCCCAACTTCGCAGCTCAACGACGTGATGCTGAAGGAGATTGAGAAATATCCGCCGCCCATTCAGAAGGGCAAAATGGTGCGCATCAAGTACGCCACGCAGCTGCCCACGCACAACCCCGTGTTTGCCTTCTTCTGCAACCTGCCGCAGTATATCCCTGAGTCGTACGCCCGCTACCTGGAAAACCGGATGCGCGAGCACTTCGATTTCAAAGGCGTGCCGATTGGCCTGGCATTCCGCAAAAAATAAATTTTTAATGAGGATTGGGTTACTTCCTCAGTTGCCCGGCATTAAGGGACGGAAATCTTAAAAACCACTTTCCTCCTTCACCATGAAAAAAGTACTGTTCCTCGCCGTAGCTGCCATGTCCCTCTCGCTCGCTTCGTGCGACAGCAAAAAAGAAGATGCTGCTGAATCTACCGGCAACGCCGTAAAGGCTGAAGGCGAAGCTAAGGCTGATTCGCTCGAGAACAAGGCGGATGCCGTTCGTGACTCGGCTGACAAGAAAGGCGAGGCTATCGGCGACGCTGCTGACGCAAAAGACCCCAAGTAACATCTTGAGGATAACCAAGCTGGTTATCACTCCAAGAGCATAAAAAAAGCTCTGCTTGAAAAAGCAGGGCTTTTTTTGGTTTAGTAAAAAGCGGATTGCTGGCATGTATTTTGGAACGATAATCAGCGCCGCATATTACTTTAGCAATTCACAAGCACTTACGTATTACAGTATAAAGGGTACGCATCGCCCGCATCTATTCTGGTTGAGCTTACGTGCGCATAGTGCAAAATCTTCCTATCTTTCTGCACACTTTCACCGAACAAAATGAAAAACATCCTTTTCATCGCCCTGCTGGCAGGCGCTTCCGCCGTTGAAGCTGCCCCACACTCGTCATCGGCAACTATGCCCCTGACCATTAAGCAAACTACTCAGGACCAAGCTCCTATGAGTAAGGCTGAGTTGAAGCGCCGGCGCAAACTGCGTAAGCAGAACGGCCCTGAAGTGTATAAAGGCTCCGTAGCTGAGCAAAATCGCATCATCAGCGATGCGGCAGGCTCCCAAAAAGACGATGGGGAGGAGGCTTCACCTAAAGGTCGCAAGAACAAGAAAAATCAGTAGTAGCCACTCCTTTTCTACCGCTAAGAGGGCGGGTAAAGCCAGTATCACCGGCTTTACCCGCCCTCTTAGTGTTTACGCCCTACCCCCTTTCCTCAGTCAAGGAGTAGCCGGACTGCTTGACTAGCCGAGGCGCCGCCGTAATAGGCCGTCTACCTCCTCAAACAGCCGGCGTGGCTCGTAGGTACGCCAGGGTAAGTCGTCGAGGCTACCCCCAAAATTAATGTAGTGGTCGAGGCTATACTGAGCCATTTCGCGGCGCACGTGGTCTTGGAAGTTGATGCCCGCAACCCAGCCATCTTCCACGTCCTCAAACCATTCCTCGTAGTAGCTATCGTCGGAGCCGTGAAAGTTGAACACGTTTTCGCCGATAAGGATGAAGCGCCGGATGCCCTCGTGCACCAGCACGTCCAGGATATTGCGCTTGAGCTGCATGATGTCGTTTTCGATGGCATCGTTCCATTCACCGATAAACTCCAGGATGGCCCCGCCATCATCGTAGTCAACCCACAGAATTTTAAGAAACAGCGTGTCCGACTCTATGCTATCCCACTGGGGATGAATGTAGTAGCCGTAAATAGTGTTGCTATAGGTGTCAAGGCTATACTCGGCTCCGAAGAGCGGCGAGCGCGGGTCGTCGGCCGCGGAGTACTGCTCAATCCAGCTGTAATGGGGTTCGATGGTGTGCATGGCGAAAAGGCCGGCTGGGGCCGTCCGCCTAACAAAACGCCGGTTCGGCCGAATCGTTCGGCTAAACCAGCCCGCTACCCCGCTTTTAGCTGAGGGTCAAGCCCAATTATTGCCGGGCCGCCAGGGCGGCGCGCACCGAGCCATGCTGGCGCAGCAGGTCGGCCGCCTCAGCGGCCGGAATGGCCAGCTCGTCCATCAGCATGCGCTGGCCGCGCTCCACGAGCTTGTCGTTGCTAAGCTGCATATCCACCATTTTATTGCCCTTCACGCGGCCCAGCCGAATAAAAGTGGCCGTGGTCAGCATATTGAGCACCAGCTTCTGGGCCGTGCCCGCCTTGAGACGCGTGCTGCCCGTAATAAATTCGGGACCAGTGACTACTTCCACCGGAAATTCGCAGGCCGCCGCTACCGCCGAGCCGGCGTTGCACACCACGCAACCGGTAGCCAGCCCGGCCGCACGCGCCGCTTGCAGGCCACCTATCACGTAAGGCGTGCGGCCCGAAGCGGCAATACCCACCAGCGCGTCGTTAGGGCTGACCTTAAACTGCTGTAAATCAGCCCAGGCCTGCGTGGCATTGTCCTCAGCGCCTTCCACGGCCTGTCGAATGGCCCCGTCGCCGCCAGCGATAATGCCCACCACCAGCCCGGCCGGCACCCCAAAGGTGGGCGGGCATTCGGAGGCATCTACTACCCCCAGCCGGCCGCTCGTGCCCGCCCCGATATAGAACAGCCGGCCCCCGGCGCGCAGCCGCCCCACCACGGCCTCGACCAACGCTTCGACCTGGGGTAGGGCCTTTTGCACGGCCAGCGGCACGGTATGGTCAAGCTGATTGAGGCCGGCCAGCAGGGCGGCGGTGGGCAGGGTTTCGAGGTCGTTATAGGCAGAAGGTGCTTCGGTAGTCATATGGGTAAGTTTTAACTTGCCATTAAAGTAAAAAACAATGGCCCGGTAAGCTGAAGCCTACTTCAAGCCAGTTGTCCGATTATCTGAAACTTATCAAATACGGTGGCGAGGTGCGGCGCATCTTCATCCAGCTCACGGGTGAGGTCCTGGCCAGCCCAGTGCTCGTAGTGATTGCCGCGCTGCCACAGGCGCGAGCGACCAACATCGTAGATATTCCCCTGGTACGCCACCCAGATTTCGTCGCGGTCCTGGCCATTGCGCAGGGCCAGCTGGCTGCGGGTGTAGGTCTTTAAGGCTTCGGGTTGGTCAGTCATCAGGCAGCTACTTACCCCGAGCACTTCGGGCTGGTGGCGGGGGGTAGGGCCGCAAATCTAACTCAGCAACGCCTGCGTCCGAATCCAGCGCTGAGGCAGGTCACCTTGGGCGGCGTGCAGGTAATCCTGGTGAGTGCAGGGCACAATGCGTTTCACGGCCTGGTCGGCGAGGCTTTCCACTTCCATCCACCACTTATCGGTGTCGGCGCGGCGCGACTTGTAAAACACCAGCTCGTTGGGCTCGTCGCGGCCGTTGCCGGGCAGCACCAGCGTGTAGGTGAGGAAGCGGTAGGTGCCAAAACCCGTTTCGGGCTTGCGGTGGTAATAGCCTTCCATAAAGTACCAGAGCATGGTGGCCAGCGTGGCGGCGGCCAGCCCGTGGGGGTCGTGGTCGGGCCGGTAGCCATACAACCCAACGGAGGTAAGCTGCTCGTTATGACCCGCGTACCAGCAGAGCTGGGCCGCATCTTCATTACTCAGCCCAAACGGGCTGGCCGGGTAGTAGCCGGGCGCATCCTGCCAGCGAATAGCAGCAATATCGACGCTCAGAAAATTGGCCTGGCGCAGCACGGGCTCGGCCAGGCGGCGGTCGGTGCGCAACTCGCCCACGCTCATGGTTTCGAAGTGCAGCTTTTCGAAAGCGGCCAGCACCTCGGGCGGCGTCAGGTATTGCTGGTGCGCCAGGTGGGCGCAGCTGAACACAAAGTTGGGCGTGTGCATGAGCACGCGGCGCAAGTGGCTGTCTTCGGGTGCGGCATAGGGGCCGGGCATGGCCATGTCGGGCCGCGAATCGACCACCGCAAAGTTGATGGCGGGCACAGCCTCATGCTGCGGCTCGTAGGCCAGAAACTGCCCATAGTCGAGGTCGTGCCCCCCGCCCAACAGCAGGGGTAGGGTATTGACTTCGAGCAGGGCCCGCACGATTTCGCGCAGCCGCTGGTAGGTATCCTCCAAAGTCAGGCCGGGGCGCAGGTTGCCCAGGTCCACGAGGCGCAGCGGGCTGGTGCCGCGCTGGAGCTGGTAAAAGCGCGCGCGCACCCGGTTGGCGCCGTGCTGGCCGGCCGGGGGCGGCCCGGCCGCCGTGCCGCGCCATTCGTCGAGGCCAATGAGCGCCAGGTCGGCCGTGCGCCAATCCGGAAAGTTCTCGGCAAAGCGCGTGGCGTAGGCCGCTACGGTGGTCGGGGCGGGGGTAGGGCCGGTCAGTTCGTCGGGCAGCGGGTCAAAAAAGAGGGCCAGGTTCATTGCAATAGCGCGGCGGGGCGCCGCCAAATCTACGCCTTGGCCGGCCCAGATTAGCCCTGCGGCCAGCGCGGATGCCGGCGCACCGAAGGATTTCACCAAAAATCCTGTTTCTTTAGTCCCTCATTCCCACACCGACTGCACCTCGCCTCACCTTATGGACGTTCGCCGCTCCTTCGATATTCTGGTTAATCAACTCGAAAAGTTTCCTAAGTCTGACTCGCTCGCGGCTAAAATCAATGGCCGTTACACGCCGCTCAGTAGCCAGCAAGTACAAGAGCAGGCCAACCTGGTGAGCCTGGGATTGCTGAAATTAGGCCTGAAGAAGAACGATAAAGTCGCCATCATCAGCATGAACCGGCCCGAGTGGCTGATAGCCGACTTTGGCATCGCCCAAATTGGCGGCACGAGCGTGCCGATGTACCCGAGCATTACGGTGGAGGATTATAAATACATCTTCACCGATGCCGGCGTGCGGGCCGTGTTCGTGGCCGATAAGCATTTGTTTGACAAGGTGAAGGAAGCCACGGCTGGCCTCGATATTCCGACCGAACACGTCTTCACGTTCGATAAAGTAGCCGGTGCCCGGCACTTTGGCGAGTTGCTAGCCCTCGGCCAGCAAGGCAACCCCGCCGACCTCGAACCCATCAAAGCCGCCGTGCAGCCCGACGACCTGCTCACGCTCATCTACACCAGCGGCACTACCGGCAACCCGAAAGGCGTAATGCTCAGCCACAATAACCTGCTGAGCAACTGCCGCAACTCGTCCCGCTACGTGCCCGTGGGCAAAGATGATAAAGCCTTGAGCTTCTTACCCTTGTGCCATATCTTTGAGCGCATGGTGACTTATCTGTACATGATTCACGGCGTGAGTATCTACTACGCCGAGAGCATGGAAACCATCGCCGACAACCTGCGCGAGGTGCATCCGAGTATCTTCACCACTGTGCCGCGCCTGCTCGAAAAGGTGTACGACCGCATCGTGGCCAAAGGCCACGAGCAAACCGGCATTAAGCACAAGCTTTTCTTTTGGGCCCTGGATTTGGGCCTGAGGTTCGATACCCAAAAAGACCAGGGCTTTGTCTACAACACGGAACTGGCACTGGCTAATAAACTCATCTTCAACAAGTGGCGTGAAGCGCTGGGTGGCAACCTGCGTTGCATTGTGAGCGGCGGTGGGGCCTTGCAGCCCCGGCTGGCGCGCGTATTCTGGGCCGCTGGCATCCGGGTAATGGAGGGCTACGGCCTCACCGAAACCTCGCCCGTAATCGCGGTGAACGGCTATGAGCGCGAAAACAACATGATTGGGGCCGTAGGTCCGCTCATCGATAACATGGAAGTGAAAATCGCGGCCGACGGTGAGATTCTGACCAAATCGGACTCCGTGATGCTGGGCTACTATAACAAGCCCGAACTGACGGCCGAGGCTATTGATACGGATGGCTGGTTCCACACCGGTGACATTGGGGAGTTTGTCAATGGCCGCTTCCTCAAAATTACCGACCGCAAGAAGGAGATGTTTAAGACCAGCGGCGGCAAGTACATTGCCCCGCAAGTCATTGAGAATAAGATGAAAGAAGACCCCTTCATCGAGCAGATGATGGTGGTGGGCGCCGACCAGAAATTTCCGGGCGCGCTCATCATTCCGGCCTTCGACGAGTTAAAGAAATGGGCGAGCCAGCACGGCGTGGCCGCCAAGTCGAATGAGGAGCTGGTGAAAGATGAGCAGGTAATCAAATTCTACAACGACCTCACGCAGAAGTATAACAAGGGTTTCGCGCAGTGGGAGCAGGTAAAGAAGACCGTGCTGCTGCCCGCCCAATGGACGGTAGAAAGCGGCGAGATGACGCCCACCATGAAGGTGAAGCGCAAAGTGATTGCCGAAAATAACAAGATGGTTATTGAGGGGCTGTATAAATAGGGTAGGGTAGTCTTTAGCTTGCCTTACACTCACTATAACTAGTATGCAAGCCTAACAAATTTCTTCGTATGTTTACCGCACTTTCACTGCGATATGAAACCCGAAGAAACCGTCGATTACAATATTAAAGTAGCCTGGCACGCCATTTCGCGCATGTACAATACGCAGGCGGCCCGCTACGACATCACGACGAGCATTGGCTTCGTGCTGCTCAACATCGACCAGGAGCTGGGCACGCCGGCCACCAAAATTGCCCCGCTACTGGGCCTCGAAACGCGCTCGCTCACGCGCATTTTGCGCAGCATGGAGGAAAAGGGCCTGATTTACAAGCAGGCTGACACCCAGGATAAGCGCTCGGTGCGCATATTCCTTACGGAGCTGGGACTGGAAAAAAAGGAGGTTTCGCGCCAGACGGTGCGGCACTTCAATCTGAAAGCGCGCAACAAAATCCCGCAAAGCCAGCTGGATGTTTTCTTCAAAGTAGCTGGTCAGATTACGGGCATGATTGAGGGCAAGACGCTTTTTGATGACTTTGAGCTGAAGCCGCTGCGCAAGGAGGCTTCGGCGTCGGTTGACACGCTTTATAGCTGACTAGCAGATAATTCCCACCCAACGCGGACCACAGCGTCCGCGCTACTTTTATATGAAACGCATAATTAAGAAGGTTGCCGTGCTGGGCTCGGGCGTGATGGGTTCGCGCATTGCCTGCCACTTTGCCAACATCGGCGTGCCAGTACTGCTACTCGACATTGCGCCGAAAGAACTGACGGCCGACGAGGAGAAAAAGGGCCTCAAGCTGGACGCGCCCGCCGTGCGCAACCGCATCGTAAACAGCGCGTTACAGGCGGCCGTAGTGGCCAACCCCTCGCCGCTGTACCGCAAGAGCGAGGCTAGCCGCATCAAAACCGGCAACTTTGATGATAACCTCAAGGAAATTGCCGCCTGCGACTGGGTAATTGAGGTGGTCGTGGAGCGGCTCGACATCAAAAAGAGCCTCTACGAGCGCGTAGAGCAGTTTCGCAAGAAGGGCACGCTCATCACGAGCAACACCAGCGGCATCCCGATTCACCTGCTAGCCGAGGGTCGCTCGGCAGATTTCAAGGAGAATTTTGCGGGCACGCACTTCTTCAACCCGCCGCGGTATTTGAAGCTGCTCGAAATCATCCCTACCCCCGATACGAAGCCGGAAGTGGTTGATTTCCTGCTTCACTACGGCGATTTGTACCTGGGTAAAACAGTGGTTTTGGCCAAGGACACGCCCGGCTTCATCGCCAACCGGGTGGGCGTATTCGCCCTGCTCGATGCCATGCAGACCATGCAGAAGCTGGGCCTGACGGTGGAGGAAACCGACAAGCTCACCGGCCCGGTTATCGGCCACGCCAAGTCGGCCACGCTGCGCACCTCGGACGTGGTGGGCTTGGATACGACCATCAACGTGGCCAATGGCCTGGCCCAGGGCCTGCCCGACGATGAAGCTAAGGATGTATTCGTGCTACCCGACTTCGTGAAGAAAATGGGCGAAAGCAAATGGCTGGGCGACAAGACCGGCCAAGGCTTCTACAAGAAAGTGAAGGGCGAGGGCGGCAAGTCGGAAATCCACGCGCTGGACCTCAGCACGATGGAGTACAAGCCTTCGCAGAAGGTGAAGTTTGCTACGCTGGAGCTGACCAAGAGCATTGATAAGCTGGCCGACCGCTTCAAGGTATTGGTGACGGGTAAGGACAAAGCGGGCGAGTTTTATCGCCTCAGCTTCGGCAGCCTGTTTGCCTACGTGAGCAACCGCGTGCCCGAAATTGCCGACCAGCTTTACAAGATTGACGATGCGCTGCGCGCCGGTTTCGGCTGGGAGCTGGGGCCGTTTGAAACCTGGGACGCGCTGGGCGTGCAGGCCGGCATCGACCTGACCAAGGCCGCTGGGCGCACGGTAGCGCCGTGGGTGGAGGAAATGCTGGCCGCTGGTAATCAGACCTTTTACAAGGTGAGCGCCACTGGCACCCGCGAGTTTTACGACAAGGAAAGCAAGCAATACCAGCCGGTGGCGGGCGTGGAGAATTTCATTATTCTCGACAACCTGCGGGCCAGCGGCAAGGTGCTGTGGAAGAACGCCGGGGCCTCGGTTATCGACCTGGGCGATGGCATCCTGAACGTGGAGTTCCATTCCAAGATGAACTCGCTGGGCACCGACGTGATTCAGGGTTTACTGAAGGGCGTGGAACTGGCCGAAGCCGGCTACCGCGGCCTCGTGGTGGGCAACGACGGGCCGAACTTCTCGGCCGGCGCCAACCTGGGCCTCGTGTACATGCAGGCGCTGGAGCAGGAGTTTGACGAGTTGAACATGATGATTCAGCAGTTTCAGCAGGCCATGATGCGGATGCGCTACAGCAGCATTCCGGTGGTGGGCACGCCGCACGGCCTCACGCTGGGCGGCGGCTGCGAGCTCAACCTGCACTGCGACAAGGTAGTAGCGTCGGCCGAATCGTATATCGGCCTCGTCGAGTTCGGCGTGGGCTTGATACCCGGCGGCGGCGGCACCAAAGAAATGACCCTGCGCACCGCCCTCAAGTATGAGGACGGCGAGCCGGAGTTCAACCTGCTGCGCAACACATACATGACCATCAGCACGGCCAAGGTTTCGACCTCGGCGGCGGAGGCGTTCGACTTGGGCTTCCTGCGCCGGGGCGACGAGATTGTGGTGAACCCGAACCGGGTAATCGCCCAGGCCAAGGCCGCGGCCATTGAGCTAGCCGATGCCGGCTACTCGCAGCCCAGCCAGAAAAACAACATCAAGGTGCACGGCAAGGGAGCCATTGCCATGTTCCGCACCGGCGTGTACGCCATGCAGCAGGGCAACTACATCTCAAAGCACGATGAGCTGATTGCCAATAAGTTGGCCTACGTGATGTGCGGCGGCGACCTCTCCTCCCCTACCGAGGTGAGCGAGCAGTATCTGCTGGATTTGGAGCGCGAGGCGTTCTTGAGCCTCTGCGGCGAACGCAAGACGTTGGAGCGCATTCAAAGCATTCTCACTACTGGCAAGCCGCTGCGTAACTAATTTTTAGCGCGAAGTTTCGCGAAGAAAAAAGCAAAGTTTGGCAAAGCCGACCCGGACGAGTCGTTAGCGCGGCTTTACTAAACTTCGCTTTTTTTCCTTCGCGAAACTTCGCGCGAACCCCCTACCCCACCCTAGTATCATGGCTAATACCGCATATATCGTGGCCGGCTTTCGCACGGCCGTTGGCAAAGCGCCCCGGGGCGTCTTCCGTTTCACCCGCCCCGACGACCTGGCGGCCGAGGTTATCAAGCACCTCGTGAAGTCGGTGCCGGCCCTGGACCCCAGCCGCGTCGATGACGTGATAGTGGGCAACGCCGTACCAGAGGCCGAGCAGGGCCTGCAAATGGGCCGCCTCATTTCGCTGCTGGCGCTACCCATCAACGTGCCGGGCCTCATCGTGAATCGCTACTGCGGCTCGGGGGTCGAAACCATTGCCATGGCAGTGGGCAAAATCACGGCTGGTATGGCCGAGTGCATCATCGCGGGCGGCACCGAGAGCATGAGCATGGTGCCCACCGTGGGCTGGAAAACCGTGCCCAACTACAAGCTCGCCAACGAGCACCCCGACTACTACATGGGCATGGGCCTCACAGCCGAAGCCGTGGCCAACGACTACAAAATCAGCCGCCAGGACCAGGACGAGTTTGCCTATAACTCGCACCAGAAGGCCATGAAAGCCATCAAGGAGGGGAAGTTTGCAAAGAGCATCGTGCCTATCACGGTAGAGGAAACCTACCTCGACCAGGCCACCGGCAAGAAGAAAAACCGCTCCTACGTGGTCGATACCGACGAAGGCCCCCGCGCCGACACGTCTATCGAGGCGCTGGCCCGCCTGCGCCCCGTGTTCGCCGCCAACGGCTCGGTTACGGCCGGCAACTCGTCGCAAACCTCCGACGGCGCGGCCTTCGTACTGGTGATGAGCGAGAAGATGGTGAAGGAGCTGAACCTAGAGCCCATTGCCCGCATGGTCACCTATGCCACCGAGGGCGTGGACCCGCGCATCATGGGCATGGGCCCGATTGCCGCCGTGCCGAAGGCCCTGCGCCAAGCCGGTATGAAGCTGGAATACATTGACTTGTTTGAGTTGAACGAGGCCTTCGCTTCGCAGTCGCTGGCCGTAGTGCGCGAACTGGGCATAAACACCGAGAAGCTAAACGTGAACGGCGGCGCCATCGCGCTGGGCCATCCACTGGGTTGCTCAGGCGCCAAGCTGAGCATTCAACTCTTCGACGAGCTGCGTGACCGGGGCCAGAAATACGGCATCGTCACCGCCTGCGTAGGCGGCGGCCAGGGCGTAGCGGGGATATATGAGCTGCTGAAGTAACGCAGTTTTTTTCGTTTGTCATGCTGACGAAGGAAGCATCTTATCAGGTTCGCGCAACCAGTGTGTTACCCCCAGTAAGATGCTTCCTTCGTCAGCATAACAAACGAATCTATCCGAACTCATGAAAAAGCGACTGCGTAAGAAGCTAATGTTGAAGGAGTTTCAGCAGCTTGGTTTTAGATTCTACTTCGACTTTCTTCGACCGGATACTGAAGAACTAGAGTGGGAATTTTTGAGAGAATTAATTAGCTACGAAGATTCCAATTCTCTCAGCATTGGCGGTGGGCCTAGTAATTTTTATGCGTATTCAGCTTCGAAAAGGAAGTCGGTAACAGAAGAACAAAGACTCGCACTTATCACATGGCTTGAACGCCGAGCTGATATAGTCAATTTAGTTGTACAGCCTCTAACCGATGCGTGGTATCAACGAAAAGTAAGGCGATAGCTAAGTTTCAATTTTGGTCAGATACATAATCTGACCTTTTTATTTGAAATAATAGTCGGCACGCCTAACATTTTTTACTTATCTTGCAACACTAATTCGGGCAATTCTTTGTTTCCCACTTACGCGGCAAGCCTAACAGTTTACACTCCCACCTTACCTATTTACCATCATGGAAGTATCGAACAAAGCCGTCGTGAAAGGCGGCGAATTCATCATCAAGCCCACTGAGGCTCAAGACGTTTTCTCGCCCGCCGACTTCACGGAAGAGCAGAACATGATGTACCAAACCTGCGTGGACTTCGTGGCCGCCGAGGTGCATCCGCTGCTCGAGCGCCTCGACAATCACGAGGAAGGCCTCATGCGTGGCCTGATGGAAAAGGCTGGTCAGCTCGGCCTGTTTGGAGTAAGCGTGCCGGAGCAGTTTGGCGGCCTCGACATGGACTTCCCGACCGCCCTGCGCGTGACGGAGGGGGTAGGCGGCGGCAACTCGTTTCCGGTGGCCTTCGCGGCGCACACGGGCATTGCCCTGCTGCCGATTCTGTACTTCGGCACCGATGCGCAGAAGCAGAAATACATTCCCGGCCTCACCGACGGCACCCTGATGGGCGCCTACTGCCTCACCGAGCCCGGCTCGGGGTCCGACGCGCTGGGCGCGAAGACCAAAGCCGTACTGAATGCCGAAGGCACGCACTACGTGCTCAACGGCCAGAAAATGTGGATTACCAACGCCGGCTTTGCTGACGTCTTTATTGTGTTTGCCAAGATTGACGGCGAGCAGTTCACGGGCTTTATCGTGGACAAGGACACGCCCGGTCTGAGCCTCGGCAATGAGGAGCACAAGATGGGTATCCGCGGCTCTTCGACGCGCCAGGTGTTCCTGAGCGACGCGCAGGTGCCCAAGGAAAACGTGCTGGGCGAGATTGGCAAAGGCCACCTCATTGCCTTCAACGTGCTGAACATCGGCCGTATTAAGCTGGCGGCGGCCTGCCTGGGCGGTGCCAAGGCCACGGCCACGCAGAGCGTGAAGTATGCCAACGAGCGCGTGCAGTTCAAGCTGCCTATCTCGAAGTTTGGCGCGATTCGCTACAAGTTAGCGCAGCAGGCCATTCGGATGTACGCCGTAGAATCGGCCATTTACCGCGCCGGCGAGGACATCTACCGCAAGGAGCAGGAGCTACTGGCCAGCGGCCTGGGTACCAACGAAGCTTTGCTGGGCGCAGCCCGCGAGTTTGCCGTAGAGTGCGCCATGCTGAAAGTAGAAGGCTCGGAAGTACTTGACTACGTGACCGATGAGGGCGTGCAGATATACGGCGGCTACGGCTTCTCGTCGGACTATCCGATGGACCGCAACTACCGCGATTCGCGCATCAACCGGATTTTCGAGGGCACTAACGAAATCAACCGGATGCTGGCCGTCGATATGATTCTGAAAAAGGGTCTGAAGGGCGAAATCGACCTTATGGGCCCGGCGCAGGCCGTGCAGCAGGAGCTGCTGAGCATCCCAAGCATGGGTGAGAGCGACGACTCGGCTTTCGCGACCGAGAAGAAAGCTATCGCTAACATGAAAAAGGCTATCCTGATGGTGGCCGGCGTGGCCGTGCAGAAGTACATGAACTCGCTCGCCAAGGAGCAGGAAGTGTTAATGAACATCGCCGACATGTCCATCAAAACTTACACCGCCGAAAGCACGCTGTTGCGCGTAGAAAAGGAAATCGCAGCCAAAGGCGAAGAAGCTCTGAGCCGCCAGCTCGACATGGCCCGCGTGTACCTATCCGACGCCATCGACCTGGTGGAGAAATCGGGCCGCGAAGCCATTGCCAGCATGACCGAAGGCGACGAGCAGCGCTTGCTCAGCATGGGCCTCAAGCGCTTCACCAAGCCCGACCTCTTCAACGTGAAGGATGCCCGCCGCCGCGTGGCCGCCGGCCTCATCGAAGCCAACGAATACTGCTACTAGGAGCACGGATTTTAGCGGATTTCACGGATTTTGTGGACGGCGCGAGGGTCAGCACCAACGTAAAAGGCCACCCAATCGGGTGGCCTTTTACGTTGGTCGAAAGAAAGTGCGGCGGCGAAGCGCAGAGCGAATCGTCTACAAAATCCGTGAAATCCGCTAAAATCCGTGCTAATCAGTGGTCATTTGAGCTTCACTTCATTCAACTGCAAGGCGGCTGATTTTTTGCTGGGGCGGCTCACACCGATAATCGTTTTGGGGCCAAGCCACGCCGCAAAGTCTTTGACGTAAGCGAGTTGCTGGTCGTTGGCTATGTTCAGCTTGAGACGTTGGAGAGCGCTAATGACACCAGTTGGCACTTGCACGTGCCGCAGGTAAAGGTCCGACTTGCCGCCGATGGCTTCGAGCGTTAAGAGCTGTAGGTCTTCGCCAAAAATGGCGGCCCGATAGCCAATGCCGGTGAAGCTGTCGATGGGAGGCGCAACCTGGTCTTTGGCCACTATGAGGTGCCAGATGGGGGTAAGGAATGCGCTGTAGCCAAATAAGTACAGCTCGCGGGCGTGCACCGGCAATTCAGGGCCACCTTCCTCAAAATGACGCTCGGCGATGACTACCAGATTTTTACTTTCGGTCAAAAATATATCACCCAAATAGATGTCGGCCAGCTTCTTGACTTCGACGCCGGTAGCCTTACTTACCTCTGCCAGAAAAGCCGGAGCGAAGGGTAGCTCTTCTGCCACTTTGAGTTTGCTGGCCGTAAAATCGAAGCTCACGGCTTTCAGGCCGCTCAAGTCGCCGGTGTTGTAGTTGGCGCAGAGCGCTACGGCGCAGAGCTGGCCATCGGGTTGCAGCGTGAACTTGGCATCGCGAATGGTGATAGGCTGGCCACCAAATGTGCCGCCCACCGGGATACCCATCACCAAAATGGGGGTAGCGATACCTACGCGGTCAGGAGTAGGCGGATATCGGCGGGCAGTCAGCTTTTTCATGCCATCGCCGAGCAGCGTCACGTACTGCGTACCATCGTTGGCAAGCAGTATGTTAGGGGAAAAGAAGTCGCCTTGGTCGCGAAAATCGTAGGTGCGGTCCAGTATTTTAGTCAACTTCTGGTCATAGAGCGCGCCCCGCATACTGCGCACCTGCTCATCGCGGGTAGCGTAGCCAAAGGCCAGTAAGCGGTTGCCGTCGGGGGAGAGGCGCACGCCGGGGCGGCGGTCGCGGGCGGCGGCGGTCAAGAGTACAGCGGGTGTCCCTCTTTGCCCACTTCCTAAGGTTACGGGCTGCACTATCAGGCTCTGGCCACTTTCATCGGCATGGTGCATCACTACCCAAGCCTGCTCAGCATTATGAGCAAACGCTTCTACCGTTTCGCCAGGCGCGACGGGAATAGCGGTGCTCCACTGCTTCTTAAGGTCCGCATCATAGCGTTCCACAGCGTAGGCACTGCCGCTTTGGTGGGCTAGTATAACGAAGCCGCTGCCATCGGCCAGGGCCAGGGTTTTCTGCGTCACCCGCTGGTTATAGCGGTCTTCACCTTGCTCAGGCAGGTAGCTAAATGGTACTGATTTGATTTTTTGGGCCCGGACCGGCATTATCATACCACCTAAGCTACTGAGGGCTAGCACAGCTACACCAATTGAAAAGCGCATCATACAGAATACAACTAAAAGGGACTTATAGCGCCCCAGAAACCCAAAAATACCCCCGCTAAGGCTTGTTGGCTGACCTACTGCTGCTGCTTGTTATTCGGCCACTTGGCTCAGCAAACGTAACTTTACCCCTGAAGCACATGATTTTTTGCATTTTAAGCGTTTGACGCAACTATTAGCTGGCTCGACCGTTCAAGGGTCGCACCCTGGAAAAGTCAAATTTTCAACTACTCTCCCTTCCTTCCCACCCATTACTCGCTTTTTGGATATTTAGTAAAGAACTACTAACTGGCACCTATTTTGAGGTGGTACGTGCCGCCACCCGCATCTTATGAAATCATTCCTAAAAATCGGTTCACTTTTCGCGCTTATCATAGCTGGCCGTTATATGCAGTTGACTACCCCCACTGCCACCGCTGGCCTCACTAAATCCCCCGTTCTGGTTTTTGCTTCCGATACAACCAGTTCTCTGATACTAGCGCACTATGCCGACAGGCAACCCACAGTGGCTACTCCAGTCAGTCAGCAACAGGCCGACCAGCCCACTACTTGGTTCTAACGGCGCTAAGCGGTTTCTTATAAAGAAGCCGCTTTTTTTATGCATAATTCTAAGTTAGCTGATGCGGCTCCAGTTCACGGCCGTAGCGGGTAAGCTCTCGATGTGCCTTCGAATATTACCATGCGCAGGCTGTGCCAACTCGGGGTCCTCCTGGAGAATGGCCTGAGCAGCGGCCCGGCTCTCGGTGAGGATGCGGCCATCCTTGGCCAGGTCGGCAATTAGCAAATCGAGAACCCCGCTTTGCTGGGTACCCATGAGGTCGCCGGGGCCGCGCAGCTTGAGGTCAATGTCGGCAATTTCGAAGCCATTGTTGGTTCGCACCATCGTTTCGAGGCGGGTGCGGCTGTCTTTACTTAGCTTGTAGCCCGTCATCAGAATACAGTAGCTCTGGTCGGCACCGCGCCCTACCCTCCCCCGCAGCTGGTGCAGTTGCGAAAGACCAAAGCGCTCGGCGCTCTCGATTATCATCACGGAAGCGTTGGGCACGTTCACCCCAACTTCGATAACGGTAGTGGCCACCATTATCTGGGTTTCCCGCTTCACGAAGCGCGCCATCTCGAAGTCCTTTTCCTCCGCTTTCATGCGGCCGTGCACGATGCTGATTTGCAGGTCGGGAAAGGCGCGGCTCACGCTCTCGTAGCCGTCGGTCAGGTCCTTGTAGTCCATCGTTTCACTTTCCTCAATGAGCGGGTACACGATGTATATCTGCCGGCCCAGCGCCACCTGGTCGCGCACGAACTGAAACACTTTCAGCCGGTTAGCATCGTAGCGATGCACCGTCACGATGGGTTTGCGGCCGGCGGGCAGCTCGTCAATCACGCTCACGTCGAGGTCGCCGTAGAGCGTCATGGCCAGCGTGCGCGGAATGGGCGTGGCCGTCATCACGAGCACGTGCGGAATCACGTAGGGGTTTTTTTGCCACAGCTTGGAGCGTTGCGCCACGCCAAAGCGGTGCTGCTCGTCCATGATGGTCAGGCCCAGGTTGCGGAACTGCACTACGTCTTCGAGCAGGGCGTGGGTGCCCACCAGCATTTGCATGGTGCCATCGCGCAGCCGCTCGTGCAGCACGCGCCGCTGGGCGGTGCGCGTGCTGCCCGTGAGCTTGCCCAGGTTGAGGCCCAGCAGGTCGGCGTACACTTTCAGGCCCTGGTAGTGCTGGTCGGCCAGGATTTCGGTGGGCGCCATCAGGCAGCTTTGGGCCCCGTTGTCGGCGGCCATCAGCATCGCGATGAAGGCCACGATAGTTTTGCCCGAGCCCACGTCGCCCTGCAGCAAGCGGTTCATTTGCTGACCGTTGCAGAAATCCTTGTAAATCTCGTGGATAACCCGCTTCTGCGCGCCCGTGAGGTCGAAGGGCATCACATTTTTGTAGAAGTGCACCAGCGTGGGCACCTCACTGAAAATCTGGCCCGCCAGCGTCACCTTGCGCTGGTCTTTTTGGCGCAGCAGCTTGAGCTGGATATAGAAAAGCTCCTCAAACTTGAGCCGAAACCGCGCCTTTTCGAGCAGCTCAAGGCTTTGCGGAAAGTGAATCTGCTGCAAGGCCGTGGCCTTATCGAGCAGCGCGTACTGCTGGATGAGGGCGGGCGACAACGTCTCCGTGACGTGGGGTAGGGCGATTTTGAGCAGGTCGCCCACCATGCGCATTATCGCCTTGCTGTCGATTCGGTGGTAGTTTTTGAGCTTTTCGCTCGTGTTGTATACCGGCTGCAAAAAGCTTTGGCCGGGCTTCTGCTCGCTCACCTCCTCCAGGTCGGGGTGGGCCATCTGGGGCCGGCCGTTGAACATCGTCGGCTTGCCAAAAACGATATACTCTTGGTGGTTCTTGATGACCTTCTCCAGGTAATTTACCCCCTTGAACCACACCACTTCCAACTCGCCGCTGGCATCACCCACTTTGGCCACGAGGCGTTTTTTGGGCCCCTCCCCTATCACTTCCCTACCCCTCAAAATTCCCTTCACCTGCACGTAGGGCAGCTCATCGTGCAGGTCCACAATGTTATAAAACTGCGTGCGGTCGAGGTACCGAAAGGGGTAGCGCTGAATCAGGTCACCGTAAGTAAACAGGCCCAGTTCCTTGCCCAGCAGCAGCGCCCGCTGCAGGCCTACCCCCCTCAGGTTCTCCAGCTTAGTTTGAAAAAAGTTACTCATCTCTGAAATAAAACGAGAGTAGTAGAACAGTAAAAAAGAACGTCATGCTGAGCTTGCTGAAGCATCTCGCTCGCGCCGCTGGATTACTAATCTAACGATTCAGGCAAGATGCTTCGGCAAGCTCAGCATGACGTTCTTACTCAAATAAATTACTTGTATCGCAACGTGTTAAGCATCTTAATCATATCATACTTCACGTACTCAATCACGGGGGCCAGCGAGTCGTTGGCCGTAGCCGTACGGAAATACAGCGCCGCCCGGAAAAAGTGCTTGGTACTGTCGGTAGTATAAAACTGAAACTGACTCGGCACCTCGCCTTCCAGCTCAAACACTGAAGCGCGCATGCCGTTGGGCGTGCGCAGGATTTTCTCTTCAATCGAGGTTGCCTTAATCTGGTGCTTGCCGGTGAGCTTGCGCGCGTCCTCCATCATCTTGTTGTAGAGCTGGCGATTACGCACCACGTTGGTGTAGGTAATCTGCACATTGGCGTGCAGCTGGGGGTAGTACACGTTCAGCCAGTCGGGCTGGGCCATGTACGAGGAATCGCGCAACACCTTGGCGTACTGCGAGTACTCGAACGTGTAGGGGTGCCCGGCTGGCAGCGCGCGGTAGCGGTGCGGCGGCAGGTCAATGCGGTTATAGCCCTTGGGCTTGGGAGTATAATCGGGGGCCGACGAGCAGGCGGCCAGTGACCCGGCCGCCCCGCCCAGCGCCACGGCCCAAACCCAAAATCGGGAAGCACTCATACTAGCTGGTAACAGAATAAGCACCAAAGATAGACCACTGATTAGCGCGGATTTTAGCGGATTTCACGGATTTTGTGGACGACGCTAGTGCCAACTGGAGTAGCGTTGCGTTTAACCAAACCAAAAAAGGCCAACCTTGCGGCTGGCCTTTTCACGCGAAGCAATCGTCCACAAAATCCGTGAAATCCGCGCTAATCAGTGGTCAGAAGGGCAACTGGTCCAGTTCCGGCTCTAGGCGCAGGCTCACGTTTTCGGCGGGGGTAGGGCTGGCGGCACCGCCGCCATTGCCACCCGGCCGGCCGCCCAGCAGCGAGATTTCCTCCGCGATAATCTCGGTGATGTAGCGCGTTTGCTGGTCCTTATCCTGGTACTGGCGGGTGCGCAGCTTGCCTTCAATGTACACCTGGCTACCTTTTTTCAGATATTTCTCAGCCAGCTCGGCCAGGCCGCGCCACGCCGAGATATTGTGCCACTCAGTCCGCTCAACGCGAGTGCCCTGCTTGTCCTTGTAATACTCGTTGGTGGCCAGGGTGAAGTGCGCCACGCTGGTACCGCCTTCCAAATGACGTACCTCGGGGTCCTTGCCCAGGTTACCCACCAAAATCACTTTGTTTACGCCAGCCATAATCTTACGTTTTAATAACTTATTCGGCAGCCAACCACAGCTACCATTGACGAGTTAAAAGTACGAATAATTATCGGAATTTGCAAATTTTCT
This sequence comes from uncultured Rhodanobacter sp., assembly GCA_964657755.1. GTDB lineage: Bacteria > Bacteroidota > Bacteroidia > Cytophagales > Hymenobacteraceae > Hymenobacter. Next base: position 24,174 of record CAZZWL010000017.1, read on the forward strand.
TAGCACTATTAACTAACATAAATAGCCATTATTGGTCAGTCAGTAGCAAGCAGGCTGGTCAAACTGCGAGCAGCCTCCCTACCCCCTCCTTTTTATCCATTGCCAGCCAAGTATTTACTTATTAAAACCGGTTTAGGAAGCGCCTCTATCTCAGCCGCAGAATAGGCTCGTAGGCCCGTAGCACGCAGCGTAGCGGCGGGCAAGGCAGCGGCTAACTCCACCGCATGGAAGCGCGCCTCTAGCTTTTGGTGGCTAAGCACGTGGCGTAGGGACGGGGCCGGCCGGTCTTCGGCCACGTAGCGGGTATCGGGCTGGCCACCCAAGGCTTCTACGTGGCGCAGCACCTCGGCGGCGGGCAGCTCGGCGCTGTCGGTTTCGGCGAGGGCAAAATCGTAGAGGCCCTGCCAGATATCGCCGGCCGGGCGCGCCTTTAGGTACAGCTGCCCGCCGTGGCGCAGCACCAGGTAGTGAAAGTAGCGAGTGCGCGCCGCCTTGGCTTTACTCTTGACGGGCAGCAGCGCCACCTGCCCGTGCTGAAAAGCCCAGCAGTGGCTTTGCAGCGGGCAAAATAGGCAGTCGGGCTTAGCCGGGGTGCATTGCAAAGCCCCAAACTCCATAATGGCCTGGTTAAACTCTGCCGCATGGGCGGGGGGCAAGTGCAGGTCGGCCAGCGCCTGAAATTCTCGGCGCGAGCTGGGCACCGCGATATCGGCATGCAGGCCAAAAATTCGCGCCAGCACCCGAAATACGTTGCCATCGAGCACCGCTACTGCTTCATCAAAGGCAAAAGATGCGATGGCCGCCGCCGTGTAGGGCCCTACCCCCTTTAGCTGGCGCAGGCCAGCGTAGGTAGCCGGGAAAGCGCCGCCAAAGTCGGCCACCACCTGCTGGGCGGTGTGGTGCATATTGCGGGCTCGGGAGTAGTAGCCCAGGCCCTGCCAGTGGCGTAGCACTTCCTGCTCGGGAGCGGCGGCCAGGTCTTGCACGGTGGGGTAGGAAGCCAGAAAATCAAGGTAATACGGCAAGCCTTGCGCCACCCGGGTTTGCTGTAGAATAACTTCGGAGAGCCAAATAGCGTAGGGGTCGCAAGTGCTACGCCAAGGCAAATCGCGCCGGTGCCGGGGATACCAATTCAACAACGCCGAGGCCAGAAAAGGATTGGAGGGAACCGGGGCAGTAGTGGATGCAGTTTTAAGCAAAATAATGAGTAATAATATTTTGACCAAAGAGAAACTTGGAAGTTTCCATTGGCCGAACAAAATTTAAGGAGTACCTTTGCGCTCCGTTTCGAATGGCGAACCGCTTACCGGGCAAGGAATTACGTCGAAAACGGTTGATTATCCGCCCGATATTTTTTTTCACTTTTAGTACCCCCCCTTACCAACGTGACCAAAGCTGAGGTAATTTCCGAAATCTCGCAAAAAACCGGCATTGAGAAAGCCGATGTGCTGACGACCGTCGAAGCATTCTTCAAAGTAGTGAAGGATTCGATGACCGAAGGCCACAATATTTACGTGCGTGGCTTTGGCTCGTTCGTAAACAAAAAGCGCGCTCGCAAAGTAGCCCGTAACATCTCTAAAAACACGTCGCTCATTATCGACGAGCACTTCATTCCAAGCTTCAAGCCAAGCAAGACTTTTGTTGCCAAGATTAAGGCCAGCAAAAAAATTACCGGCGAATCTTCGGAGAAAGCCCCTAAGAAGGCTGCCAAAGGCACCAAAAAAGCCAAGGCTTAGTTTTTAAGAACTTTGCGGTTGCAAAGTAATGAGGTGATAAGGGCGGACGGGCTGGCTGTTGAGGCCTGCCTCAACTCCTTCCTTATCACCTCATTGCTTACCACCCTTAGCTACTTCCAGTATGGCTTCTACTTCCCAAACCAGTACGCACCAGCTGTTGCTTCTGGCTGGCGCCTTGGCGCTGGCGGGCGGACTCTATGCGCTGCCCAAAGGCATTGTGAAGCCCAAGGAAGGGAAAGCTGAGCTCCGGCAAGATGCTGCTCGCACCGCCACGCGCGACGGCGGGGGTATCGCTACTAACGGCTCGAAGACCGATGCTTCCTCGGGCCCGCGGCCAGCCGAAACAGGCACCGTTGCCGGGGAAGCTAGCCCGGCGGCCAGCGCGCCTCATACCCAAGCTACCGCAGCTCAGCGCCAAGCGCTCAACCTACTACTGACTCAGTACCGCACGGCCTCAGCGACTGACCGCAAACAGGTCGCCATTACGCTGGCCGCGCGCTACGCTACGGTGCAGCGTTTCGACAGTGCGGGCTACTACTTGGCTACGGTAGCTACGGCGCAGCCCAGTGAAAAGGCCTGGCAGCAAGCAGCTGACGCTTATTTTCAGGCTTACAGCTTCGCAGCTTCGGCTGAGCGCAAGAAAATGCTGGGTGATAAGGCGCGGGAGCTATACGACAAAGTTTTGGCCACCAATCCTAACAACTTGGATGCTAAAACCAACCTCGGCATGGCCTACATGAGCAGCGATAATCCCGTGAAAGGGATTGGCCTGTTGCGCGAGGTGCTGGAGCAAGACCCTAAGAACGAAAAAGTTCTATATAACCTGGGAATTTTGGCTATCCAAAGCAACCAGTACGACAAAGCAGTGGAGCGCTTTTCGCAACTGGTGCAGGTCAACTCCAAGAACGTGGAAGGGCAGTTTTACCTCGGTGTATCGCTGGCCCGCACCAATCGGGGTCCGGCCGCCCGTGCTGCCTTCCAAAAAGCCACGAGCCTCAGCGACGACCCGGCCCTGGCCGCGTCGGTGGAGGAGGAATTGGCTAAACTCCGAAACTAACCCCTGCCTGTGGGTAACTGGTCGCTGGGGCGTTACTTTTACACCCCCAAACCAGTAACTCGTTCTCAGGACTCTTCATATCTACCTTTTTAACTCACCACGACAATGCCCTGCGGTAAGAAACGTAAACGTCATAAGATTGCCACCCACAAGCGCAAAAAGCGCCTGCGCAAAAACCGTCACAAGAAGAAGTAATTTTCTGACTTAGTGCGGAGTAAGGGGTAGGCAGTTGGTCGCTAACGCGCCAGCCGCCTATCTATCTCTCACGTAGCCTCCGCCACGCGGACGACTACCGTGGTGTGCCGGGCTGCCTCACATGGGGCAGTAGCCGTGGCTCGCGAGGGGAAGCTAGGACATACGTGGTCCTGGCTTCCCTTTTGCCGGTTTCGGGGCATTCTACCCCCCTGTTCGGGGTCGGGCTGGCTACTTTAACTAATCTACTACGTTGAGCAATGAATTAATTATCAATTCGACCCCCGAAGGAGAACGGATTGCCTTGCTCCAGGATAAACGGCTGATTGAATACCACTTCGACCGTAACGACACCAACTACGCGGTAGGTGACATTTTCCTGGGTACCGTGCGCAAGGTGATGCCTGGCCTCAACGCGGCCTTTGTGGATATTGGCTCCGAAAAGGATGCTTTTCTGCACTATGGCGACTTGGGCGAACAATTTCCGTCCCTTAATAAATGGGTGGGAAGCGTAATGAAGCACCAGGCCCAAACCGGCGGCCTGGAAGACTTTAAGCTGGAGCCCGCGCTGGAAAAGGTGGGTAAGGCCGACAGCGTATTCAAGAAAGGCCAAAACCTGCTGGTGCAGGTAGTGAAGGAGCCGATTTCGACGAAGGGCCCGCGCGTGAGCACCGACATTTCGATGGCCGGCCGCTACCTGGTGCTGATGCCATTCACGAATACTATCTCGGTATCGAAGAAAATCGTGAGCAAGGCCGAGCGGGACCGACTCAAGCGTCTCATCGCCAGCATTAAACCCGAAGGCTTCGGCGTCATTATCCGTACCGTGGCCGAGGGCCACGAGGTAGCTGAGCTTGACCGCGACATGCAGAGCATGGTGGACAATTGGAATTCGCTCTACGAAAACCTGCGCAAAGGCCAGCCCCGCGATAAGATGCTGGGTGAGTTGGGCCGCACTTCCTCCATGTTGCGGGACATGCTGAATGAGTCATTCGACTCAATTATCGTGGATACGCCGGCTCGCTTTGAGGAGATGAAGGAATATGTGCAGAAAATCGCGCCGGACAGAATCGGGCTTGTGAAGCTGCACAATAACAAGGCTAAGGTGTTTGAACACCTGGGCATTGAGAAGCAGCTCAAGACGCTGTTTGGCAAAACGGTGAGCGTGCCGGGCGGCGGCTACCTCGTTATTGAGCATACCGAGGCGCTGCACGTAATTGACGTGAACTCAGGCTCGAAGAGCAACCAGGAAAACGACCAGGAGGCTACGGCACTCATGATTAACCTGCTGGCCGCCAAGGAAGTGGCGCGCCAGCTGCGCCTGCGCGACATGGGCGGTATCATTGTGGTTGACTTCATTGATATGCGCGCCGCCGAGAGCCGCAAGAAAGTGGAGGACGCGGTGTACCACATCATGAAGCAGGACAAGGCCAAGTTTACCATCCTGCCCCTCACCAAGTTTGGGCTGATGCAGATAACCCGGCAGCGGGTGCGCCCGGCCGAAACTATCATTACCGGCGAGGTATGCCCTACCTGCGGCGGCACCGGCAAGATTTCGGCGTCTATCCAGGTGACGGATGAGATTGACAACAGCATCGACGACCTGCTGGTGAATCAGAATCAGAATGGCTTGACGCTTTACGTGCACCCCTTCCTGCATGCTTACTATACCAAAGGCCTGGTAAGCAAGCAGATGAAGTGGTACTTGAAGTACTACAAGTGGGTGAAGGTAATGAAGGATACTGCCCTCGGCCTTACCGATTTCCGCATCGAGGACGAACACGGCGAGCAGATTGAGCTGCACTCGGCCGCCGCCGCGATGGCGCGTGCCCAAGACCGCGAAATAATCGAAATTACTGATTAGCACGGATTTCACGAATTTTGTGGACGATTAAAAAAGGCTGCCTCTGATAGGGCAGCCTTTTTTTCAGCTAATAAGCTGCTGATAATCGTCCACGAAATCCGTGAAATTCGCTAAAATTCGTGCTAATCAGTGGTCAGAATTTGAGGCCCAGGTCCAGCGCAACTACGCTATTTTTGATGCTGACGTCACTGAAACCCCGGTTCTTCTCGAAATAGCGGTCTAGGTCTACCAAGCCGTGGTGGTAGCTGAGACCAGCGAGCAGCTTCGTGCTTTGACCCAACTGATACTCGACGCCCAGGCCACCGATAAGGTTGGCGTCGACGGCAAAAACGTGGTCGGAAGCGTCAGTTTGGGAGTTCCCGTTATAGGGGTCGGTATAGAATTTATCGCCGTTGATGCGGGTTGAAACCGGGAAGGCAACGGAGCCACCAACCTGGAAATAAACGCGGGTAGCCGGTGCGACTTCGTTGGTGAAAAGCTTGAGGGTAGCGGGAATTTCGAGGTATTGAATGGCGATTTTCTGCGATACGGTCGGATGGGTACCTGAACCCGAGCCCGAATTAGGAGGGATAACAGCTGTTTCAGTATAAGCAACATTACCACCCTTACCAGTCAAAAATAACCCGGTATTAAAGGCGTAATTCTCTCCGAAGAAATAATCCACGAACACACCGCCGCCGAAGCTGAGTTTGCCCCCATCACCCTGAAAATTGGTGGTTGAAGGCGAGCTGGTGCGCAGAAAAGAGATAGAAGGCGATACCTTGAGGCCGATTTCAACCTGGGCGAAGGCGGCGGGGGCTACGGCCAGCGCCGCAAGGGTAAGCAATAGTTTCTTCATAAATAGGTGTGGAGGTATTGAGTACTGCGGAACGTGGTTCTGCGGGGGGAAAGTGTAGTTTTGTGCGAAAATAGCTTCAGCTTGAAAGTATCTACCTGTATCATGGCCCTGAGCCTGGCCGCCGCGGGGCTGCTGGCCGGTTGCCAGCGCGACGCCGAGGAAGGCGGCTGCCGCCCCGACCCCGCCAGCGGCGCGCCCGCCGTGGCCCTACCCCTGCGCCACCTCGAAAGGTCCTTTTTCCAGATTAAGAATCCGGCCGAAGGGTTGCAGTTTATGCGTACCAACCCGGTTTTCGCGCAGTATTATCTGCAAGCGGGCCAGGCCCCGGCCGATACGTTGGCCAAGGCGCTGGCGCAGCTCGCGACCAACCCCGACCTGCAAAAGCTGAGCCAGCAAACGGCCACGACCTTTGCCGACTCGGCGGCCCTGCGCCAGGACATGGCCGCTATGTTTGGGCGCGTCAAGTATTATTTTCCCGATTTTAAGGCGCCGGCCGTGGCGGCTACCTACGTGAGCGGGCTGATGGGCAAGGATATTTTTATCAACGACAATTTACTGGTTATCAGCCTAGATTGGTTTGCGGGGCCCAAGGCCAGCTACCGACCCGACCTGCCGCAGTACATGCTGCGCCGCTACCGCCCCGCCAACGTGCTACCCACCCTAGCACTGGCCGTGTCGAGCAAATACAATAAACACCAGCTGACGGCCACTTCGATGCTTGACCAGATGGTGGACCAGGGTAAGCGACTGTACTTCGCGGGCCAGGTGCTGCCCTGCACGCCCGACTCGTCGCTCGTTGGCTACTCGGGCAAGGAGTTGCGCAACGTTAAATTCAACGAGGCGCGCATCTGGGGGCATTTTCTGGAAAACAATTTACTCTACAACACTACCCCCTTCGTGATTCAGAAGTACGTGGGGGAGCGGCCCAACGTGCCCGAAATCGACCGCACCTGCCCCGGCCGGGTGGGCCAGTGGGTGGGGCTGCAAATCGTGCGCAAGTACATGAGCGAGCATGCTGACATCTCGCTCGCCCAGTTGATGGCGCAGCAGGACGCCCAGCGCCTACTCAACGACTCGCACTACCGACCCAAAAAGTAATGAACAATGAGCAGTAAACAATGAGCAATTATTAATTCACGCGCTTAGTAATTGCTCACTGTTCACTGTTCATGGAGAAGATGCACATCGCGGTTTTCAGCCAGTACCACACCAGCCCCGACTGCCCGGCTACCAGCCGGCACTACACGCTGCTGGCTGAGCTTGCGCGGCACCACCGCGTGACGCTGCTCACTACCCCCGCCTGGCGGCCCCAGCAGCTGACGCACGAGTGGCCCTGGGTGCCGCCGGGCGTGGAGCTGCTGGAGGCTAACATCCCGTACGACAACAAGATGGGGCCGGCGCGGCGGGCGCTGGCGTTTGCGCAGTACGCGGCCTGGGCGGTGCGCGCGGGGCGGCGCCTGGCGCGGCCCGACGTGGTGTGGGGCATCAGCACGCCGCTAACGGCGGCCTGGGCGGCGGCGCGGGTGGCGCAACATTGGCGGGTGCCGTGGGTGTTTGAGGTGCAGGATTTGTGGCCGTCTTTTCCTATCGCGATGGGCGCGGTACCCGGTAAGTTGCTTCAGCATCAGCTATTTGCCTTGGAGCGGCGGCTGTATCAAAGTGCGGCGCACATCGTGCCGCTTTCGCCCGACATGAGCGACTACGTGGCTGGGCTGGGTATTGAGTCAAATAAAATCACTACCCTGCTCAACGGCACCGACCTCGACCTGGCGGCCCGCCCTACCCCCCCCGTGGTGGCTGGGCAGCGCCGGGCGCAGGGCCTGGAAGGCCAGCGCGTGGTGCTGTACGCCGGCACTTTTGGCCGGGCCAACGATATACCAACGGTGGTGGCTGCCGCCGAAGCCCTGGTAGCCGCCGACCCGGCCGCTACA